>NZ_CP165625.1:0-565000 GCF_041200085.1 Flavobacterium sp. WC2409
ATTTTCAACAACTTAAAAACAAAGTTACGAAAAGGTTAAAAAAAAGGCATTAAAAGTATTGAATAACGGTATAAAGGTGTTATTTTTGCACCCGCAACAACGCAGACGTTCTTTAAAATACTGGCAAGCAAACGGAATTAATTAGGAAATTTATTTTCTAAAAAAGTTTCAAAAAAGCTTGTGAGGTTTAAAAGTAATATCTACTTTTGCACCCGCTTCGAGCGACACGTTAAGTGTTGCTACGAGTGGAAAACAAGATAAGACACGTTCCTAGACATATTGAATTGACAGCCGTTTTTGAGAGAGATTTCAAAGACAAAAGAATAAAGAGTAATAGAATCGAGAGATTTGAAAAAACCACTAGACCTTCAGTCAAAAATAAATAGAGAATCATTTATGGTTCTTGCATAATATACGATGAAGAGTTTGATCCTGGCTCAGGATGAACGCTAGCGGCAGGCTTAACACATGCAAGTCGAGGGGTATAGTTCTTCGGAATTAGAGACCGGCGCACGGGTGCGTAACGCGTATGCAATCTACCTTTCACAGAGGGATAGCCCAGAGAAATTTGGATTAATACCTCATAGTATAATTGAGTGGCATCATTTAATTATTAAAGATTTATCGGTGAAAGATGAGCATGCGTCCCATTAGCTAGTTGGTATGGTAACGGCATACCAAGGCTACGATGGGTAGGGGTCCTGAGAGGGAGATCCCCCACACTGGTACTGAGACACGGACCAGACTCCTACGGGAGGCAGCAGTGAGGAATATTGGACAATGGGCGCAAGCCTGATCCAGCCATGCCGCGTGCAGGATGACGGTCCTATGGATTGTAAACTGCTTTTATACGAGAAGAAACACTCCTTCGTGAAGGAGCTTGACGGTATCGTAAGAATAAGGATCGGCTAACTCCGTGCCAGCAGCCGCGGTAATACGGAGGATCCAAGCGTTATCCGGAATCATTGGGTTTAAAGGGTCCGTAGGCGGTTTAGTAAGTCAGTGGTGAAAGCCCATCGCTCAACGGTGGAACGGCCATTGATACTGCTAGACTTGAATTATTAGGAAGTAACTAGAATATGTAGTGTAGCGGTGAAATGCTTAGAGATTACATGGAATACCAATTGCGAAGGCAGGTTACTACTAATATATTGACGCTGATGGACGAAAGCGTGGGTAGCGAACAGGATTAGATACCCTGGTAGTCCACGCCGTAAACGATGGATACTAGCTGTTGGGAGCAATCTCAGTGGCTAAGCGAAAGTGATAAGTATCCCACCTGGGGAGTACGAACGCAAGTTTGAAACTCAAAGGAATTGACGGGGGCCCGCACAAGCGGTGGAGCATGTGGTTTAATTCGATGATACGCGAGGAACCTTACCAAGGCTTAAATGTAGATTGACCGGTTTGGAAACAGACTTTTCGCAAGACAATTTACAAGGTGCTGCATGGTTGTCGTCAGCTCGTGCCGTGAGGTGTCAGGTTAAGTCCTATAACGAGCGCAACCCCTGTTGTTAGTTGCCAGCGAGTCATGTCGGGAACTCTAACGAGACTGCCAGTGCAAACTGTGAGGAAGGTGGGGATGACGTCAAATCATCACGGCCCTTACGCCTTGGGCTACACACGTGCTACAATGGCCGGTACAGAGAGCAGCCACTGGGCGACCAGGAGCGAATCTACAAAACCGGTCACAGTTCGGATCGGAGTCTGCAACTCGACTCCGTGAAGCTGGAATCGCTAGTAATCGGATATCAGCCATGATCCGGTGAATACGTTCCCGGGCCTTGTACACACCGCCCGTCAAGCCATGGAAGCTGGGGGTGCCTGAAGTCGGTGACCGCAAGGAGCTGCCTAGGGTAAAACTGGTAACTAGGGCTAAGTCGTAACAAGGTAGCCGTACCGGAAGGTGCGGCTGGAACACCTCCTTTCTAGAGCCTTAGTGTTAGCTTATTTATAAGCACGGTAGGGAAAGAGACGAAAAGAGAAAGTGGAAACAAAGATTAAGAATTTATTACTCTTGCTGTTAGTTCAAATAATACAATTTAAGAATAAAGAGTGTCTCGTAGCTCAGCTGGTTAGAGTACTACACTGATAATGTAGGGGTCGACAGTTCGAGTCTGTCCGAGACAACTATTAAACTTAAATAGATTCTGAAATAAATTCAGAATAAAAGGAAATTTTAGAAGTATGAGTATGAATTATACATTAATTCAAAATTCACCATTCATAATTTAAAATTTGAAACGGGGGATTAGCTCAGCTGGCTAGAGCGCCTGCCTTGCACGCAGGAGGTCAACGGTTCGACTCCGTTATTCTCCACAAATCAAAAGTTGATACGTTGATTTGTTAAATCGGTTAAACGATTAAACGAAAAAACGATTAAACTAGCGATACAAGTTCATTGACATATTGAGATAAGAAAAATATAAAAAGTAGAAAGCGTTTTTTACTATTTATAGTAGAAAACAAACAAAAACGGTCCTAATTAATTTTAGGATTGGTACAATAAGCAAAATAAGGGCGTATGGGGGATGCCTTGGCTCTCAGAGGCGATGAAAGGCGTGATAAGCTGCGAAAAGCTACGGGGACGGGCACACACCGATTGATCCGTAGATACCTGAATGGGGCAACCCACTAGATTGAAGATCTAGTACACCGATAGGTGGGCAAACCCGCTGAACTGAAACATCTAAGTAGGCGGAGGAGAAGAAAACAAAAGTGATTCCGTAAGTAGTGGCGAGCGAACGCGGATTAGCCCAAACCAATGTTGTTACGGCAATGTTGGGGTTGTAGGACCACGATATTCAATGTAAAACGAACTAGAATCTACTGGAAAGTAGAACCAAAGAGGGTGATAGTCCTGTATAGGTAAGTGATATAATTGATAGTGGTATCCTGAGTAGGGCGGGACACGAGAAATCCTGTCTGAATTTGGCGGGACCATCCGCTAAGGCTAAATACTCCTGAGAGACCGATAGTGAACCAGTACCGTGAGGGAAAGGTGAAAAGAACCGTGAATAACGGAGTGAAATAGATCCTGAAACCATACGCTTACAAGCGGTCGGAGCCCTTTCGTGGGGTGACGGCGTGCCTTTTGCATAATGAGCCTACGAGTTAACGTTGCTGGCAAGGATAAGTGGTTAAGCCACGGATCCGTAGCGAAAGCGAGTCTGAATAGGGCGCTTTAGTCAGTAGTGTTAGACGCGAAACCGTGTGATCTACCCATGGACAGGTTGAAGCTGTGGTAACACATAGTGGAGGACCGAACCCGTTGACGTTGAAAAGTCTTGGGATGATCTGTGGGTAGGGGTGAAAGGCCAATCAAACTCGGAAATAGCTCGTACTCCCCGAAATGCATTTAGGTGCAGCGTTAGTTATAAAGTTATATAGAGGTAGAGCTACTGATTGGATGCGGGGGCTTCACCGCCTACCAATTCCTGACAAACTCCGAATGCTATATAATGTTCACTAACAGTGAGGGCTTGGGTGCTAAGGTCCAAGTCCGAGAGGGAAAGAACCCAGACCATCAGCTAAGGTCCCCAAATATATACTAAGTTGAAAGAACGAGGTTTGTCTGCATAGACAGCTAGGATGTTGGCTTGGAAGCAGCCATTCATTTAAAGAGTGCGTAACAGCTCACTAGTCGAGCGGACGAGCATGGATAATAATCGGGCATAAGTATATTACCGAAGCTATGGATTTACAATTTATTGTAAGTGGTAGGGGAGCATTCTCACAGGGTAGAAGGTGTATCGTAAGGTATGCTGGACCGGTGAGAAAAGAAAATGTAGGCATAAGTAACGATAATGCGGGCGAGAAACCCGCACACCGAAAGACTAAGGTTTCCACAGCTATGCTAATCAGCTGTGGGTTAGTCGGGACCTAAGGCGAACCCGAAAGGGACAGTCGATGGACAACGGGTTAATATTCCCGTACTACTGTTAACTGTGATGGGGTGACGGAGTGATGAAAGTGCCGCGAACTGACGGAATAGTTCGTTGAAGTACCTACCTATAAGACCCGCAGGCAAATCCACGGGTTTTGGGGAAATACGATAGTACTCGGCGTCTTCGGACAAAGAGATAGTGCACCTAAGGGCTTCCAAGAAAAACCTCTAAACTTCAGGTTAATAGTACCCGTACCGCAAACCGACACAGGTAGTCGAGATGAGAATTCTAAGGTGCTCGAGAGATTCATGGCTAAGGAATTAGGCAAAATAGACCCGTAACTTCGGGAGAAGGGTCGCCAGCAGCAATGCTGGCCGCAGTGAAGAGGTCCAGGCGACTGTTTATCAAAAACACAGGGCTCTGCAAAATCGTAAGATGAAGTATAGGGCCTGACACCTGCCCGGTGCTGGAAGGTTAAGTGGAGATGTTATGGGTAACCAGAAGCATTGAAATGAAGCCCCAGTAAACGGCGGCCGTAACTATAACGGTCCTAAGGTAGCGAAATTCCTTGTCGGGTAAGTTCCGACCTGCACGAATGGTGTAACGATCTGGACACTGTCTCAGCCATGAGCTCGGTGAAATTGTAGTAACGGTGAAGATGCCGTTTACCCGCAGTGGGACGAAAAGACCCTGTGCACCTTTACTATAGCTTAGTATTGACCTTGGATAAATGATGTGTAGGATAGGTTGGAGACTGTGAAGTGGCGTCGCTAGGCGTTGTGGAGTCATTGTTGAAATACAACCCTTTGTTTATCTGAGGCCTAACCCCGTTTTGCGGGGGACATTGCTTGGTGGGTAGTTTGACTGGGGTGGTCGCCTCCAAAAGAGTAACGGAGGCTTCTAAAGGTTCCCTCAGTACGCTTGGTAACCGTGCGTAGAGTGCAATGGCATAAGGGAGCTTGACTGAGAGACATACAGGTCGATCAGGTACGAAAGTAGAGCATAGTGATCCGGTGGTTCCGCATGGAAGGGCCATCGCTCAAAGGATAAAAGGTACGCCGGGGATAACAGGCTGATCTCCCCCAAGAGCTCATATCGACGGGGGGGTTTGGCACCTCGATGTCGGCTCGTCACATCCTGGGGCTGGAGAAGGTCCCAAGGGTTGGGCTGTTCGCCCATTAAAGTGGCACGCGAGCTGGGTTCAGAACGTCGTGAGACAGTTCGGTCTCTATCTACTGTGGGCGCAAGAAATTTGAGTGGATCTGATTCTAGTACGAGAGGACCGAATTGGACAAACCTCTAGTGTATCTGTTGTCACGCCAGTGGCATGGCAGAGTAGCTACGTTTGGAAGGGATAAGCGCTGAAAGCATATAAGCGCGAAACCCACCACAAGATGAGATTTCTTTTAAGGATCGTGGGAGATGACCACGTTGATAGGCTATAGATGTAAAGGCAGTAATGTCATAGTCGAGTAGTACTAATAATCCGTAAGCTTATGTACACCTTTCCAGCCTCGCAAGAGGCTGGGGAAACTTTCTTTTATCCTGAATTTATTTCAGGAACTAATATTTTTTTCTTTATCTCAGTATGTTAAGATATTGTTCAATAGATTTTTATCGTAAGATAAACAATCATTGAAAAATTGCCCAAAGCAATTATAACTTCTTAAGGTGGTTATTGCGGCGGGGCTCACCTCTTCCCATCCCGAACAGAGTAGTTAAGCCCGCCTGCGCAGATGGTACTGCAGTTATGTGGGAGAGTATGTCGTCGCCTTTCTTTAAAAACCCTATTCATTTATGTGAATAGGGTTTTTTTGTGCGCAAAAAAATCGATTTTTCTTCAAGGAATGGGTATTAGAGAAGAAATAGTAACTAGAATCCTAATGATTTATGTATTTTCAGAACAATCTATCTAATCCAACCGTAGTTCGGCAGATTTTGCTATGTAAATCACCTTTTTTTCTGAATATAAAAATGTACCAAAGCAGTAATTATTAGATTTTGGTATGGGTAATAGTTTTATTATTTATAGTGACGAAAGCATTTGTTATGTAATGAAGTGGTTTTTGATTGAGATTAAATAAGGGAATATCAACTTAATATATTTTAGTCTGACAATTGACTTTAGTTTAATTTATTCTCTAGTAAATAAGTCAATAGGAACATAAACGAAATTCTCACTGAATTATAACACTAAAGGTTTGGAATGTATTTTTACTGCAAACAATTTACGGGTATTTTTGAATGATTCGATGACAGTATCCGATTTTCGTGGTCAGACTAAAAAAATCAGACCTCTCAAGGGTTCGTTTAATTGTTATTGAAATTTAAATGGAACAGGAGTTGTCTAAAGTGGATTTCTTAATTTCATTTTGCATTCTTTTAAAAGAATATTTTTGGATAAGAGCTACGAGAGTATTGCTTTGTTATGTCAATGAAGCGCGGTTTGGGTAAAGATTGGAACTGATTGCTGACAATTTTAAGGACTTGCTTTGCTTTAGGGAGTTGCTACTGTCTGTTTTTGGTTTTTGATTTAGGGTTGATCAGACTTTAAAAGGGGCTTGGGCGTATCTCATATGGTCATTCTTTTTTTTAGAGAAGCTTTTATGGGATAAAATACGATTGAAAGAGCGTAGTTAGTCTGTCTTGTTAGGACGATAGAAGTGCTATTGGGAAAGGCTATATTTTGCGGAGGTAGTTCAAACTGCTTTATTAAAGCTTCTCTGTCGATAAGGGAGTATTGGATGGATAAAAAAACTTTATTTAAAATACGGGTTTTCAACAACTTAAAAACAAAGTTGCGAAAAGGTTAAAAAAAAGGCATTAAAAGTATTGAATAACGGTATAAAGGTGTTATTTTTGCACCCGCAACAACGCAGACGTTCTTTAAAATACTGGCAAGCAAACGGAATTAATTAGGAAATTTATTTTCTAAAAAAGTTTCAAAAAAGCTTGTGAGGTTTAAAAGTAATATCTACTTTTGCACCCGCTTCGAGCGACACGTTAAGTGTTGCTACGAGTGGAAAACAAGATAAGACACGTTCCTAGACATATTGAATTGACAGCCGTTTTTGAGAGAGATTTCAAAGACAAAAGAATAAAGAGTAATAGAATCGAGAGATTTGAAAAAACCACTAGACCTTCAGTCAAAAATAAATAGAGAATCATTTATGGTTCTTGCATAATATACGATGAAGAGTTTGATCCTGGCTCAGGATGAACGCTAGCGGCAGGCTTAACACATGCAAGTCGAGGGGTATAGTTCTTCGGAATTAGAGACCGGCGCACGGGTGCGTAACGCGTATGCAATCTACCTTTCACAGAGGGATAGCCCAGAGAAATTTGGATTAATACCTCATAGTATAATTGAGTGGCATCATTTAATTATTAAAGATTTATCGGTGAAAGATGAGCATGCGTCCCATTAGCTAGTTGGTATGGTAACGGCATACCAAGGCTACGATGGGTAGGGGTCCTGAGAGGGAGATCCCCCACACTGGTACTGAGACACGGACCAGACTCCTACGGGAGGCAGCAGTGAGGAATATTGGACAATGGGCGCAAGCCTGATCCAGCCATGCCGCGTGCAGGATGACGGTCCTATGGATTGTAAACTGCTTTTATACGAGAAGAAACACTCCTTCGTGAAGGAGCTTGACGGTATCGTAAGAATAAGGATCGGCTAACTCCGTGCCAGCAGCCGCGGTAATACGGAGGATCCAAGCGTTATCCGGAATCATTGGGTTTAAAGGGTCCGTAGGCGGTTTAGTAAGTCAGTGGTGAAAGCCCATCGCTCAACGGTGGAACGGCCATTGATACTGCTAGACTTGAATTATTAGGAAGTAACTAGAATATGTAGTGTAGCGGTGAAATGCTTAGAGATTACATGGAATACCAATTGCGAAGGCAGGTTACTACTAATATATTGACGCTGATGGACGAAAGCGTGGGTAGCGAACAGGATTAGATACCCTGGTAGTCCACGCCGTAAACGATGGATACTAGCTGTTGGGAGCAATCTCAGTGGCTAAGCGAAAGTGATAAGTATCCCACCTGGGGAGTACGAACGCAAGTTTGAAACTCAAAGGAATTGACGGGGGCCCGCACAAGCGGTGGAGCATGTGGTTTAATTCGATGATACGCGAGGAACCTTACCAAGGCTTAAATGTAGATTGACCGGTTTGGAAACAGACTTTTCGCAAGACAATTTACAAGGTGCTGCATGGTTGTCGTCAGCTCGTGCCGTGAGGTGTCAGGTTAAGTCCTATAACGAGCGCAACCCCTGTTGTTAGTTGCCAGCGAGTCATGTCGGGAACTCTAACGAGACTGCCAGTGCAAACTGTGAGGAAGGTGGGGATGACGTCAAATCATCACGGCCCTTACGCCTTGGGCTACACACGTGCTACAATGGCCGGTACAGAGAGCAGCCACTGGGCGACCAGGAGCGAATCTACAAAACCGGTCACAGTTCGGATCGGAGTCTGCAACTCGACTCCGTGAAGCTGGAATCGCTAGTAATCGGATATCAGCCATGATCCGGTGAATACGTTCCCGGGCCTTGTACACACCGCCCGTCAAGCCATGGAAGCTGGGGGTGCCTGAAGTCGGTGACCGCAAGGAGCTGCCTAGGGTAAAACTGGTAACTAGGGCTAAGTCGTAACAAGGTAGCCGTACCGGAAGGTGCGGCTGGAACACCTCCTTTCTAGAGCCTTAGTGTTAGCTTATTTATAAGCACGGTAGGGAAAGAGACGAAAAGAGAAAGTGGAAACAAAGATTAAGAATTTATTACTCTTGCTGTTAGTTCAAATAATACAATTTAAGAATAAAGAGTGTCTCGTAGCTCAGCTGGTTAGAGTACTACACTGATAATGTAGGGGTCGACAGTTCGAGTCTGTCCGAGACAACTATTAAACTTAAATAGATTCTGAAATAAATTCAGAATAAAAGGAAATTTTAGAAGTATGAGTATGAATTATACATTAATTCAAAATTCACCATTCATAATTTAAAATTTGAAACGGGGGATTAGCTCAGCTGGCTAGAGCGCCTGCCTTGCACGCAGGAGGTCAACGGTTCGACTCCGTTATTCTCCACAAATCAAAAGTTGATACGTTGATTTGTTAAATCGGTTAAACGATTAAACGAAAAAACGATTAAACTAGCGATACAAGTTCATTGACATATTGAGATAAGAAAAATATAAAAAGTAGAAAGCGTTTTTTACTATTTATAGTAGAAAACAAACAAAAACGGTCCTAATTAATTTTAGGATTGGTACAATAAGCAAAATAAGGGCGTATGGGGGATGCCTTGGCTCTCAGAGGCGATGAAAGGCGTGATAAGCTGCGAAAAGCTACGGGGACGGGCACACACCGATTGATCCGTAGATACCTGAATGGGGCAACCCACTAGATTGAAGATCTAGTACACCGATAGGTGGGCAAACCCGCTGAACTGAAACATCTAAGTAGGCGGAGGAGAAGAAAACAAAAGTGATTCCGTAAGTAGTGGCGAGCGAACGCGGATTAGCCCAAACCAATGTTGTTACGGCAATGTTGGGGTTGTAGGACCACGATATTCAATGTAAAACGAACTAGAATCTACTGGAAAGTAGAACCAAAGAGGGTGATAGTCCTGTATAGGTAAGTGATATAATTGATAGTGGTATCCTGAGTAGGGCGGGACACGAGAAATCCTGTCTGAATTTGGCGGGACCATCCGCTAAGGCTAAATACTCCTGAGAGACCGATAGTGAACCAGTACCGTGAGGGAAAGGTGAAAAGAACCGTGAATAACGGAGTGAAATAGATCCTGAAACCATACGCTTACAAGCGGTCGGAGCCCTTTCGTGGGGTGACGGCGTGCCTTTTGCATAATGAGCCTACGAGTTAACGTTGCTGGCAAGGATAAGTGGTTAAGCCACGGATCCGTAGCGAAAGCGAGTCTGAATAGGGCGCTTTAGTCAGTAGTGTTAGACGCGAAACCGTGTGATCTACCCATGGACAGGTTGAAGCTGTGGTAACACATAGTGGAGGACCGAACCCGTTGACGTTGAAAAGTCTTGGGATGATCTGTGGGTAGGGGTGAAAGGCCAATCAAACTCGGAAATAGCTCGTACTCCCCGAAATGCATTTAGGTGCAGCGTTAGTTATAAAGTTATATAGAGGTAGAGCTACTGATTGGATGCGGGGGCTTCACCGCCTACCAATTCCTGACAAACTCCGAATGCTATATAATGTTCACTAACAGTGAGGGCTTGGGTGCTAAGGTCCAAGTCCGAGAGGGAAAGAACCCAGACCATCAGCTAAGGTCCCCAAATATATACTAAGTTGAAAGAACGAGGTTTGTCTGCATAGACAGCTAGGATGTTGGCTTGGAAGCAGCCATTCATTTAAAGAGTGCGTAACAGCTCACTAGTCGAGCGGACGAGCATGGATAATAATCGGGCATAAGTATATTACCGAAGCTATGGATTTACAATTTATTGTAAGTGGTAGGGGAGCATTCTCACAGGGTAGAAGGTGTATCGTAAGGTATGCTGGACCGGTGAGAAAAGAAAATGTAGGCATAAGTAACGATAATGCGGGCGAGAAACCCGCACACCGAAAGACTAAGGTTTCCACAGCTATGCTAATCAGCTGTGGGTTAGTCGGGACCTAAGGCGAACCCGAAAGGGACAGTCGATGGACAACGGGTTAATATTCCCGTACTACTGTTAACTGTGATGGGGTGACGGAGTGATGAAAGTGCCGCGAACTGACGGAATAGTTCGTTGAAGTACCTACCTATAAGACCCGCAGGCAAATCCACGGGTTTTGGGGAAATACGATAGTACTCGGCGTCTTCGGACAAAGAGATAGTGCACCTAAGGGCTTCCAAGAAAAACCTCTAAACTTCAGGTTAATAGTACCCGTACCGCAAACCGACACAGGTAGTCGAGATGAGAATTCTAAGGTGCTCGAGAGATTCATGGCTAAGGAATTAGGCAAAATAGACCCGTAACTTCGGGAGAAGGGTCGCCAGCAGCAATGCTGGCCGCAGTGAAGAGGTCCAGGCGACTGTTTATCAAAAACACAGGGCTCTGCAAAATCGTAAGATGAAGTATAGGGCCTGACACCTGCCCGGTGCTGGAAGGTTAAGTGGAGATGTTATGGGTAACCAGAAGCATTGAAATGAAGCCCCAGTAAACGGCGGCCGTAACTATAACGGTCCTAAGGTAGCGAAATTCCTTGTCGGGTAAGTTCCGACCTGCACGAATGGTGTAACGATCTGGACACTGTCTCAGCCATGAGCTCGGTGAAATTGTAGTAACGGTGAAGATGCCGTTTACCCGCAGTGGGACGAAAAGACCCTGTGCACCTTTACTATAGCTTAGTATTGACCTTGGATAAATGATGTGTAGGATAGGTTGGAGACTGTGAAGTGGCGTCGCTAGGCGTTGTGGAGTCATTGTTGAAATACAACCCTTTGTTTATCTGAGGCCTAACCCCGTTTTGCGGGGGACATTGCTTGGTGGGTAGTTTGACTGGGGTGGTCGCCTCCAAAAGAGTAACGGAGGCTTCTAAAGGTTCCCTCAGTACGCTTGGTAACCGTGCGTAGAGTGCAATGGCATAAGGGAGCTTGACTGAGAGACATACAGGTCGATCAGGTACGAAAGTAGAGCATAGTGATCCGGTGGTTCCGCATGGAAGGGCCATCGCTCAAAGGATAAAAGGTACGCCGGGGATAACAGGCTGATCTCCCCCAAGAGCTCATATCGACGGGGGGGTTTGGCACCTCGATGTCGGCTCGTCACATCCTGGGGCTGGAGAAGGTCCCAAGGGTTGGGCTGTTCGCCCATTAAAGTGGCACGCGAGCTGGGTTCAGAACGTCGTGAGACAGTTCGGTCTCTATCTACTGTGGGCGCAAGAAATTTGAGTGGATCTGATTCTAGTACGAGAGGACCGAATTGGACAAACCTCTAGTGTATCTGTTGTCACGCCAGTGGCATGGCAGAGTAGCTACGTTTGGAAGGGATAAGCGCTGAAAGCATATAAGCGCGAAACCCACCACAAGATGAGATTTCTTTTAAGGATCGTGGGAGATGACCACGTTGATAGGCTATAGATGTAAAGGCAGTAATGTCATAGTCGAGTAGTACTAATAATCCGTAAGCTTATGTACACCTTTCCAGCCTCGCAAGAGGCTGGGGAAACTTTCTTTTATCCTGAATTTATTTCAGGAACTAATATTTTTTTCTTTATCTCAGTATGTTAAGATATTGTTCAATAGATTTTTATCGTAAGATAAACAATCATTGAAAAATTGCCCAAAGCAATTATAACTTCTTAAGGTGGTTATTGCGGCGGGGCTCACCTCTTCCCATCCCGAACAGAGTAGTTAAGCCCGCCTGCGCAGATGGTACTGCAGTTATGTGGGAGAGTATGTCGTCGCCTTTCTTTAAAAACCCTATTCATTTATGTGAATAGGGTTTTTTGTTTTATTCTAGTTTTTCTATTAAATATTGGTAGAGTATGAATACTTTTTAGATATTATATTAATAATGTTAATTTTATATTAAATATATTTGTGCATAAACAAAATAAAACAATACATTTATGTTTTATTTTCTTACTCTTTTTTTAAAAATTATAGTATGTTATACTAACAACAAAATTTATTATATGAAAAATAAATTACTTTTATTTTTACTGTTTTTGACATTTTCAGGAAATCAGATTCTTGCAAAAAAGCCCAATGAAAATCTATTTGGGACTAATCTTACTATAGCATTTTATAAAAATCTTAGTTTTACGGATACAATTAAAAAGAGTAAAAAATCTTTAAAATCGGCAAGACTTAATGCTTTCTTAGCACCTCCTTCAGTAATTGCGGGAAGTTCTTGCGGTGATGGTGTAAGTTTTGTCCAAGTTAATGTATACGCAAATGGTTCTAGTACAGATGAACAAATTGAGTGGTATGCAAGTCAAAATGCTACTACTCCTTTATATACTGGCTTTGTTTATAGTCCCAGTATTAAAACTACTAGAACCTTTTATGTACAAAGTAAATCTAAATCGACAAATGATGTAAGTATTAGGGTTCCTGTTGTCGCATCAGTATATTTATCTCCAGCTTCTGTTAGTATTTCTGTTTCTCCTAGTAATAGCCCTACAAACTTATTATGTCCTAACACACCTGTAACTTTTACAGCGAATGGGGGCGGGGATTTGTTTGAATTTTCGGTAGAAGGAGTTATTGTACAAGCTATGTCAGCTAGCAGAACTTATACAACAAGTTCACTTATGAACGGACAAACAGTAAGTGTTCGTTCAAGATATGCAAAGAACATAGATGGGTCAATGACTGAGTCTGCTTGGGGAACTGGTCCAATTGAAGATAATGTATTAACAGCACCTTTATCTGTAAGTGCTACTAAAGCATATGTAAATTCATTGAAAATTAGTCCAGAAGAAAATAACTTAGTAGTTGGTCTTGCAGGTAAAGTGGATAAAAACAGTAGTCTTTTGTTATTTTTAGATTCGAAATCAGGTGGTTTTAATATGTCTAACTATGGAGACGTTCTAACTGGTGCCACTGTTAAGGGTTTTAATTATTTTAATAATAATCCTAGTACATTTGATTCTTACTTTCAAGCTGATTATTGTTTAATTATTTCAACTGATGCAACAGAGTCAAATTATTTTGCTGATATTGTTGAATTAAAATCAGGAGAATCTGTTAGAACATCGCTTGGGAGCGCTACCCCAAGTGCACCTGGCTCTTTTTTTGGGGTTAATAAAAATAATACTGGAGCTACTGATTATAATTTAGGTTTCGAGGTAGAAATTTTAAAATCATTAATTGGTTACACTTCTGGTGATATTAAATTTTTTGGTTTTACAATGAAAGATACGGATGAGACAAGTTATAGTGTAACTAACTCTTTTTTAAGTCCTGAAATTTCGAGTAATTTAGATTATGGTAATTTAGGAATAGATTATAATCTAAGAGATCCTAATCCAGCTGTTTTTTCATCAGCAGGATTAATACCATGTTATAGTAATGATTTTTATACAATAAATTTATTTGAACCACCAGTAACTTCAAGTTTAGTACAGCCTACCTGTTCTAATCCATTGGGAACAATAACTATTGGAAGTCAAAATGGTGCTGAATATAGTATTGACGGAACTACTTATCAAGCTTCTAATACTTTTTCGGGTTTGAACCCAAATAGTTATACATTATATATTAGAAAGGCATCTGACGGTTCTTGCAGTATTAGTTCAATATCTCCTGTTGTAATTAACCCTGCACCTCCTGTCCCTTTAGTTCCTACAGCAGCAAATGTAGTTCAACCAACCTGTGCATCTCCATCTGGGACAATTGTTATAACGGCTCAATTCGGTGCTGAGTATAGTTTAGATGGCATTATTTTTAGAAATACAAATTCATTTTCAGGCTTACCAGAAAATAGCTATACATTGTATGTTCGAAATATGGATGATACAACTTGTATGACAATGTCTGCAACAACAACAATAATAAATGCAGTACCATTGCCACCTGTTGTTCCTACAACTGCCAGTGTTGTTCAGCCTACATGTGCCACACCATCAGGAACTATAACAATAACTTCCCAATCAGGAGTAGAATATAGTTTGGATGGAACTACTTATCAAGCATCTAATTCATTTTCAGGCTTAGCACCTAATGACTATACATTATATGTTAGGAATTCTGGAGATGCCACTTGTGTAACCATGTCCGCTTCTACAACTACTATTGATGAAGCACCATTACCTCCTGTTACTCCTGCTACGGCTAGTATAACTCAACCAACATGTGCGATACCATCAGGAACTATAACAATAACTGCACAAGCAGGAATCGAATATAGCTTGGATGGAATAAGCTATCAAGGTTCGAATTCTTTCTCAGGTTTAGCGCCAAATGATTATACATTATATGTAAGAAATACGGGAGATACAAGTTGTATTACTCCGTCACCATCAGTAATAACAATAAACGCTATACCAACTCCACCAGTTGAACCTACATTAGCTAGTGTAACTCAACCTACATGTGGAACGCCTTCAGGAACTATTGTAATAACAACACAAACAGGAGTAGAGTATAGTTTAGATGGAAGTACTTATCAAGTATCAAATTCCTTTCCAGGCTTAACACCAAATAATTATACATTGTATGTTAGAAATACAGGTGATACAACTTGTATGACTATGTCTTCTTCTACAACAACAGTGAATGCAGTACCATTGCCGCCAGTTGTTCCTGCAACTGCCAGTGTTGTTCAGCCTACATGTGCCACACCATCAGGAACTATAACAATAACTTCCCAATCAGGAGTAGAATATAGTTTGGACGGAACTACTTATCAAGCATCTAATTCATTTTCAGGTCTAGCACCAAATGATTATACATTATATGTTAGAAATTTAGCGGATATTACTTGTGTGACAATGTCAGCATCTAAAACAACAATAAATGTGGTTCCATTACCACCAGTTGTTCCAGCAACAGCGAGTATAACCCAACCAACATGTGCGATACCTTCAGGAACAATTTCAATAACGGCGCAAGGAGGAATTGAATATAGTTTGGATGGAGTGACTTACCAAGGATCAAATTTATTTTCAGGTTTAGCACCAAATAATTATACATTGTTTGTTAGAAATACAGGCGATACGAGTTGTATTACTATGTCTCCATCAGCAATAACTATAAATGCGATACCAACTCCACCAGTAGTGCCTTCTACTTCTAGTGTAGTTCAGCCAACCTGCGGAACTCCTACCGGGACAATTGTTATATCAGCACAAACTGGAGTTGAATATAGTTTAGATGGAAGTACTTATCAAGCATCAAATTCCTTTCCAGGCTTAACACCAAATAATTATACATTGTATGTTAGAAATACAGGTGATACAACTTGTATGACTATGTCTTCTTCTACAACAACAGTGAATGCAGTACCATTGCCGCCAGTTGTTCCTACAACTGCCAGTGTTGTTCAGCCTACATGTGCCACTCCATCAGGAACTATAACAATAACTTCCCAATCAGGAGTTGAATATAGTTTAGAAGGAACAACTTATCAGTCGTCGAATTCATTCTCTGGACTTGCACCGAATAGTTACACATTATACGTTAGAAATTTATCAGATATTACTTGTGTGACAATGTCAGCGTCTACAACAACAATAAATGCGACTCCATTACCACCAGTTGTACCAGCAACAGCGAGTATAACCCAACCAACATGTGCGATACCTTCAGGAACAATTTCAATAACGGCACAAGCAGGAATTGAATATAGTTTGGATGGAGTGACTTACCAAGGATCAAATACATTTTCAGGTTTAGCACCAAATAATTATACATTGTTTGTTAGAAATACAGGCGATACGAGTTGTATTACTATGTCTCCATCAGCAATAACTATAAATGCGATACCAACTCCGCCAGTAGTACCAACTACTTCTAGTGTAGTTCAACCCACATGTGGAACACCTTCAGGTACTATAGTAATAACTACACAAACAGGGGTTGAATACAGTTTAGATGGAAGTACTTTTCAAACATCAAATTCATTTTCAAGCTTAGCGCCTAATAATTATACATTATATGTTAGAAATATAGGAGACACAACTTGTATGACTATGTCTTCTTCTACAACAACAGTATATGCTATACCATTGCCTCCAGTTATTCCTACATCAGCAAGTGTTGTTCAGCCTACATGTTCAACACCATCAGGAACCATAAAAATAACTTCGCAATCAGGAGTTGAATATAGCCTAGATGGGGTTATTTATCAAGGATCAAATTCGTTTTCAGGCTTAGCGCCAAATAGTTATACACTATATGTTAGGAATACAACTGATATTACTTGTGTAACGCTGTCTTCTACAAATGTAATTATTAACCCAATACAGGTTATTGTCGTTCCAACCACTGCTAGTGTAATTCAACCAACGTGTGCAGTACCTTCTGGGACTATTTCTATTACTACACAAACTGGAGCAGAATATAGTTTAGATGGAATAACATATCAGGTTTCAAATTCCTTTTCGGGATTAATTCCAAACGACTATACATTATATGTAAGAAGTGTGTCTGATAATAGTTGTGCAAATGTTTCATCAACACCAACAACAATTAATCCAGTACCTACACCTCCTATAATTCCAACATTGGCAAGTGTAGTTCAACCTACATGTGAAATTCCTTCAGGAAGTATTGTTGTAACAATGCAAACTGGAGTTGAATATAGTTTGAATGGTACTACTTTTCAAACATCAAATTCATTTTCAGGTTTAGTACCTAATAATTATACATTGTATGTGAGAAATATTGCAGATAATACATGCTCTGTTCAAGGTGTATTGCAAGTGACTATTGATCCACTTCCTCCATTACCATTAGTGCCAACTGTGCAACAAATTGTTCAGCCTACTTGCTTAGTGCAAACAGGTTCAATTACAATTGTTGCTCAAAATGATGTACAATACAGTATTGGCAATGGTTATCAAGACAGTCCTATATTTGTAAATTTATTACCTGGTACTTATCCAATAAGTGTAAGATTTACAAGTAGTATTTTTTGTATAAACACTGGAGCAGTACAAACAATTAATCCAGTTCCACCACAAATCCAGTTTGAGATTATGGGCGATTGCGATTCTAAAGACTATGTTTTAACAGCAAGTCCATTAGCAAGCTCATACAATCCAAATGATGTAAGTTATCAATGGAAAGATAGTTCTGGATTGACAGTTGGGACAAATTCCAATATATTAAATGTTTCTAATGTGATAGCATCTTCTTCCGCTGTTGAAGAGTTTCCACTGACGTATACATTGACAATATCTTCAGTAGCTAATGGTTGTGAAACAACGAATAGCGTAGTTGTCGAATCTATTTACTGTAATATACAAAAAGGAATTTCTCCTGATGGAAATGGTTCAAATGACTATTTTGATTTAAAATTATTAGACGTAAAAAAACTAGAAATATTTGATAGATACGGGATCAAAGTATATAATCAATCTAACTATACTGATCAATGGAAAGGCCAGTCAGATAAAGGAAATGAACTTCCTAGTGCTACGTATTATTACGTTATTGAGTTTAATAATGGTAAAACAAAAACAGGTTGGATTTATCTAATCAGAGAAAAACTATAATTTAATAAATATATTGTTGGTCTTTTTTATCAACAAAATGAAAAATAAACGGATATGAACAAAATATTTTTAACTTCTCTTTTGGTTCTTTTTGCCTGTATTGATATATCGGCACAGCAAAATCCACATTATACTCAATATATGTATAATATGAATGTTATTAATCCTGCATATGCAGGTTCGAAAGAAAGTATTTCTTTTGGTGCTTTATATAGAAAGCAATGGGTAAATATAGAGGATGCACCTACTTCTTTTACTTTTTCAGGGCATGCTCCTGCAGGTAATAATGTAGGTTTAGGTCTGTCTTTTATTTCAGATAAAATAGGCCCTGTTACTGAACAAAATGTGTATGGAGATTTCTCTTATACTTTAAAATTAAATGACACTCATAGATTGGCTTTTGGTTTAAAAACAGGTGTTTCTTTTCATAAAGTGGCGCTTAGAGATATTCAATCTTCTCTACCTGACCCATCTGAAGGTATTTTTGGGGAAGACATAAATGACGCTTCATTAAATTTAGGGGCTGGTCTTTTTTACTACACGGATAAATACTACGTTTCCTTTTCAATTCCTAATATGATGAAGTCAGCACATTTAGATTATAATGGGCGTGAGTACGGTTCTGATGTTTCTCATTATTTCTTAACAGCGGGATATGTGTTTGATATTAATTATGATTTGAAATTTAAGCCTTCTTTTATGTTGAAATCAGCATTTGATGTAAAACCTTCATTAGATCTTTCTGCAAATTTTTTATATATGGAGAAAATAGAGTTAGGAGCGAGCTATAGACTAGAAGATAGCTTTGGTGCTATGGTTAATTTTGCTATCACACCTGAGCTAAGAATAGGATATGCTTATGACCATATAATTTCTGATTTAAAGGTGACTGCACCTTCTTCTCATGAATTTATAATTTTATATGATTTATTTACGCCAAAAAAGGTTTCACGTTCACCTAGATTTTTCTAATACAAAATTTTAATTAATGAAAAGATATACAACAATTTTGTTTTTTGTACTAAATAGTATTAGTATTTTCTCACAAAATAATCAAACAAAATCTGCAGATAAATTATTTGACAGATACGAATATGTAAAAGCAGCGGATGCTTATAAAATGTTAGTTCAAAACGGAAATTCAGATTCTTATGTTTTTAAGCAACTAGGGGAATGTTATTATAATATGAATAACACTTCTGAATCTGAAAATTGGTATGAAAAAGCTTTACAGTCGAAGCAAGATGCGGATACATATTATAAATATGCACAAGTATTGAAATCCAATAGTAAGTATGATTTATCAGATAAACAAATGAAAATATTTGTTGGAATGGAACCCAATGACCCTAGATCTAAGGAATTTGTTAATAATTCTGATTATTTATCTAAAATTTCTAGCAAAGAAAAATTGTTTGACTTAAAGAAGTTAAATATTAATTCTGAAAAATCTGATTTTGGAGCTATTCAATATAACGATGTATTATATTTTGCCAGTTCTAGAAATGAAAGCAGAAAAATTTATGGATGGAATAACGAGCCTTTCTTAGATCTTTACAGGTCAAATTATAATGAAAAAGAGGCTACTTATTCGGAACCTGTTCCAATTTCAGAATTGAATTCTGCTTACCATGAAGGTCCTTTGACTATGACTCAAGACGGTAAAACTGTTTATTTCTCTAGCGAAAGTTTCAACGAAAAATTGTTTGATAAAAATAAAAGTAAAAGAATTAAGTTTGGTCAAGTAAATTTATATAAAGCCACTGATAGTAATGGAAAATGGTCAAATATAACTCCTTTACCTTTTAACAGTAAAAACTATTCGGTTAGTAATCCATCAATAACAAAAGATGGGGAAACACTTTATTTTGCATCTAACATGCCTGGTACTTTTGGTGGATTGGATATTTGGAAAGTTAAAGTTAAAGCTGATGGAGGTTTTGGAGATCCTGAAAATTTGGGTGCTAATGTAAATACTTCTCAAGATGAAAGTTTTCCTTTTATTACAGATGAAAGTATTCTGTATTTTTCATCAAAAGGACTGTCAGGTCTTGGTGGTTTTGATATTTTTTCAATAGATTTAAATAAAAATGAAGTTGCCAGTAATATTGGTAAACCTGTAAACTCTGAAAAAGATGATTTTGCTTTTACTTTTAATAAAAAAAATAAGATAGGTTATGTTTCAAGTAATCGTAATGGTAAAGACCAAATTTACTCTTCGATACCTGTTGTTGAAAATGGAAAAATACATGCCATTGTTAGTAATTCTGTAACGGGTTCTGTTATAACTAATGCGAGAGTGGTTGTTTCTGATATAGATAAAAAGGTTTTGGATAAACAATTAACAAACGAAAATGGAACTATGATGTATAGTGCCAAAAATGATAAATCATATTTTGTTGAAATTAGTAAAGATGGTTTTATTTCAAAAACATTTCCTATTGCAGTTAGTAATGGAGGTGAATATAATGTTGATGCTAAATTAGATCCTATTAATGTTGTTGTTACGGATACAGAATTTATCTTTAATCCAATATATTTTAAATTTGATAAAAGTGATATTACAACACTTGGTGCGGATGAACTTGATAAGTTGGTTTATATAATGTCTCAGAATAAGGATTTGGTCATTGTAGCTAAATCACATACTGACTCTAGAGGTAGAGATGATTATAATATGGATCTTTCAGAAAGAAGAGCCAATGCGACTGTTCAATATATAATTTCTAAAGGAATAAGTGCAGATAAAATATCAGGAAAAGGTTACGGGGAATCTGAATTAAAAATAAATTGCGTAAAATGTACCGAAGAGGAACATGCTTTAAACAGACGTTCGGAATTTATCATTGTAAAGAAGTAATTTTACTTCCTGTTAAAATAAAAAAGCGAATCCTAATTTAGAATTCGCTTTTTTATTTTAACCATGTACTGTTTCGTTTTTACCATAATTAATGATGATCGAAGTTTCAAATTCAATCCATTCTTTCCAACGTTTATCAACATCAACATTGTCAGCATATTTTTTTGCAAAAGCTAAAAATGTGGTGTAGTGTCCAGCTTCACTAATCATTAAATCACGATAAAATGCAGCTAGTTCTTGATCTTTTATGTTTTCAGAAAGGACTTTGAATCTTTCGCAGCTTCTTGCTTCAATCATCGCTGAAAATAGTAAACGCTCACACAGTGCATCATTGCGACTTCCGTCCTTTTTCAAGAATTTAAAAAGCTCATTAACGTAACTGTCTTTTCGTTCGCGACCAAAGGTGAGACCTCTTTCTTTGATAAGATCATGAACCATTTTGAAATGTTCTATTTCTTCTTTAGCTATGATCATTAGTTCAGTAACTAATTCTTCTTTTTCCGAGTTTTGGGTTATTAGACTTATCGCATTAGAAGCTGCTTTTTGTTCACACCATGCATGGTCCGTCAATATTTCTTCAATATTTGATTCAACTATATTTACCCAACGGGGATCGGTTGCTAATTTTAATCCTAACATTTATTTGTGTTTTAAAGTTGTAAAATTAGTGTTTTCTTTCTTATTTATTGTCGAAATCATGGTAATGCGGTCTAAATACCATTATTTTGTATTTGTAATGATATAAGTTATGAATGTGATTGAAAAGCTATTAATAATTGGTTTTGTTTGGCCAGAGCCTAATTCTTCTGCTGCTGGTGCTAGAATGATGCAATTGATTTCCCTCTTTAAGGAAGATGGTTATGAGGTTACTTTCGCTAGCCCTGCAATGGAGAGCGATTATATGGTTGATCTTAATTTGTTAGGGATTAAAAGAAAAGCAATTTCTTTAAATTGTGGTAGTTTTGATGATTTTATAAAAGAACTTGGTCCTAAAGTTGTTTTATTTGATCGTTTTATGATGGAGGAACAGTTTGGTTGGCGTGTAGCCGAAACCTGTCCTAATGCTTTACGACTTTTGGATACCGAAGACTTACATTGTCTGCGCTTAGCACGGCAAAAGGCCTTCAAGGAGGGACGTTTATTTGAGTTTGGAGATTTGTTTAATGAAGATGTTTCTAAGCGTGAAATAGCTAGTATTTTGCGTTGTGATCTATCTTTAATGATTTCAGAATTTGAAATGGAATTATTAACTACGGTTTTCAAAATAGACACAAATTTGTTGTATTATATTCCTCTTTTGCTTAGTTCCAATGAAGTTCCAGATTTAAATGTATTGCCTTCATTTGATGATCGAAAGGATTTTGTTTTTATTGGTAATTTTTATCATGAACCCAATTGGAATGCGGTTCAGTATTTGAAAGAAGCTATTTGGCCTTCGATTAAAAAACAATTACCAGGTGCTGTTTTAAATATTTATGGTGCTTATCCTTCTCAAAAAGTATTGCAGTTAAATAATGCAAAAGATGGTTTTTTAATTAATGGGCGTGTAGCGAATGCAAGAGATGTTGTTAAAGAATCACGTGTAGTTTTAGCTCCGTTGCGTTTTGGTGCGGGAATTAAAGGGAAATTATTAGAAGCAATGCAATGTGGTACACCTAGCGTTACGACTGCTGTTGGTGCTGAATCTATGAAAGGTCAGTTGTCATGGAATGGGTTTGTAGAAGATGACCAAGAATCTTTTGCTGATAAAGCCGTTCAATTATACCAAGATGAAATGAGGTGGATTGAAGCGCAAAGAAATGGAATTGAAATAATTAAGAGCCGTTATTTAAGAATCTTATTTGAAGATAATTTCAAAGAACGAATTGAAAGTTTAAAGAAGAATTTAGCGCAGCATCGAATGAATAATTTTATGGGGGAGCTGTTGCAACATCATACGTTGAAAAGTACGAAATACATGTCGAAGTGGATAGAGGAGAAAAATAAGTTATAAGTGATGTAATGCATAAGAGATGGAAGCGACATCCTTTTATGGAATGCAATGGAATAAAAGATATAGTGTACAGCCCGACCTTGCTGTAACGAAAGTGGAAGCAAGGATATGCCCAAATAAAAAACCCGTCATGTTATACAAGACGGGTTTTTGTTTTTATACAGAATCAGTACTTATGCAAGCATGGTTACTGGATTTTCAATGTATTGTTTTAATGTTTGTAAGAACTGTGCTCCAGTTGCTCCGTCGATAGTACGGTGGTCACAAGCAAGAGATAACATCATAGTGTTACCTACAACAATTTGTCCGTTTTTAACCACTGGTTTCTCAACGATTGCTCCTACAGATAGGATAGCTGAGTTAGGTTGGTTGATAATTGAATTAAATTCAGTGATACCAAACATTCCAAGATTAGAAACTGTGAAAGTACTTCCTTCCATTTCTGAAGGTAGTAATTTTTTGCTTTTTGCTCTTCCAGCAAGATCTCTAACACTTCCACCAATTTGAGACAAACTCATAGCATCAGTGAATTTTAATACAGGAACAACTAATCCGTCTTCAACAGCTACTGCAACACCTATGTTTACATGGTGGTTGATGGTAATTGCATCTTCTTTCCACTGTGAATTAATTTTCAAGTGTTTTTTAAGAGCCATTGCACAAGCTTTAATCACCATGTCATTGAAAGATACTTTAGTATCCGGAACATTATTGATAATTGCTCTTGATTTCATTGCTTCGTCCATAGTTACTTCTATGGTTAAGTTGTAATGTGGTGCAGTGAATAAAGATTCCGCTAGACGTTTTGCAATGATTTTACGCATTTGCGAATTCTTGATTTCCTCAGTAAATACTTCTCCAGCAGGAACAAAAACTTTTGGTGCAGGTGCAGCAGCAGTTTCGGTTTTAGCAGGTGCAGGTGCGGCAGCTTGTGGCGCTGCAGCAGCAGGTGAGTAGTTTTCGATATCGCTTTTCACAATACGCCCGTTTTCACCAGAACCTTTAACTTGTGTCAATTGAATTCCTTTGTCGCTAGCAATTTTCTTTGCTAACGGCGATGCTAAAATACGTTTTCCATCAGTAGAAGCTTCTTGTGCTGTTGGCTCTGCCGGTGCAGCAGATGCTGTTGCAACCTCTTCAGTTGTTACTGGTTTAGCTCCTCCAACTGTGAAGTTTTCTGCTATTCCTGAGATATCAGTTCCTGCAGGTCCTATAATAGCTAATAAGCTATCAATTGGTGCTGCATTTCCCTCTTCAATTCCTATGTATAATAAAGTTCCTTCGTTGAAAGATTCAAATTCCATTGTTGCTTTGTCGGTTTCGATTTCAGCAAGAATATCACCTTCAGCAACTTTATCACCTACTTTTTTCAACCAAGTAGCTACAGTTCCTTCCGTCATTGTATCGCTTAAACGAGGCATAGTTACCACTATAACACCTTTAGGTAAAGCGGCCGGAGCAGCTGTTTCTTTTACTTCAGTTTTAGTTTCAGAAGTTGTTTCTTTCTTTGTAGTATCTTCTTTAGGAGTTTCAGATTTTCCTGCCAAAATTGCAGAAATATCTTCCCCTTCATTTCCTATTATTGCTAATAATGAATCTACAGGCGCCGTTTCACCAGCTTGAATTCCTATATGCAAAAGAGTTCCTTCGTTGAAAGACTCAAATTCCATTGTTGCTTTGTCAGTTTCAATTTCTGCAAGGATATCGCCTTCGCTAATTTTGTCACCTACTTTTTTAAGCCAAGTTGCTACCGTTCCTTCCGTCATAGTATCACTCAAACGAGGCATTGTAATTATTGTTGCCATAATTGATTTTATAGTTTATGAGGTATAAATGGATAATCTTCTTGTGCGTATACTACGTCGTATAATTGTTGAATTGGAGGATATTCCGATTCTTCAGCAAAATCAACACATTCTTGAACTAAGTCTTTAACTCTTTGGTCGATTGCGTCAATTTCTTCTTCTGTAGCATATTTTTGATCTTTAATTACATCTAGAACTTGTGTAATTGGATCAATTTTTTTGTATTCTTCTACTTCTTCTTTTGATCTATATAGTTGAGCATCCGACATAGAGTGTCCTCTATAACGATATGTTTTCATTTCTAAGAAAGTTGGTCCATCACCACGACGCGCTCTATCAATAGCTTCTGTCATCGCTTCAGCAACTTTTACTGGATTCATTCCGTCAACTGGTCCACAAGGCATTTCATACCCTAAACCTAGTTTCCAAATATCAGTGTGGTTAGCCGTTCTTTCAACAGAAGTTCCCATTGCATAACCGTTATTTTCTACAATAAAAACTACAGGTAGTTTCCATAACATAGCCATGTTGAAAGCTTCGTGCAAAGATCCTTGACGTGCTGCTCCATCACCAAAATAGGTCATTGTTACACCGCCAGTTTCAAAGTATTTATCTGCAAAAGCCAATCCAGCTCCTACAGGAATTTGTCCACCTACGATTCCATGACCACCATAAAAACGGTGCTCTTTTGAGAAAATATGCATAGAACCACCCATTCCTTTTGATGTTCCCGTAACTTTTCCTAAAAGCTCAGCCATTACTCTTCTTGGATCTACACCCATTCCAATTGGTTGAACGTGATTTCTATATGCAGTAATCATTTTGTCTTTTGTCAAGTCCATTGCATGCAATGCACCTGCTAGTACTGCTTCTTGACCATTATATAAGTGTAGAAAACCTCTAACTTTTTGTTGTATGTATAATGCTGCAAGCTTGTCTTCAAACTTTCTCCAAAGCAGCATGTCTTCGTACCACTTTAAATATACTTCTTTTGTAACTTCTTTCATCTCAATTGTTCTTTTGCTAAAGTTTTATTGTGTTATCAACTAGTACCTATAACGCAAAATAGTTTCCTCCCACAAATTTGCGAATTGCAAAAATAGGACATTCCAACTAAGAACTAAAATTAAAAAGCTAATTTTTAGCAATTTTACAACACGTTTTTGTTAAATAATAACGGGAGCAGGTTTTTTAGGGAGTGTGATTTATAGACTTCGCCAGTTTCTCCCATGAAATAAATTTCTATTTGCGACTCTTGGCGGATTTCATATTCGGCAATTGATTGTCTACACGCACCGCAAGGAGGTATTGGTTCTGTTGTTTTATTGGTGTCTGAAGCAGCTGTAATCGCCATTTTTGTGATTTTTGCATTTGGGTATATTGCTCCGGCTTGAAAAATAGCTACTCGCTCTGCGCATAGTCCAGATGGATAAGCAGCATTTTCTTGATTAGAGCCCAATACTATTTTTCCATTATCTAATAATAAAGCCGTACCAACTCTAAATTTTGAATATGGTGCATATGCATTTTTCCGTGCTGAAATGGCTTGCTCCATAAGATTTTGTACTTCAATTGGTAATTCAAGTGTTGAATTATAAACAGAGAAATGGCTTGTAATAGTTATTTCTTTCATATTTTTATAGGAAAAAAAGTCCAAAGTTCAGGGGTTGAAATTTGGACTTTTAATTTAAATTTTATTAAAAATTAATATTCATCGTATTTGTCTCCAAAGTTGAATGTAAGAGAGAAACGAAGGGTGTTTTCTAAAGGGTTTTTTACTTTTGAAGCTGAGAATAAATAAGACACATCTACTTTAACTACATTGTATTTAAATCCGGCTCCAAGCGAGAAAAATTTTCTAGCTCCTTTAAGTGGACTTTCATGAAAATAACCTAGTCTCATTGCAAATGAATCTTGGTATAAGTATTCAGCTCCAACTGCATATGTAACTTCTTTAACTTCTTCACTAAATCCGTCTGGTGCATCTCCGAATGATTTAAAAACTCCAGAAACCCAACCAATAGAGCGGTAATTGTCATTATTTTGAGCTCTTTCTTCAGCTGTAATCGTTCCGTCTCCATTTAGATCTGGATTTTGAGGGGTTGGAACCAATAGTTTACTAAATTCAAGATTCAGTGCTACCTTGTTGTAATCGTCAAGTATGAAATCAAATCCAGTTCCTACCTTTAAGTTAGCGGGTAAAAAGTTAGTGCTAATTTCGTCATTGTCATAACTTATTTTTGGTCCTAAGTTTTGAATATTAAAACCTGCTCTCCATCTTCCGTTAAAGTCATTATAGGCAATTTCTTCTGATTGATAAAAACCCGCAACATCAATTGCGAAAGAATTTGCTGCAGAGGCATCACCGTTGTCTGAAACTACTTTTAGATTAGAATGAATGTATCTTCCTGCTACAGCCATAGAAAATTTCTCGCTTAATTTTAAGGAATAAGAACCATCTAGTGCAAACTCATTTGGTGATACAATTCTGGGAACTTCATTTGGGTCTCCAGTTTCTCTTAATTCGATATTACCAAACCCAAAATAACGTAAACTTCCAGCAAAAGCACTTCTTTCGCTTATTTTATTATAATAGGTTAATTGTCCTAATGAAATATCATTGGCTAAATCAGTAAGGTAGGGTGTGTAACTTATAGAAAAGCCTTGTTTATCAATTGCAAAAGCATATTTTGCAGGATTCCATTGTTGTGAAAAAGCATCTGCTGAAGTGGCTACACCAACATCAGCCATACCAGCAGCTCTAGCATCTGCAGATACTAATAAAAAGGGAACTGCAGTTGTTATTACTCTATCTTGTGCTTTTGCAAAAGAAAAAGTGAGTATACTAGTTGTTATAAGTATTATTTTTCTCATTTTGATGTTAAAATTCATTAAACAAATATACTATATTATTAAAGTATCACAAGCTTTTCGATCTTTTCAGCTTTTTTATTTGTTGTGCTAGACTTGACAGTGAGCTTGTAGATATAAACGCCTTTGCCTATTTTATTTCCAAAATCATCTCTTCCGTCCCAAGTGATTTCTTTAGATAAAAAACCTTCTGTTGTTATGATTTGGTTTTTTGTCCAAACTACCTTTCCAGTTATTGTGAAAACTTGAATTTGAACTGTTAGTGGTTCGTAAGGTCTGTTGTGAGTAAACCAAAATTCAGTATAATTGACAAATGGATTTGGATAATTTAAAACATGTGTCAAAGTTATTGTTTCGTCTCCTACTACTAAAAATTGAATTTCGGTAGTTGTTGGATTGTTGTAAACATCCCATGCTTTAAATACAATAGTATGCAATCCGACCGAAATGTCATGTAATGGGAATCGTAAACTTCCATTTGTAAAATCATCAATATTTGTTTGGTAATAATCATTTAGTATATATGGGTTGCTTATGTCTCCATCCAAAATAGCTATAATGTCGTGTCCAATTCCGCTTGCAGTATTAATTCCATTTTCATCTTCGAGAAAAGCAAGTAAAAAAGGAGATGAGTTTGTAATGCCTCCTGAAACAAATGTCTCGTCATTCATATATAACTTAACTTTTGGGCTAATATTGTCCTCGGCTGCATTTTCATTTATACCTCCTATTTTAATATTCGTGTCGTAGCCAGTTTCATTCTCTAAAACCTGCTCTTTTTTAGCGTAAAAACTTATTTTTCCATTGTCAAGAGGGATTCTAATGTCTCTTGGGACAACAAAATTAAATTCAAATATTCCGTTTTTAACAGAAGCATTTCCTCTAAATATGGTTTCTCCGAGTGTAGTGAAATTTATTGGTGGGCTGTTTCCGTCGTTGTTATACGTTGTTCTTGGGATTGTCTTATCAAAAATAGTAGATGAAATTTCGCCGTTATAATTTGTCAGCGTAACATCATTTTCATCAGTTATTTCGCCAGTTACTTTCATGTGAGCTAATGATTTAAATGCATCCGTGGTTTGAGTTGTTGGGATATCATTTATTTTTGTAAGCTTTACTTTCGGTTTTGGAATAGCTAAAAACAATGCGGGATCTCCAATATAAAAAACGACATTAGTAGATGAATTCGGATTGCTGTTTTTTGATATTCGTAAAGCCTCTGCAATTGAGGTGTACTCATTAGAACCAAAAGACAATAAGTTTTGAGATAAAGTGTCGTTGAAATTTTCTGCGCTAAATTGACCAATAGCGCGAATAGTAGTAATCATGGCAATAGCACCGCCTTTCGGGTTCCAATAGGTGTATTCTCCTGCTGTTGGTCTGGTGGGATTGTCAAAACGGGAAAACTCGCAAGTAATAGTAATGAATAATGGATATTTGTATTGATTGTTTAGGTTTTGGCTATCTGATTTTTCCCAAATTCGTTCAGCCGATAATCCATCCTCGCCACCGTGTCCCAAGTAGTTGAAGATTAGTGCTCCTTTTTCGAATGCATTAAAAAAGTCTGTCCTCGCTTTTGGATATCTAAAACCTCCAGCCGATGCTTCTTGGATATAAGAATCTAATATTATTTTATTGATATTAAAAAAAGGTTTTTGTGCCGTGATTCTGTCGGCCAAATTATTTTGTCTGCTTTGTAGGCTGGAATCAGATATTTGATCGGAGTCGTCACAAATCATCACGAAATTGTTTCTCCAGTTTCCGTATGATTTGATGTCATGGTATTCAATTACTTTATTAACCATATCCTCTGCTTGTGAAGGGTTGTTTACAAGCATTCGGCCAACCGCAATATCAATTCCACCAAAATAGGAAATAATGTTTCCTTCGTTATCATCCATTAAACCATAAAAATCATCTGAGGCAAATGAAGATTCTCCAATAGTGTTGCTGTTTAAAGCATGATAAATAGGGACTATATTTGTATTGTTTATGGTTTTGTTTTTATAATCATAGGAAGCGTCTCCAAAAAGGTTTACATATTTGATCCTTTTTTCATCTGTAGAAGCATTGTCATATATGTATTTTATGCAGTTTCGTATTGCTGCAATATCTTGTTTTCCAGATGAAAATTCTTGATAAATAGACTCTGTAGTAATGACTTTTACATTTAATTTGGAATAATTCCGATGGAAATCAGCGAGTTTTTCTGCTTGATTTTTCAACTCATTTGGAGTTATTATAACATAGTCAATATCTTGAAAGGCTCCTTGGTTGTTATTAAAAATTGTGCCTTTTATATTTTGGTTAGTTATTTTAGATTTAGTCTCTTTTAAGGGAGTGTAGTAGTCTAAAGCATCGATAGCGACGTATTTCTTGGTTTCTCCTAGATTTCCTTTAAACGAAAATAAATCTTGATTGTTGTTTTTTACTTTGGTTATATTACTGGTGTTAGTAATATCCCATATTTGAGAAATTCCATTTGCATTAGTAAAATTGTAATTGACAATGCCTATTTCTCCATTTGAAGAGTTATATTGAAAATTGAATTGCTTGCCATATCCTTGAAGTTTTCTTTTTGCCAAAAGCCCAATGTAATCCAAAAAACCTTTGGATCCAGGAACACCATTGTTGTTGTATGTTAGTTTTATTTTTACATTTTCAGCACTGTTGAAAGAGGCATTGCTGGGTAAGTTGCCAACATAAAATTCAGTGTCAGAATTGGTGTTTATGGCAGGAAAACTGATTTGTCCAATGATTTGACTGTTAGCGCTAACTTGAAATGATGTTGGGGTATAAGCGGCCGAAGCGGTTACGGCTTTAATTTTTATTGGGATTGTTAAATCAATATTAGGAAAGTTGAATTCAAATTCTTGTTCTTGATTGATGTCAAATGACTCTCCAAACCATTGTCTTCCAAGGTGGGCAATATTGACTAAATCGGTTTCATGATATTGATAATCGTCAAATGTGTTTAGATTCAATGTACTGTTGCCTAAAGGTTGAGTCATTTGGCCCATTCTTTTACCATTATCTCCAGAAGAGGTGATGTAATAGTACGACTTTGTATCGTAAAGGTTTATATTAGTTTGACTTTCTTCATTCCAAGTGTCAACTCCTTCAGCATAAAATAAGATATAATCATTAGTGTCAAATGTGCCGTCATCTTCACCAATAATTTGAATAGTATTTTCAATTAAATCATCTGGGTAATCAATATTATTTGATAAAGGAAGCATATTTCCTCCATTGCCATATATTTTAATTTTTTTAGGATCAATTCCATTAGCTGGAAACCCTAATTCTTGTAAAAAACTTTTTGAAATTTTATAAACACCTGATTTTTCAATATAAAAACGATACCAATCGCCAGAGGACAAAACGGAATTGTAAATAAGTTTCGTGGTTTTGTTCGATTGATTAATTTTTGATGTTGAGTTATTGATGGTGTAAGAAAAAGATTTTATCCTTTTGTATCCATAAGAGTCCTTTATAATGGGAGAGAGGGTCAGGAAAGATTCTAAAACACCTCGGCTTTTGAAATTTTGTATAGTTGGGGCTATTACTTTTGGTATGTTTTCTAGCTTTAAGTCGCCAAGTTGTTCTGCTGAAACAGATTCGTAATTTATATTTGAGATTAAAACATCATTTTTATCATAAGAATAAGGTGCTTTTAGCTTTAAAGTGTAAAAAAGAATCTTTTTTTCAGTATCATAATGAAATTGATTTCCAGTAAAGATTGGAATGTTGATTTTAGTATTTCCAATTGACATCTCCGTTTTATCAAGCCATTCGATGGTGATGTTATCTACGGTTTGGGCATTTAAAATGGAAGAAATTAAGGATAATGTAATCAGAAGTAGCTTTCGCATTATTTATTAAATTGTATTAATAATAAATTAATTGGAATGAGTAAAAATATAGCTTTTAGTGTTAAAATAAATAATAAATAGTATAAATTTGCGTTTGATTTGTATGAAATAGTTTAATATGGTTGAACTGCGCAAAATTTTTTAAAATGGTGTTGCAGGTTAATCGTTAATTATTATATTGCATCACTTAAATTATTACCTTTAAAAGAGTATGAAAGTAAACAAAATTATGGCATTTCGATTGATGTTATCGTTGATAATGATAGTAGGTTTTGCTAGTTGTAGTAAAAAATCTAGTTCAAAAAATGCATCAAGAGCTACCGGCTGGAATGTAGATAGCAAGAAAGCTTCTAGTAGTAAAAAACAAGAAGCGGGACCTGGTTTGGTTTTTGTTGAAGGAGGAACTTTTACAATGGGTAAAGTGGAAGATGATGTTATGCATGATTGGAACAACACACCAACACAACAACATGTTCAATCCTTTTATATGGATGAAACAGAAGTTACAAACTTTATGTACTTGGAGTACTTAGATTGGTTGAAAAATGTTTTTCCTCCAACAGAAGAGAACTATAAATATATATATGAAGGAGCTTCACCAGATACTTTAGTGTGGAGAAATAGATTGGGTTATAATGAAACCATGACTAATAACTACTTGAGACATCCTGCGTATGCAAGTTATCCTGTAGTTGGGGTAAATTGGATTCAAGCTGTTGAATTTAGTAAATGGAGAACCGATCGTGTAAATGAAGCAATTTTAGAAAAGAATGGTTATTTAAAAAAGAATGCAAAATCGCAAGATGTTACAGCTGAAGCTTCTTTTAGTACAGAAACGTATTTAAAAGCTCCAACAATGACATATGGTGGTAATGAGGAGATTGTTTTAAAATCTAAAGCTGGTAGAAAAAGCCCTAAAGCAGGTAAAGACGGTAAGGTTGTTGAAGCTAAAAATGTTTATGCACAACGTTCTTCAGGAATACTTTTACCTGAATATAGACTTCCAACTGAAGCAGAGTGGGAATATGCTGCAGCTGCAGATGTAGGTCAAAGAGAATATAATATCTATAAAGGACAAAAGAAATATCCATGGTCTGGTAGTTATACTCGTTCTGGAAAAAGACAAAGTAAAGGGGATCAATTAGCCAATTTCAAGCAAGGAAATGGAGATTACGGTGGAATTGCAGGATGGTCTGATGATGGTGCTGATATCACTAATGCTGTTAAAAAATATCCAGCTAATGATTTTGGATTGTATGATATGGCAGGAAATGTAGCCGAATGGGTTGCCGATGTTTACAGACCAATTATTGATAATGAGTCAAATGATTTTAACTACTTTAGAGGAAATCGTTACACTAAAAACAAAATTGGAGAAGATGGGAAAGTAGAAATTGTTACTCTAGAGACTATGAAAAAAGATACTCTTAGTAATGGTAAAATTATTGTAAGAAGTTTTCCAGGTCAAATTGCACAAGTGCCAGTTGATGAAAACGAAACGTACTTGAGACAAAATTTTGATAAGAGTAATAATATTAATTATAGAGATGGTGATAAGCAATCTTCAAAATATTATAACTTTGGTGAATCAGAGTCAGATACTGATAAAGCAAAATTGGATAAGAATATGTATAATTCTCCTAAACATAATGTTACTACAGACAGTTTAGGTATGATGGTTAGAAAATACGATAAGTCTAGTAAAAGAACTACTTTGATAAACGATGAAGTACGAGTTTACAAAGGAGGTTCTTGGAGAGATAGAGCGTATTGGTTAGACCCAGCTCAAAGAAGGTATTTTCCACAGGATATGGCAACTGACTATATTGGATTTAGATGTGCTATGTCTAGAGTAGGACCTAAGGCAGAAAAAAGAAAATCAGCTAGAAATTAATTTTTTTATATAATTATAAAAGTAAAAAGCCCTTTGATTAGGGCTTTTGCTTTTTTTAATCCTTTTTATATGGATATCCAATACATTCATAGTTTATTTTTAAAATGTAAATCGGTTTCAATTGACACACGTAAGATTGGTGTTAATTCTTTTTTTGTAGCCATAAAAGGGGAGCGATTTGATGCGAATACTTTTGCTAGCGAAGCTTTAGAAAAAGGAGCTTCTTATGTGCTTATTGATGATAAGTCTTATTATATTGATGAGCGAACAGTACTTGTTGATGATAGTTTAGTGGCTTTACAAGAATTAGCTAAATTTCATAGGGGCTATTTAAAGTTACCTATTATAGCTCTTACTGGTAGCAACGGAAAGACTACTACAAAAGAGTTAATTCAAGTAGTGCTTTCAAAAAGATACAATACAAAAGCCACTGTAGGGAATTTCAACAATCATATTGGAGTGCCTTTAACTTTATTGTCATTTACTTCAGAAACTGAAATTGGAATCGTTGAAATGGGAGCTAATCATAAAAAAGAAATTGAATTTTTATGTGAATTAGCTAAACCTGATTACGGATATATTACTAATTTTGGGAAAGCACATCTGGAAGGATTTGGAGGTGTTGCGGGCGTAATTGAAGGGAAAAGTGAAATGTATCAATACTTAGCAAAAAACGATAAATTAGCTTTTATAAATCTGGAAGATCCAATTCAAGTTGAAAAATCAAAGTTGCTAAAATCCTTTTCTTTTGGTCTAAATAAAGAAAATGCTGATGTATGTATTGCAGAAGTTAAAGCAAATCCTTTTGTGGAAATTGAATTTTCGAACATTATAATTCAGTCTCATTTGATAGGGCTTTACAATGCTAATAATTTGAATGCAGCACTTGCAATAGGAAAGTTCTTTGGAGTCGAAAATATACCTATAAAACAAGCGCTAGAGAGTTATATTCCTGAAAACAATAGATCTCAACTCTTGTTAAAAGAGACTAACGAAATTATTTTGGATGCATATAATGCAAATCCAAGTAGTATGGCTGTGGCTATTTCTAATTTTTTACAATTGGAAAAGCCAAATAAAATAATGATTTTGGGAGATATGTTTGAACTGGGCAATGAAAGTGCAAAAGAGCATAAGGAATTAGTGGACTCCCTACTAGAAGAAAACTCTATTCAATGTTTTTTTATCGGTTCTGCATTTTACGACACTAGAATAGATAAGAGTAATTTTTATTTTTATGACTCATTTGATACTTTTTCAAATTATTTAAAAACAACCAAAATTATAGACAGCACCCTCCTTATAAAAGGTTCAAGAGGAATGGCATTAGAAAGGACATTGGATTTTATATAGTAAAAAACTATTACTCATCTTTTAAAAAAGGATATTATGTACGTCATAATATCCTTTTTATTTTATATACTCATTAAGAAACCTATTAAATTTTCTTTTTTATTAAGTTCTAATTTTTTCCTTAAACGGTATCTGGCTAATTCAACACCTCCATTAGAAATATTCATGATTTCGGCAATTTCCTTGGTTGACATATTCATCAGTAAATAAGTTGATAAATCTAATTCTCGCGGTGAAATTGTCGGGTATTTTTCTTTTAATCTTTTTAGAAAATCAAAATGTACATTTTTAATGTGTTTCTCTAAATCTTTCCAGCTTTTATCTGCATTTACTTCTTTTGTAATACTTCTGTTCAATTTTGTAAATTGAGATTTTGTCGATTCATCTAATGTATCAATATTTATGTCTTTTAGTTTATGAATTATCCCGTTTAAAATTTTGTTTTTCTTCACAACCTGTAAGGAGTTGTTTACTAGCTCTTTATCTTTTGCTAAGATCTTAATTTGAAGTTTGTCATTTTTTAATTTTTCAATCTCTTTTTCTAGGTCAAATTGTTCTTGACGTATTTTCGTTTCTTTTTCAAGGTATAATCGCCTTTGTTCGATGGTTTCGTAATATTTGTTTTTACGAATTTTCATTTGAACTCTTTTACGAATATAATAGATTGCTATAATAATAAGTAAAAGGTATCCTAAATAGGCTAGATAATGTCTATACCATGGTGGCGAAATAGAAAAATTAATAATGGCTACTTCAGATTGTATTCCAAAACTATTTCTCGACTTTAATTTCATGGTGTAATCACCTTCTCTTAAATTGGTATATTCTTTTATTGAAATAGTCGACCAATTGCTCCATTTGCTGTCAAATCCGGCTAATTGATAGGAATATTCTACGCTTTCAATGTTGTCGTATGTAGGGGATGAAAAAGTAAATCGGACATGGTTAGAAGAGTATGGAATTTCGTAATTCTCTATTGTTTTATTACCATTACCTAATACCAAAGTATCTCTCGAAAAAGAAAAACTACGTATAAATACGTTTGGTTTGATTTTTAAATTATTAGTAATATTGGGATCGTAGTGCGCTAAACCAGAGGTTAGTCCAATAAAAACATTTGAAGGATCTATTGTTGTAACCGATAGGTAATTATTTACAAGGTTCCCTGTCATATTCGAAAACTCTGCTACTTTATTTTGATAATGCCCTTTTTTATTCAGCTTCAACATACCCAGTGACTCATTAAATACGTACCAAATGTTGCCATATTTATCTTCGGTTATTGAATTGATGTTTGGAATATTTTTGAAAATGGAACTTACAGATTTGTTTTCAGTAAAGGATTTTTGTTGATTTGAGTATTGGTAAAAATGATTATTCGTTTGAAAGAATATGTTATTTTTTAAATGATGAATACTTCCTATTCCTTTTATTTTTTTAGATAGGTTTTCGAATGTTTTTATGTTTTCAAAATTCTTTAAATCTTGAGATAAAGTCATTTTATATAAAACTGCATCCTTTTTTAGCCATAAATTCGTGGCATCTATTTCAAAAGTGTTCGCTGATTTTTCAAAACCTTCGATTTTGTTTCTAAATTGCCATCCACTTGCTGTGTTTTCAAATATGGCAAAACCATTGTATTTTGCTCCTATTATAAAGTTTGTTTTATTTGGAATTACTTTAAAACCAAAATAACCTTTATTGTCTAATGTTTTAATTGCTTTATTTCCGGAAATTAATAATGCACCTCTGTTATGGGCGCATAGTAACTGATCATTAATTATTTGTAAGTTCCAAGCTTGACCAGTTGTGCCTTCTACTAGTTTAAATGAATCTTCTCTAATTGTATTTTCCCAAGATTGATAAAATACACCTTGGTTTGTAGCTACATATAATTTATTTTGGAATAGTGCTGAAGCATAAACAGTACTTAATCCATAACTGAACCCGAGATAAGTAATTGGAGAGCTTTCGTTTATAAAAGTAATTCCATTGTCTAGGCCAAGCCATAAGTTGTTTTTACTGTCAATAAATGAAGTTAGAACAGTGTTGTTTTGTAGGCCTTTAGTATGATTAATATGTTGTATGATCTTCCCGTTTAGGTCACATACTATAATTCCATCTAGTACGGAATTTAGTTGTATATAATTGTCTTTTATTTTTACTCCACCAAGAGAGCTATTTTTTTTAATAAAGGAATTTGCTTGCGTATTCCAAGGGGCCATTTTTCCATTTTGATATATAAAAAGCCCTTTAGTTAAAGTTGTGATTAGTAATTGGTTGTTTGGCAAAGAGAACATTCCCCAAATTTCAGTATTATTGATATCTGTAGTGCCTTTCAAGGGGGTTAAAACACCATTTTTGTATTCTACTATTCCAAGAGAAGATTCTTGAAGGTATAAGTGGTCGTTTACCAGGAATGAAAATTGGAATCTATTAGGAGCTTCAATTATTTTAAGTTGATTGTTCTTATAACTATAGATTCTTCCAAAGGATTGAAAGATAATTGCTTTATTAACGATGTGTATTTTCCAAATGAAATCAATTAACTTGACTTGCTTTTTATTTATCAATTTTGATATAGAAACGTATTCCATTTTTCCTTTTGAATTAGGTTTGAAATAACCAAACTCATTATATCCCCCTACATATACTTTACCAGAGTTATCTATTTTTAAAGATCTGATAGCAGTGGAATTTGGTAAAATGTATTTTCTCCACGATGTTCCATCAAATTGGTAAAGCCCATTGTTATTGGCAAAATATAAATTGCCGTTTTTATCTTGATCAATATTCCAGTTTTGCGTTCCTCCTTTGTAATCGGTTCTTTTATAATTGCGTATATCTGGCAGTCCAATATTTTTTACCTGTGCAAAAATTATCGTTGTGAAAAATAAAAACAAAGCAAAAAAAACGTAGAATTTTGAAGATTTCATAATTATTGTATTGGCTCGTTATAAGTTGTAATGACAGCTGTAAAGTCTTAGTTTTTGTAATGTGAAACGAGATTATTAGCTAAAATACCTCAATTTTAATAATTGTAGGGTTTATTTAATGATTTAACTTTTTGATAACAGCTATTGTTATTTTGTAAACTCTTGTTAATTAAAGTTTTAATTTTTATTTGATGTGTTTTTGTTTAGTTAGTTATTTGGCTTTGATGTGTTTTTGTAGTGATTAATAAATATTAATAACAAAAAAATAACCCTACTATTGTTTCAAATTACTAAATAATTAACCAAAATTTATAGAAAAATGAAATTAACAAAATTACTTATTTTTTGTTTTTCATCTCTATTATTCTCGATTTACGCACAAGCGCAAGACATTGTGGTAAACGGAATAGTAAATGATGAAAGTGGTATGCCAATTCCTGGGGCATCGATTTTATTAAAGGGATCTTCAAAATCAGCCTCTTCAGATTTTGATGGAAAGTTTCAAATGCAAGTGCCTTCAGATGGTATTTTAGCTATTAGTTATATTGGCTATGGAACTGTTCAAGAATCAATAAAAGGGCGTTCTCAAGTGGTTATAAAATTAACATCACAATCTCAAGATTTGAATGAAGTTGTTGTTGTAGGTTATGGTACTCAAAAGAAGAGTGTTGTAACAGGAGCTATTTCAAGCATTAAAGCTTCTGACTTAGAAGATTTGCCAATTACAAGAGTTGAGCAATCATTACAAGGTAGAGTTTCTGGTTTGACAATAGCCGCAAACTCTGGACAACCTGGTTCTTCTGCAACTATTCGAGTTCGTGGTATTACTACATTCGGAAACAATGAGCCACTTTGGGTTGTTGATGGAGTAGTGGTTGACGCTGGTGGTATAGGTTATTTGAATCAATCTGACATTGCCTCAATAGAGGTGTTGAAAGATGCTGCTTCACAAGCTATTTATGGTGCAAGAGCAGCGACGGGTGTTATTCTTGTGACAACAAAAAAAGGGAAATCTGGAAAAATCAGTGTCAATTATAATGGTTACACTGGAATATCGGCTCCTGCTAGAAAATTAGACTTATTAAATGCTACTCAATATGCCACTTTGATGAATGAGGCTTCAGTAGCAGGTGGTGGAGATATTAAATTTTCAAACCCAGCATCATTTGGTGTAGGTTCCGATTGGCAATCAGCGATTTTTAATAATAATGCAAAACGTGTTGGACATGAATTAAGTTTAAGTGGTGGAAATGAAGTATCAACATTCTATTTGTCTTTTGGTCTTTTGGATCAAGAAGGAATTGTCGCTACTGATATCTCCAACTATATCAGAAAAAATATTAGGTTAAACTCCACACATAAAATCACTAAGAAAATTACTTTTGGTCAAACATTGGGATATTCTAGAGAGAAAAATGTAGGGTTAGGAAATACTAATAGTGAATTTGGAGGACCTTTAAGTTCTGCAATCAATTTAGATCCATTGACACCAATTGTAGAAAGAGATCCAGTTCTTGCAAATCAATCTCCTTACACAAATACAGGTGCAATTAGAGATGCTAATGGTAATCCTTATGGTATTTCCTCTTTTGTTGGTCAAGAAATGTCTAATCCATTGGCGTATATTCAAACAAGATTAGGGAATTATGGTTGGTCTGACAATTTTGTTGGTAATGCTTATTTAGAAGTTGAGCCAATAAGTGGCTTAAAATTTAGAACTACTCTTGGGGGAAAATTAGCTTATTGGGGTAGTGAAAGCTTTACTCCAATATCTTATTTGAATGCTTCAAATATTGTAGCCAAAAATAATATATCAAGAAGTACAAATACTGGCTTTGGTTGGAATATAGAAAATATAGCTTCTTATTCTAAACTTATCAATAGTCATAATTTCAGTATTTTAGTTGGTCAGGGTGCTTATGTTGATAATATTACTAGTGGGAGCGGTGTAACGTATTATAATATTCCTGTTACTAGCTATAAAGATGCTTCATTTAATTATAGTGTTCCAAAAGACCAGATTGACTCTTACGCGTATACTGGATCAGAACATGTTGTAACATCGTTGTTCTCTAGATTAAATTATGATTATAAAGAAAAATATTTGGTAACGGGTATTATTCGTAGAGATGGTTCTTCGCGATTTGGATCAAATAATAGATACGGAACTTTTCCTTCATTCTCATTAGGTTGGGTAGCTTCAAAAGAAGATTTTTGGAAGGAAAACAATGTAGTTAATCAACTGAAATTTAGAGGTGGTTATGGTGTTACAGGTAATGATGCTATTGGTGATTTTAGATATTTAGCTACAATTGGAGGTGGAAGAAATTACACTATTGGGAATTCGGGTTCTGTAACTATAGGTAATAGTCCGAATGCTCCTTCTAACCCTGATTTGAAATGGGAAGAGACAAGTCAAACTAACATAGGATTTGATGCTACATTATTTCAAAATTTTAATCTTTCGTTAGATTTATATGATAAAAAGACAACAGGCATTTTGCAAGATGTTTTGATACCTGGTTATGTGGGTTCTACAGGAAATCCTGTTGGGAATGTAGCTGATATGCAAAATAAAGGTATTGATTTAGAGTTGGGGTACCGTAAAAAAATTGGTCAAGTAAATATGTCCGTTAATGCGAATGTTTCCTATTTAGATAATAAAGTTACTTATTTAGGGAACGGTATTGATTTCTTATCTGGTGGGCAAACTATTCAGTCAAGTACTTACCCTATTACAAGAGTTCAAGTGGGGCAACCATATAATGCTTTCTATGGTTTTAAAACGGCAGGGATATTCCAAAATCAAACAGAGATTAATGAATATACTAATGCAGATGGTGGATTAATTCAACCTAATGCTGTACCTGGAGATTTCCGTTGGAAAGACGTAAATGGTGATGGAAAGATCACATCAGATGACAGAGAGTTCCTAGGTAGTCCAATTCCTAAATATACTTTTGGTTTTACTATTAATTTAGATTATAAAAATTTCGATTTATTAGTTTTTGCCCAAGGAGCAAGTGGGAACAAAATTTTTCAAGGTTTACGTAGGTTAGATATTGGGAATGCCAATTTTCAAACATCAGCTTTAGGACGTTGGACAGGAGAAGGAACTTCAAATACTTTTCCAAGATTGACTACAAATGACACGAATAAAAACTTTAATAATCCTTCTGATTTTTATCTTGAAGATGGTGATTATTTAAGATTTAAAACAATTCAGTTAGGGTATTCTTTGCCAAGCGACGCTATTAGTAAAGCAGGTTTAAGCAAAACTAGAATTTATTTAACTGCCGAAAATTTATTCACTTTCACAAAATATTCAGGATATGACCCTGAAATTGGTGGAGGAGTAATGGGAATTGATAGAGGATTTTATCCGCAAGCAAGAACATTCATGTTAGGTGTTAATTTACAATTTTAATAAAAGATATTATTATGAAACTTAAAAATATAAAATTTTCACTTATTGCTTCTGTTGTACTTTTTACAGCAACATCATGCAGTGAGGAATTTTTAAATGTGGAACCAAAAGGGACAGCATTAGAAGATAATTATTATACTAACGAAACTGAGGCTTATTCAGGACTGGTTTCCGTATATGACGTTTTAGGGAAACAGTCAAAAGGATTTGAGAATATGATTTGTATGTTAAATGCAGGATCAGATGACTTTTATGCTGGTGGTGGTGGTGCAACTGATGGTACCGGAATTCAATCTTTTTCAGATTATTCGATAAGCCCAGTTACAATTCCTGCTAGTTTTTGGAATGATTTTTATCAAGGTATTTTTAGAGCAAATATTCTACTTGAAAAATTGCCTAATGTGCCGATGAATGATGCAACTAAAGCAAGATTTACTGCTGAAACTAAGGCTTTGCGCGGTTATTATTATTTTGAATTAGTGCGAACTTTTAAGAATGTCCCATTAATTACTGAACCAATAGCTACTAGTGAAATATATAATGTTTTACAAGCTAGTTCAGATGATGTTTATGCTCAAATTGAAAAAGATTTGACAGAAGCATTACCTAATTTGCCTAATACAATAAGTGATGTAGCAAATGAAGGAGGACGTTTTTCTAAAGGTTCAGTTCAAGCTTTATTAGGAAAAGTATATTTATATGAAGGGAAAAATACTCAAGCAGCTGCTGCATTTGCTTCAGTTAATGGAACACCAGGGGGCACGAGTATGTATGGTTATAAATTGCTAAATAAATTTGCAGATTTGTGGACTATAAATAACAAGTTTAATTCAGAAGCAATTATTGAAATTACCCATACAGATAAAAGTAATGCAGATTGGGGTAATTGGGGATCAGGATCAGATGAAGGAAACAGTGTTAATGTAATGGTTGGGCCAAGGAGTTTTTCTAGACCTTCTAATTCTACGGCTCCGGATTATGCTTCGGGCTGGAGTTTCAATACAGTGACTCAAAATTTGTATGATGCCTTAAAATCAGACCCTCGTTTTGATGCAACCATTGTTGATATGAAAGCATTAAAAGCGGCAGGACAGGCGGATTATTCTCCTGGATATAAAGACACAGGTTACTTTTTGAAAAAATTTATGCCATTAACATCAGATGTTTCTACAGGTGGAGGCGCTTCAGTTTTAAATTATAAGCAAAATGTATATGCAATCCGTTTGGCTGATACGTATTTGATGGAAGCGGAAGCACTTGGTGCAACTGGAGCAAGAGCACAAGCTTTATTAGATGCGGTTAGAGCAAGAGTAGGCTTGGGCTCTGTGCCTGTTTCTATGGATGCTGTTTTAGCCGAGAGAAGATTAGAACTCGCAGGAGAAGGTCATCGTTGGTTTGACCTAGTAAGAACAGGAAAAGCAGCTGCCGCATTAGCGAGTAAAGGATTTACAACTGGTAAAAATGAAATTTGGCCTATTCCTTTGAAAGAATTGGAAAATACTAAAATTGTTCAAAATCCTAATTACAACTAATATTAAAAATGAATAAGATGAAATTAAAAATAGTTTTAAATAGAGGCGTTTACCTAATGTTTGCTTTGGCTACATTATGTTCACTAAATAGTTGTCAACCTGATGCAGTTGGTGTCGGTAATGGTCTTACTGATGCTAATGTGGATGCTTCCTTTACAGTCACGCCTGTAGAAGGAGCTTCAAATAAATTTACGTTAAGTGCTCAGAAAGCAAATGTAATTGCTTCAAAATGGGATATTGGGGAAGGTACTTTTTCAGGCAAAATGATTGAAACCGTATTTTTTCCGGATGCTGGGACCTATACGGTAACACATACTGCAATTGGTAAAGGTGGAGCTATGAATGCAACCACTAAGGATATTGTAGTTGCAACTTCTGACCCAGTCGCGGGGAATATTATTCAAGGCGGAAAATTTCAAAGCGCAACAGATCATGATAAATGGACTATTTTAAAAATTAGTGATTCGGGAACGAGTTGGTCATTTAATGAAGGAAGTGCTACCGTAAAAGGTGGGGGATGGAATCAGCAAGGAATTTATCAAGCAGTCCAAGTACAAGCCAACAAAGATTATAAAATTGACATGAAAGTATTTGGTAGTGGAGCTATAAATACATGGTTTGAAGTATATGTTTCCAAAACACCACCAGTTCAAAACACAGATTATAGTGCAGATGGAAGAAGAATGGGATTGAGTACTTGGGACGGATGCGCAACAGCTGTATTTTCAGGTAAATTATCAACTGTAGGTTGTGTTGGATCTGGAAATACGGTTCGTTTTACTGAAGCGGGAACCGTTTATTTATTAATTAAATGTGGTGGTGAAAACATTGGGACTACTGGAATTTCAATAACTAACGTTGAAATGCGAGGCAGTAATTAAAGGGAAGTTAGGTTAGGTTTGAATTTTAAGTTGGTGAAATAGCCCATTCTCATTTGATTATGGGCTATTTTTTTAAAACTAAAATAAAACATTACGTTTATTTGTAACTTAGAGTCTTTATTTTGAGACTTTTATTATCAAATAATTATTAATTAAAAAATAACAATAAATGAAAAATTATAGCTTGAAAGTCATTGCTTTATTCTGTTCTTTTACTGCTTTTGCACAACAGCATTCGCTTAAAAAAGAACAGCAAGGATTTATCACTAATGGAAAAAAAATAACGGTATATACTACTGCAGATAGTACGGATTTAAGGTTAACTCCCACAGATAATTTAGTTTTTATGCCTGCGGGACAACCTTTTGAAACAGAAATTTCAGTTTTTGTGGAACCATCTAAAACTTTTCAAAAATTCATGGGAATTGGAGGCGCAATAACTGATGCTAGTGCTGAAGTTTATGCTAAATTATCCAAAGATAAACAGCAGGAACTCATGAATGCATATTATGATAAAGACAAAGGAATTGGTTATTCTTTGTTACGAACAACAATTCATAGTTCTGATTTCAGCAATGGAAGTTATACTTATATCAAGGAAGGGGATACGTCTTTGAAGACTTTTTCTATTGAGCATGACAGGCAATTTCGTATTCCAATGCTTAAAGAAGCAATCAAAACGGCTGGAGGGAAATTATTGACCTATGTTTCTCCTTGGAGTCCACCAGCTTTTATGAAAAGCACAAATAATATGCTAAAAGGGGGCATTTTGTTGCCAGAGTTTTATCAAGCATGGGCAAACTATTATGCTAAATTTATTAAGGCATATGAAAAAGAAGGCATGCCTATTTGGGGGCTTACCATACAAAACGAGCCAATGGCGGTCCAAACGTGGGAGTCTTGTGTATATACAGCTGAAGCTGAGCGCGATTTCTTGAAAAACTTTCTGGGACCAATAATGGCAAAAGAGGGCCTTGGTAATAAAAAAATTGTGGTTTGGGACCACAATCGTGATTTAATGAATCAAAGAGCAAATACTATTTTTTCTGATCCTGAAGCTTCAAAATATGCTTGGGGTATGGGTTTTCATTGGTATGAAACTTGGGCAGGTGGAGCGCAAATGTTTGATAATGTACGCAAAGTACATGAAGCATATCCAGATAAAAAATTACTTTTTACTGAAGGGTGCATTGAAAAATTCGATGCTAAAAAATATCAATTTTGGCCTAATGCAGAGCGTTATGGCATTTCTATGATTAATGATTTTAATAATGGAACTGTAGGATGGACGGACTGGAATATCTTATTGGATCAAAATGGTGGTCCTAATCATGTTGGAAATTTCTGTTTTGCACCGATTCATGCGGATACTAATACAGGAGAATTAATCTATACTCCTTCCTATTATTACATCGGACATTTTTCAAAATTTATTCGTCCTGATGCCAAAAGAGTAAGTACAGCAGTTAGCAGAAGCAGTTTGTTAAGTACTTCTTTTTTGAATACAGATGGTAAAATGGTCACTATTGTAATGAATCAAAGTGACAAAAAAGTCACCTATAATTTATTTGTAGCTTCAGAGAAAACAGTAGTGCAAATCCCAGCTCATGCTATTCAAACATTAGTCTACTAAAAAACAACAATATGAATCAGTATTTAAAAAGAGTACTTAAGATTACCTTTTTTATAACGGCAATAGTTCTGCAAGTAAAATGTTCTTCATCAAGTGATAGTGGTTCAGAGCCAGCACCGCCAACACCAGTACCTCCTGTGACAGTGGCTAATGAAGTTGATTTTTGGTTGACTAAAGGAGATCAAAGCGTAAAACTTCAAAAACAAACAGGTGTCTTGGGGTTTGGAACTTCGGCTAACGGTTATGCTAGTATAGAAGTAAATGAAGCCCAAAAATACCAAACAGTTGATGGCTTTGGTTATACTTTAACTGGGGGTAGTGCAGATGTCATTAATCAACTGACTTCTTCAAAGAAAAATGACCTTTTACAGGAATTATTCGGATCTGGTGAAAGTGCAATTGGGGTCAGTTATATCAGGATAAGTATTGGCGCATCGGATATGAATGCTACTCCATTTACCTATAATGATTTACCAACTGGGGATTCTGATTTGGCTTTAGCAAAATTCAGCTTGGATCCTGACAGAAATGGAGTTATTGCTTTATTGAAAGAAATACTATTGATTAACCCAAAGATTAAGATTGTAGCAACACCGTGGTCAGCGCCTCTTTGGATGAAAGATAAAGACAGTTTTGTGGGAGGACACTTGCAAACAAAATATTATGAAGTTTATGCACAATATTTTGTGAAATACATTCAACAAATGAAAGGGGAAGGAATTACAATCGATGCGATTACTCCTCAAAATGAACCTTTGCATGGAGGGAACAATCCAAGTATGGAGATGACAGCAATAGAACAAACTAATTTCATTAAAACAAATTTGGGACCCGCTTTTAAAACAGCAAACATCACTACAAAAATTATTGCTTATGATCATAATTGTGATAATATACAATATGCTAACACCGTATTAAGCGATGTTGATGCAGCTGCTTTTGTAAATGGAACTGCTTTTCATTTATATGCTGGAGATATTAGTGCACTTTCTATGGTTTACGATGCTTTTCCAACTAAAAGCATTTATTTTACGGAACAATTTACGGCTTCTACGGGTGATTTTAAAGGAGATTTAAAATGGCATTTAAAAAATATAATCATTGGTTCTATGCGAAATTGGAGTAGAAATGCATTAGAGTGGAACCTAGCAAATTCAGGTTCTTTTGGCCCACACACCTCTGGGGGTTGTTCGACTTGTAAAGGTGCCATAACCGTTAATTCTAGTGAAAGTTTGGAACGTAATGTTGCTTATTATATTATTGCTCACGCTTCTAAATTTGTTCCGGCTGGTTCTATAAGAATCGGAAGTAATGTTAGTGGTGATTTAAATAATGTGGCTTTTATAACTCCCGAAGGGAAAAAGGTTCTAATTGTTGAGAATGACGGTACTGTTAACACCTTATTTAATATTAAGTTCAATGGAAAATGGATAACAACTTCCCTAGATGCAGGTTCAGTGGGAACCTATGCATGGTAATGAAATTTTAAAACACATTAAACTCAAAATTAGTATATGAAAAAAGGAGCTTTAATAATTACAGTATTGTTCTCAATTGCGTCTTTTAGTCAAGGGTTTTTACATACTAACGGGCAAAATATTGTTGATGGGAATGAGCAGAATCTAATTCTAAGAGGTCTAGGTTTAGGTGGTTGGATGGTTCAAGAAGACTATATGCTCAAGACCGATCAATTTGCAGGACCACAGTATGTTATAAAACAAAAAATCACTGATTTAATTGGTGAAAAGAGTACCGAAGATTTCTATAAAGCATATAAAGAAAACGGAATTACAAAGAGAGATATTGATTCTCTTGCGACTTGGGGATTTAATTCAGTTCGATTGCCCATGCATTATAACTTGTATACTTTACCTGTTGAAGAAGAAAAAAGTGCAGGAGAGAATACATGGCTTGAGGAAGGTTTTACAATGACTGATCATCTACTAGAATGGTGTGCGGCAAATAAAATGTATTTAATTTTAGATCTTCACGCCGCTCCTGGAGGGCAAGGGAGAGACGCTAATATATCCGATTATGATACGTCTAAGCCGTCTTTGTGGGAAAGCGAAGCCAATCGAAATAAAATGATTGCCTTTTGGAAAAAAGTGGCGGTACGCTATAAAGATAATCCGTGGATTGGTGGGTATGATATTATAAATGAACCCAACTGGAATTTTACGGGAACCAATAATAATGGATGTGATGAAACTTCAAATGGGCCTTTAAGAGCACTTCAAGTTAATATTACGAAGGCAATACGAGAAGTAGATACGAATCACTTAATTATTATTGAAGGCAATTGCTGGGGCAACAATTACAATGGAATTTTTCCGCTTTGGGATGATAACATGGCTATGAGTTTTCATAAATATTGGAACCACAATACACAAGGTGCGATTCAGAAAATGTTGGATTATAGAACGCAATACAATGTTCCAATATGGTTGGGAGAAAGTGGTGAAAATTCTAATGTTTGGTTCAAAGATGCTATTTCTTTAGTAGAATCCAATAATATAGGTTGGGCTTTTTGGCCAATGAAAAAAATAGAAAATATCGCAGGAATTACCTCAGTTAAAAAGAATCCTGATTATGAGATTTTACTTCAATATTGGAAAAATGGCGGAATGAAACCCAGTCCAGATTTTGCTAAAATAGCACTGATGCAGTTAGCGGAAAATTTTAAAATGGAAAATGTGACCGTCAAGCCAGATGTCGTTGATGCGATGTTTAGACAAGTGCAAACGAATGAAACAAAGGCCTATAAAAAACATAATTTACTAGGAAAAATCTTTGCGACCGAATACGATTTGGGTACCAATGGATTTGCTTATTTTGATAAGGATGTAGTAAATTATAAAGTGGATACGGGAACTTTTGAAGAGTGGAATAAAGGAAATTCAATGCGTAATGACGGAGTTGATATTTTACCATGTACGGATGCAATTTCAAATGGATTCCAAGTTTCATTTATAGAAAATGAGGAGTGGTTGCAATTTACATTAGATTCAAAATCAAAAAAAACGTATGATGTTGCAATTCGATACGCAAGTTCAAAAGCAGATGGGAAGCTACATTTTGAAATGGAAAATGGAATGAAATCATCGGGTATAAAACTTCCAAGAACGGGTGGTGATGCGGTATGGAAAACGGTTGTTTTGCATGGATTAGATTTAAATAAAGGAATAAATAAAATCAAAGTAGCTTTTGACAAAGGAGGTTTTAATCTTAATTATTTTGAATTTATAAAAAGTAAAAAATAACTATTTACACTAAGGTCAATCAATAGAAATCAACATCTTTAAAATATTATTTATAATGAAAAACATTGCTTATAAAATAACATTGTTATCTTTTGTTTTGCTATTCGCATTTCTGTCTTGTAGCGACAATGGAGGAACTTCAAATGAAGTGCCTGTAGTTGTGCCGTCAAATTTATCGGTTAAAGCTACAGTTGTTGGTACATCTACTGCAAATCCTAATGGAGATGGGAGTGGCGTAGTGAATTTTAAAATCACGGCGAATAACGCGGTTTCTTATAAAATATTGGTTGATGGAAAAACGATTGAACAAACCTCTGGAGATTATTCATATACTTTCAAAACGGCAGGAACTAATACATTTACGGTTTATGTGTCAGCATATAATGGAGTAAATTTTATTAGTTCTTCGGTTGTGGTGGTGGTTAATGTAGCTTTAAATTTAATTTGGTCAGATGAGTTTAATGTAGATGGAGCTCCTGATGTCTCTAAATGGAATTTGCAAACTTGGGATCCGGGTTATGTTAATAACGAACTTCAATCTTACACCACCCGTGCAAAGAATATAAAAGTGGAAGACGGCCTTTTGAAAATTACAGCACTTAGAGAAGATTATGGTAAAGGGAAGTTTACTTCTGGAAGAATAGAAAGCAATGGAAAATTTGAATTTACTTATGGTACAATTGTGATAAGAGCAAAAGTACCTACTGGAGTTGGTACATGGCCAGCTGTCTGGATGCTAGGTAGTAATATTGGTAGTGTAGGATGGCCAGCTTGTGGAGAGTTAGATATTTTAGAATCTGTGGGAAAAAATTTAAATCAAAATCACTCTTCGTTGCATTCACCAGGAAGATCAGGAAATACGCCTGATACAGGAATTATAAAAGTTCCTAATAGTAATACAGAATTTCATATTTATAAAGCAAGTTGGACTGCTACCGATATTAAGTTTTATGTTGATGATGTCTTGTATTATACTTTTCAAAATTCGGATAAATTTCCATTCAATAAAAACTTTTATCTAATAGTAAATTTAGCTATGGGAGGCGTTTGGGGAGGTGATGTTGATCCAAATTTCACATCTTCTACTTTTGAAATTGATTATGTTAGGGTTTATAATTAGGGTTTTATTGTTTATTATTGCCCATATTTTGGCTGCTGTTTTGTAATTCGAACAATCTTATCTATAATATAATTTGATAAAATGAAAAATTTAAAAAATATCTTTTTTCTTCTGATTTTTGGTCTAATGTGCACGGTTTTACCAGCGCAATCATTAAAGATTATGACGTACAATATCCGATTGGATGTAAGTAGTGATGGAGAAAATGATTGGACTCATCGTAAAGATTTTTTTACATCACAAATTCAATTCCATGAGCCGGATGTTTTTGGAGTTCAAGAAGCTACCCCCAATCAAGTTGTTGATATCTCAAATGTACTTTTGAAATATAATAATGTAGGCATGGGAAGAGAAGGGGTTGGAAAAGGAGAGTCTTCCAATATTTATTTTAAAAAAGATAAATTCACAATACTGGATTCTAGTACTTTTTGGCTTTCAGATACACCCAATGAAATTTCAATGGGCTGGGATGCGGCTTGTAATAGAGTTTGTACATATGCTCTTTTTAAGGATAACAAAACGAAACAGTTTTTTTGGGTTTTCAATACTCACTTGGACCATATTGGTGAAGTGGCTCGAACCAAGGGAATTGAGCTAATTCTTTCTAAAATTGCGGCGCTAAATACTAAGAAATATCCTGTAATTTTCATGGGGGATTTTAATACAGAACCTAATGAGGATCGAATAATCAAGTTGCAAAAAGTAATGGATGATACTAAGGACCTTTCACAGAATAAACCTTTTGGACCTGAAGGAACTTTCAATGGTTTTAAACATAATGAGCCAGTAACTAAAAGAATTGATTACATTTTTATATCAAAAAATAATAATTTAAATGTAATGAAATATGCTGTTTTGAGTGACTCCAAGGATTTGAAATACCCATCAGATCATTTGCCGGTTTTAGTAGAACTTAACTTTAAAAAATAATATGAAAAGAAGATTAAAAACGATACAGCTTTTGTTATTGTTGCCTATAATTGCCCTTCAATACAATTGTAGCCCTTCAAGGAAAACAATGGAAACGACTCATGAAGTTTCTTTTTGGATGACTAAAAGTGATCAATCAGTGCTATTGCAAAAACAAGAAAAAAACTTGGTATTCAATACTTTTGCTAATTCGAATCCAACAATTGATGTTGATGACTCTCAAAAATTCCAAACGATTGATGGTTTTGGCTTTAGTTTAACAGGAGGAAGTGTGACGGCTATCAATAAATTAGAAAAATCAAAAAAAGCGGCCCTTTTACAAGAATTATTTGGTACTAAAGAGGATGCAATTGGGATTAGCTATTTGCGAATTAGCATTGGAGCGTCCGATTTGAATGAGGCTGTTTTTTCGTATGATGATATGCCTAAAGGGAAAACCGATTTGAAGTTGGAGCATTTTAACTTTGGTTCAGACGCAAATGATTTGATTCCACTTCTAAAAGAAATTATAGCAATAAATCCATCGATTAAAATTATGGGATCGCCATGGTCTCCACCTGTTTGGATGAAGGACAATGGAAATACAAAAGGAGGCAGTTTACTTCCTCAGTATTATAAAGTATATGCGGAGTATTTTGTAAAATACATTCAACGTATGAGTGAAAAAGGAATTACTATTGATGCTATCACACCTCAAAACGAACCCTTGCACCCGGGGAATAATCCAAGTTTGTTAATGACTGCTTTAATGCAAGCTGATTTTATAAAAAATAACTTAGGTCCTGCTTTCAAAAAAGCCAATTTAAAAACAAAAATCGTAATTTACGACCATAATTGTAATAAGCCAGAATATCCTTTGACCATTTTGAATGATCCTGAAGCATTGCCATTTGTTACAGGTTCAGCTTTTCATTTGTACGAAGGAGACATCAGTGCGCTGTCAACAGTGCACAACGCTTTTCCTAATAAAGAGGTATATTTCACAGAACAATACACAGGTTCGGGGAGCAGTTTTGAATCGGATTTAAGATGGAGTGAAAAAAACGTGGTGATTGGTTCCATGCGAAATTGGAGTAAAAATGCGCTATCTTGGGGCTTAGCCAATGATGAATTCTATAGGCCTTTTACACCAGGTGGTTGTAGCACTTGTAAAGGAGCGTTGATGATTGATAAAAAAGGAGTAATTAAAAGAGAAGTGGGGTACTATATTATTGCTCATGCTTCTAAGTTTATTCCTGATGGTTCAACTCGAATTGCTAGTAATTTAATTGATCATCTGACTAATGTGGCTTTTAGAACTTCTGGAGGAAAAACTGTTTTATTAGTTTTGAATGATGGAGAAAATAATGAAACTTTTAATATTAAATACAATAATAAATGGGTTACTACGACTTTAAATTCTGGAGCGGTAGCAACTTATATTTGGTAATAAATAAAAAAATAATGATGAGATTTAAGATTTTTTGCACACTGTTTTTGAGTTGTTTTATTATCAATAATGCTATATCACAAGAGGTTAAAACGATAACTTATTTCAAAAACGACACCATAAAACTGGATTTGGATTTATATTTGCCTCAAAAGAAAACCAATCAAAAAACACCCTTAATACTCTTTGCTTTTGGGGGTGGATTTTCTGGAGGGGATCGTACTAGCGGAAAAGAGTTTTGTAAACTACTAGCTCAAAATGGGTATGCGGCAGCAAGTATTTCTTATACTTTATATATGAAAGATAAAAACTTTAGTTGTGATGGTATTTTGACCGAAAAAATTAAAGCCATTCAAATTGGAGTGAGTGATATGTGGCAAGCTACTTCGTATTTGATAAAAAATGCGGATAATTATAATATTGATGCTTCTAAAGTATTTATAAGTGGAATAAGTGCAGGTGCCGAAATTGGTTTTCAGGCTAGTTATTGGGATTATAAATTAATGAATTTATATGAAAATAATTTACCAGATAATTTTAAATACGCTGGATTTATGGGAGGTTCAGGTGCCATTATGGATTTGAATTTGATTACTGAAAAAAACTGTATTCCAATGCTTTTGGCTCATGGTAGTGCTGACGGAACAGTTCCCTATGGAACAGCTGCGCACCATACTTGTCCAACTAATTCCTCTGGATGGTTGATGTTGTTTGGTTCATATTCAGTATATAATTATGCATCACAATTTAATAAAGGGATTGAATTAATTACTTTTTGTGGTGGAGGGCATGAGTTTTCAGGCTATTTATTTGAGAAAGAACCGCACTATGTTTTAGAATTTTTAAAAGAGGTTTTAGCAGGAAACAAATTTCAAAACCATATTGTAAAACCTTCATCTAAAGCAGAAAAGTCTAAATATTTGTTTTGTAATTAAGTTTATAACTAAATACTATTATTAAAGTACAATTAAAAAAAAATGAAAAAAAGAACCACTTTAATCTTGTTGATGATTTCTTTTATAGGGATTGCACAACAATCAATTGATCAAAAAGTAAATGCATTGCTAAAGCAAATGACATTGGAGGAAAAAATTGGGCAACTCAATCAATATACTGGTAATAACCAGGCAACCGGACCTATAACGATTAATCTAAATAAGGAAACAGAAATTAAGCAGGGTTTAATAGGTTCGATGTTGAATGTTTTAGGAACTCAATATACGCGACAATATCAAGAATTGGCGATGCAATCCCGTCTTAAAATCCCTTTGTTATTTGGACAGGATGTTATTCATGGATACAAAACTACGTTTCCAATTCCTTTGGCCGAAGCGGCTAGTTGGGACTTAGATGCTATGGAACTTTCGGCAAGAATTGCAGCAACTGAAGCGGCTGCAAGCGGAATCCATTGGACATTTGCTCCAATGGTTGATATTGCTCGTGACCCACGCTGGGGACGTGTAATGGAAGGCGCTGGCGAGGATACGTATCTTGGTTCAAGAATTGCTGCTGCCAGAGTTAAAGGTTTTCAAGGGAAACTAGGGGATGTGAATTCAGTTATGGCTTGTGTAAAACATTTTGCTGCTTATGGCGCAGCTGTTGGAGGTAGAGATTATAATTCGGTTGATATGAGTGAGAGAATGTTATGGGAAACCTACTTGCCTCCATTTAAAGCAGCATTAGATGCTGGTGCAGCAACTTTTATGAATTCATTTAATGATCTTAATGGGATTCCAGCTACTGGAAATAAGTATTTGCAAAGAGATATTTTAAAAGGAAAATGGAATTTTCAAGGTTTTGTTGTTTCTGACTGGGGTTCTATTGGAGAAATGGTCAATCACGGTTACGTAAAAGATAATAAGGAAGCTGCATTGGCTGCAATAACTGCAGGAAGTGATATGGATATGGAAAGTAATGCTTACCGCTATCATTTGGCTGAATTGGTGAAAGAAAATAAAGTGCCAATTGCTTTGATTGACGATGCAGTAAAAAGAATTTTGCGTAAAAAATTCGAATTGGGTTTATTTGATGATCCATATAAATACTGTAATCCTGAAAGGGAGCAAGCAGCATTAAATAATCCAGAACATAGAAAGGCAGCAAGAGAAGTTGCGGCAAAAAGTATCGTTTTATTAAAAAATGACAATGCTATTTTACCACTTTCAAAATCGATTAAGACGATTGCTTTCATAGGACCATTAGTTAAAGAACACAAACAGAATATGGGATTTTGGGCTGTTGAATTGCCTGATTTGGATTATGATAAACAAGTAGTTTCTCAATGGGAAGGATTGCAAAATAAAGTTAGTAAAAACACTCAGTTGCTTTACGCCAAAGGATGCGAGACAACTGGAGATACTAAAGAAGGCTTTGCTGAAGCAGTTGCTGTAGCTAATCAAGCTGATGTTGTTGTTTTAAGTGTTGGTGAAAGTTGGAATATGAGCGGAGAAGCTAAAAGCCGTAGTAATATTCATTTACCAGGAGTTCAAGAAGAACTAATAAAAGTCATTCAGGCAACTGGAAAGCCAGTTGTAGTTTTAATCAATGCTGGAAGACCACTGATTTTTAATGATACTGCTGATACTGTCCCTGCTATTCTTTATACATGGTGGTTAGGTACTGAAGCAGGAAATGCGATTGCTGATGTTTTATTTGGAGACTACAATCCTTCGGGAAAATTACCAATGTCTTTTCCAAGAGAAGAGGGACAAATTCCAATTTACTACAATCATTTTAATACAGGAAGGCCTGCGCCAAACGAAACGGCAACTAATTATGTTTCGGCATATATTGATTTAAAAAATAGTCCTCGTTTTCCTTTTGGTTATGGATTGAGTTATACTACTTTTAAATATTCTGATTTGAAATTATCTCAGAATAAAATAAAAAGCAATGAAACAATTGAAGTTTCGGTAACCATAACTAATTCAGGAAAAATAGCTGGAGAAGAAGTAGTTCAATTGTATTTAAGAGATAAAGTGGGTTCAGTGGTAAGACCAATTATTGAACTGAAAGATTTTCAAAAAATAAAATTAAATGCGGGAGAAAGTAAAACAATCCAGTTTCATATTGACAAAGAGAAATTGTCTTTTTACAATGCAGCATTACATTGGATAACTGAACCTGGTGATTTTGATTTGATGATTGGTTCGTCTTCGGCAGATATCCGTTTGAGAGATAGTTTTGAATTAACGAATTGATTTTAGAATAAAATGAGCAATTTAAAAAATGCATTGTTGTTATTTATAATGCCATTTATGGTTTTTGCACAAACTAAAAAAGATACTATAAGGGTATTTTATTTGGGCGGCCAGTCCAATATGCAGGGTTTTGGTTATGTGAAAGAGCTTCCAGATTCTTTAAATAAATCAAATAAAAATGTTTTTATTTATCAAGGAAACCCTGTTGGGGATAATGATGTAGCTGGAGGTTTGGGAAAATGGGATTTTTTAAAGCCAGGTCATGGAACAGGATTTGCATCAGATGGAAAGAACAATATGCTTTTGGATCGATTTGGTATTGAGCTTTCGTTTGCCAAAAAACTACAAGAATTATATCCAAATCAAAAACTTGCAATTATAAAATATGCTAGAAATGGCTCTTCTATTGATAGTAGTGGGACTGCTTATTTTGGTTCTTGGGAACCAGATTTTAGAAGCGGAAAAGGAATCAATCAATACGATTATTTCCTCAAAACAGTTAATAACGCTATGGCCATGAAAGATATAAACGGTGATGGTGTCGAAGATATTTTGATTCCAAGCGGTATCATCTGGATGCAAGGAGAGAGTGATGCCGATAAATCGGAACTAATTGCCAATCAATATTATTCGAATTTAAAAAGGTTGATGGAGTTGATGCGAGCCGCTTTTAGAAATAATGATTTGCCTATAGTAATTGGAAAAATATCGGATTCTGGTGATGATGTCGATGGGAAAATTTGGGCTTATGGCGAATTAGTTCAATATGGACAAGAAAAATTTGCAGCAATGGAACCCCATGTAAGCATTGTACGAACTACAAGTACTTATAAATATACAGACAAATACCACTACAAAAGTGATGGATATATTGATTTAGGAAAAGAATTTGCAAAATCAATTTTCCTTTTGAATAAATAAGAAAACATCTAATTGTAAAGGAGCAACTTTAATTTGAAAAATATTTTAAAACAAAAAAGCCGATAGTTTCTAATAGAAAACTATCGGCTTTTTAAGTAAGGCGTATAACTTATTTTAATATTTTGTTTTTTAGCCACAACCTTGTTGGTTCATCATAAAGCTTTAGACAGGCATAAGCAACAATAATACTTGTAACCAAAGTTAATATGCTGTATGGATACGCTTCGCTAATTTTAATTTTTGTGTCAGCAACCCATCCAGTGTAAATATAAATAAAGGCATAATGCGTGATGTAAATTGGATAGGATATATCACCCAAAAATTTGCAAATACGAGCTGCATTTTTACCTTTTATTTCACCACTAGCTCCTAAATAAACAATTAAGGGAAATAGAATAATGATACTTAAAGAGTCATAAAGGCCATTTTGCCATAAGTTTTCACCACCCCCAATTCGTGGCATTGCTAAAACAAAAACAATTAACAGACTAGACCAGAAGAACGCATTTTTAATAGTTATAATTTTCACTAGTCGGTGCAGTAAAATTCCACCAAAGAAGGGAAACATTAAGCGGGAGAGTCCTATATGAATTTGTGTAGAATCAATTGCCCAGCCACCAATAACATCACCAGTTTTACTAGTAACTGCAAGGTGAATTAATGCACATCCAGATAGGAATACAAGTATGGAAAGTGCTGTTTTTGAAAATTTCCTTACAAAAAGGGCATAAAGAATATTACCTATATATTCATAAAATAAGGACCAGCCTGGGCCATTAAGAGGATGCATTTCGGTCCAACCTCTTATGTCTAAAGAAGGAGGGACTGGTATTAATGTAAACCCTATAATCATAACTAGAATCATTTTCCAAATAGGCACCTCATGAATTGTTGGCCACAAAATAGAATCTTGAAAATAAAAACAAATGGCCCCGATAATCATTCCCATAATGACCATAGGTTGAAGTCTCACCAGTCTACGTTTGAAAAAATCACCAATAGACATTTTTTCCCAACGATCATCATAAGCATAGCTAATAACAAATCCAGAAAGTAAGAAGAAAAAATCTACAGCAAGGTAGCCATGATTTATTATTTGATCCAGATGGCTTGTAGCGTGTGCTTCAAAAATATGAAATGCAACAACCATAATAGCTGCTACACCTCGTAAACCGTCTAGAATGGGGTAGTGGGGTTTTGAATGTAATGCGTTTGTTTTCATCGGTTTATTAATGTGGTTTTTTTAAAATGGTTAGTTTTGTAGTTGTTGTGTAATTTTGACGCAATGTACACGTTTTTTTTATTTGCATTCCTTTTTTTGATAATTTTTCTGTTTTCAGAATAATGCTTTTAGTTAATTTTGTAAGAATTATATTTATTATAATTTAAAATAATCCCATATTCTTAAATATTTACAGTATTTGAGCTTATTTAATAGATTGTGAACTTTGAAAATAATACTTTCTTCTATTTTCTTAAATAAAAAAAACTAAATTGCGAAGATCGAAGAGATGAAAGTGTAATTATCAGAAAAAGAGTTTAATGTTAAAAAATATTTTAGATAACAAGGAAAGATACCAACCAGGCTTATCAATTGATTGTGTCATTTTTGGGTTTCATGATAACCAGCTTAAAGTGTTGCTAATAAAAACCAAGTATAGCAACAAATGGTCTTTGCCAGGAGGATTTGTCCCTGTAGATCAAGATATTGATCAGGCTGCAGTAACAGTTTTACACGATAGGACTGGATTGGAAGGTATATTTTTGAGGCAGTTTTCAACTTTTGGAAAAGTCAAAAGGAATAATTCGGATTTTAGTCAAGAGGTTTTAAATTTTCATTCTATTCCAATAGAAGAAGGGGAATGGTATTCTAACCGTTTTGTAACTGTAGGCTATTATGCTTTAGTTGATTTTTTTAAAACAATGCCCAATCCAGAAGGGAAAAACGGAATTGTAGAATGGATTGATCATAATGCTGTTCCTGATTTGATTATTGATCATAAAGAAATTTTAGATAAAGCATTAGAAACACTGCGGGTAGAATTGAATTTAATGCCAGTAGGGTATAATTTACTTCCTGAAAAATTCACGATTCCAGAATTGCAAAAATTGTATGAAACTATCCTTGGTAGAACGCTTGATAGAAGGAATTTTCTTCGTAAAATAACTGCGATAGGAATTTTGATAAAATTGGATGAAAAGAAAAGTAATGTTGCTCATAAAGCGCCCAATTTATATAGTTTTGATAAACATAAATATGAAGAAGTGGTTAAAAATGGACTGACTCAAGGCTGGTAATTTTGTAACAATTTAGTTCTAAGGAAAGAATTTACTAACTATTTTATTAGGTCATTTTTCTTTATTTTTGAGACACATCTCTTTTTATTTAATAATAAATATTTATAATTTAAAAATCATGCAACAGGCTGAAAAGTTATCAAAATTGAATGTTTTTTTGAAAGAAGTGAAAATTAATGACACTAATTTTCATCTTAGATTGGGAGCAAATTTTCCAATTATAAATGATTTATTTCAAAAACTATATTCGGATAGCCCCAATAAAGAGGAAGCGTTTCAATTGCTAATGCAGTCTTTAGTTAAAAATTTTGAAAATCGATCTGATTTTCAAAAGAAACGAGATTTGAACCGTGTATCTAATCCCAATTGGTATTCAAGTGAAAAAATCGTTGGAATGATGTTATATGTTGATCTTTTCAATATTGATTTCAATGGGCTAAAAGCAAAAATCCCTTATTTTCTTGATTTGGGTATTAATACGGTGCATTTAATGCCTTTTTTGGATGTTCCAGAATTTGAAAATGACGGTGGATACGCTGTGCGAAATTATCGCGAAGTGAATCCTAAGTTTGGTTCTATGGATGATTTTGAAGCTTTGGTTACTGAGTTTCAAAAAAACGATATGAATCTAGTCATGGATTTAGTGCTGAATCATTGTGCTGATGAACATGAATGGGCTGTAGAAGGCCGTAAAGGGAATCCAAAATATAAAGATTTTTTCTATTTCTTTCCAGATAGAACTTTGCCTAACGCTTATGAAAAGTCGATGGTTGAGATTTTTCCAGATACCGCTCCAGGAAACTTTACTTATTTGCCTGAAAATGATAAATGGGTGATGACTTTGTTTTATGGCTACCAATGGGATTTGAATTATAAGAATCCAATGGTTTTGGCTGAAATGATTGATATTATGTTGTTTTGGGCCAATAAAGGTATCGATATTTTTCGTTTTGATGCAGTTGCATTTATGTGGAAGGAAATTGGCAAATTCAACCAAAATTTACCCGAAGTACATTTATTATTGCAACTTTTTAAATTGTGTGGGCAAATTGTTTCCCCAGGTGTAGCTTATATAGCTGAAGCGATTGTAGCTCCAGATGAGATTATAAAATATTTTGGACAAGGATTATCACAAGGGGATGAATGTGATATCGCTTATAACGCTAATTTCATGGCTTTAAGTTGGGAAGCAATGGCTACTCGCAATACAAATTTGCTTAAAAAATCAATGAGAGCGGTTCCTACAAAACCTAGAAATACAACTTGGATCAATTATGCAAGATGTCACGATGATATAGGATTTGGTTTTGATGATAAATTAGTGACTGAATTAGGGCTTAATAGCTTACAGCACCGATTGTATATCTTGAAACATTATTGTGATGGATTTAATGGGAGTTTTGCTTTAGGGCAGCGATTTATGATTGAGCATGAAACGGGTAATGCTCGAATTTCGGGATCCATGGCTGCTTTATGTGGTTTAGAAAAAGCATTAATTGAAAATAATGTGAAAGAAATTCAAATTGCCATAAAGAGAATTAATTTGCAACATGCCGTTATTTTGTCTTTAGGAGGATTACCAATGATTTATAGTGGTGATGAGGTAGGTTTGCCTAATAATTATGATTATTTAAATGATGAAAGTAAAAAGTATGATAATCGCTGGCTCCATCGTTCTAAAATGAATTGGAGTTTGGTCGAAAATATAGAAGATTCTCCATCGGCACAAGCTCAGGTCTACAAACAGTTAAAGCAATTAATTAGAATTAGGAAACAAACTCCAGCTTTCGCAGATAACAATGATTTGCAATATATCGATTATGAAAACAGTCATTTGTTAATATATAAAAAAACAGATTCTCAAGGGAAAGAAGTATATGTTATCTCGAATTTCTCAGACTATGATACTTTTTTTAATAGTAACGTGTTTGAAAATTTAAAAAGCACAAAATTATTTAATTTACTTACTGGAGAGGATTTTGATATTCAAGAAATTAATTTCATCAGTGCGTATGATATTTTGTGGCTGAAAAAATAAGTTAAATTAAACCTGTAAAAAAACTCCATTATTTCTAATGGAGTTTTTTGTGATCGATGATCGGTTACAATCGAACACTTGATAGTAATATTGGCACTTTTCGATATTTATAATAGTAATTATGCTTTGAGGATTTACAGTTATCTTGGTATCGAATAAAAATGGTAAGCATTGGAATGGAAAGCGTAAACTTCAGCCCGCTTACATGGGAGTATCTCAGCATTCACCTTGCTTTTCGAATGAAATATTTTAATAGTGAAATAGTTAATTTGAATTTATTTTTTTGAATTGCAACGGACTAAGACCGACTTCTTTTTTAAAAAGTCTTGAAAAATAAGACATATTATCAAATCCAAGAGAATAAGCAATTTCAGACACTGTTTTGTCGTCAATTATCAGAAGGTTTTTTGCTTCAGATATTAAAAATAAATGAATATGCTCTAAAGCCGTTTTTCCGCTTTCCTGTTTAAGTAAATCGCTTAGATAGCGCGGACTTAAATGCAATAGTTCTGCAAGTTGATTAACCGATGGAAGACCCTTATCGAGTTGTCCGTTATTTACATATTGAGCAAGAATTTCATTAAATTTAGTTACCGTTTTACCGGAAATTTCAAAGCGGTTTATAAATTGACGCTTGTAAAATCGCTGTGCATATTTTAATAATGTACTAATATTAGAAAGTATAATTTCTCGACTATATTCGTCTTGGTTATTATAATATTCGTTTTCTATTTTATGAAAAATATCCCAGGCTATTTTTTCTTCCTGAGGAGAAAGATGTAGCGCTTCGTTAGTTTCATAATCAAAATAATTATAAGTAGAGAGTTCGTTGCGAAGCGGTTTACCATTAATAAAATCTTCATGAAAGAAAATTAGAAATCCATCTTCGTCGAATTCAAGGTTTTTCATTTCTATAACCTGTCTTGGTTTTACAAACATCATAGAACCACGTTCATGATCATATTTTGTACGTCCATACATGACAACTCCGGCTTTTAGTTTTTTGAACCCAATCATATAAAAATCACTTGTAAATTCGCGGTCACCTAAAGAACACTTGTCTTTACAACGATAAATACTTATTAACGGATGTTCTGGTTTTGAAAAACCATTTTCACGATGCAATTCTGCCAGATTTTTATAATGTTTCATCTTTTCAGTATTTAAGACAGTACAATCTACAGAATTTAATCTGATAGATTGTACTAATTTTAATTTTTAATGACCGTGTGCATTTGCAGAAACTTCTTTCCATTCTTCAAATTCAGCAAGACGTTCCGCATAAACCTTTTTAACGGCAGGATAAGCTACTTTTCCTAAAAGGAAATGTAAAGGTGGTTTTTCACTATCTATCAATGCCAAAACTGCTGTGGCTGTTGTTTCGGGATTTCCCCAGCCATCTGGAACTGGTGCTTCAAAGAAAGCTTTTTTAAGTGGAGCATAAGTTTCAGTAGGTTCAGTCTGAAAAGCTGAAGCACCGGACCAATCTGTTGCAAAACCATTTGGTTCTATTAAACTCACTTTAACCCCAAATTCTGTAAGTTCAGTAGCCAATGTTTCAGTCAGACCGTTAACGGCATATTTTGATGCGTTGTAAAGTCCTAAAACCGGTAAAGTTACCAATCCTAAAAAGCTTGAAACCTGAATTACGTGACCACTTTTTTGCTCACGAAAAATAGGCGTTATAGCTTGGGTAACCCAAAGTACACCAAAAAAGTTAGTCTCCATTTGAGCACGCGCTTGTTCTTCTGTTGTTTCTTCAATTGCACCAAACAATCCAAAACCTGCGTTGTTTATAACTACATCTATACGATTAAAATGATCTTTTGCTTTTTGTACTGCTGTAAAGCATGCTGCACGATCATTAACATCGAGTTGAATAGGAAAAATGGCATCGCCAAATTCAGCTACAAGTTCTTTTAGATTTTCTAAATTTCTTGCAGTTGCTGCTACTTTATCGCCACGTTGTAAGAGAGCTTTTGCCCAAATTTTACCAAAACCTCTTGAGGCTCCTGTAATCAAAATTATTTTTGACATGATTAATTATATTAAAATTATATCAACAAAGTTACATAGACTGTGCATGAAGGATTTTCACAAAAGTGGGAATTACTGGTACATTTTAACGGAGTTAAAAGTCTAATTCGATATGCTGCGGGTACTCTTGAATTTGATAAATAAGCAATTTCAAAATCGCTTAAAACTGGTCTTCTCAATATGTTTCCAGATCTGGATTATGGAATATGGGAGGTTTCTGCCAGAATTTTGTTCGAATGATAATTGGTTTCTTTTTGGATAATTTCCTTAGTCAAATTCAGCATATGGCTGTGCTACTTCTGGAAGAAAGATTCCAGTGTTTCGCATGTTTTCTGAAATCGTAAGAAATAAGTCGTATTAAAAAGCTCAAAAACCAGCTTGGGCTTCGAAAATAGAATCGATTATTAATGATGAAAACTGGGGAAATTTGTATTTGAACAAACTAGTAAATGAGTTAGGCTTGTATCTTGTTTATTTATCAAGAAAATTTCCAGAGTATTTTAATGTGGACTTCGCAGATTATATTCGTGAAAAAAAGCTAGAACAAGGGAAGTTTATTTCATTAAAATAAATCGATTACTAATTCAGCTATTTCACATCAATGCGGATTTTCGGATGAAAGCCATTTTTCGAGATATTTATAGCAAAGTTCAAAATGACGCCAAAGCAATTCCAAAAAACAGTTCAAAAAGATAAGAATATGCCATTAGGTTTGCAATCTGCTATTTTAAGTTTTTTAAATTCTATATTTTTGTTTTCAGATAAAACGATATCAGTATGTATAATTTCAAAAATGATTATTCAGAAGGTGCTCATCCTTCTATTTTAAATACGCTTTTAGCAACTAATATGGTACAACAAATAGGTTATGGAGAAGATGATTATTCGGCTCAAGCAAAAACTATTTTAAGAAATAAAATGAGTAATGCTAATGCAATTATCTATTTTGTGTCTGGAGGGACGCAAACTAATCTTCTTGTTATTACTACCTTGCTACGATCACATGAAGCGGTTATTAGTGCAAAAACTGGGCATATTTATGCTAATGAAACTGGAGCTATAGAGGCAACAGGGCATAGAGTAATTACTGTTGAGACACAAGATGGGAAACTTAGACCATTAGATATTAAAAAAGTGTTGCAAGATCATTTATTAAGACCACACGTTGTAAAACCAAAAATGGTTTATATCTCTAATTCAACCGAAATAGGTACGATTTATAATAAAGAAGAATTGCAAGAGCTATCTGAATGTTGCAAATCGGAAGAGTTGTATCTTTTTTTAGACGGGGCAAGATTAGGACATGCACTAATGGCTGAAAACAATGATTTGACTTTGTCTGATATTTCAGCACTTACCGATGTGTTTTATATTGGGGGAACAAAAAATGGAGCTTTGCTTGGTGAAGCAATTGTGTTTAATACTGTAAAACTAGCAACAGATTTTGATTATTTATTGAAACAAAAAGGAGCGCTATTGGCAAAAGGAAGAGTGCTGGGGATACAGTTTCTGGAGTTATTCAAAGAGGACTTGTATTTTACTTTAGCAAAATATGCTAATGCTATGGCAATGAAAATTGCAGATGCAATTAAAGATAAAGGATATTCTTTTTTAACAAATTCTACTACAAACCAAATATTTCCTATTTTACCCAAAGATATAATTGAAAAATTAACTCAAAAATATGCGTTTTATGTGTGGAAAGATATTGATGAAAATACATCTGCTATACGTTTAATTACATCATGGGCAACAGACGAGAATAAAGTGAATGAGTTGATTGATGATTTAAAGAAACTATAAATTTAAACTCAATAGTAGGGAATGATTTTGGTGAATTGCTCAAAAAATTTCTAAACAAAAAAAAACCTCCAAAATCAAATGACTTTAGAGGTTTCTAAGTTATGGTGGGCGATGAGGGGTTCGAACCCCCGACCCCCTCGGTGTAAACGAGGTGCTCTGAACCAGCTGAGCTAATCGCCCTAACACAATTTGTAAATTTTCATTTCCTTATTGCGAGTGCAAATATAGACTAGTTTTTCGCTTACGCAAAACATTTATATGAATATTTTTTTATTTTTTTTATTTGATTTATATCTTGTTGAATTTTAATTTGTTGGGATTTTAAAAACGAAATAAAAAAACTCCATTTGATCAAAGATAAGTGGAGTTTTAAAAGTTTCTAGGAATTATTTGGAAAGTGTGGGCTCATTATGGTACAAATAATCGCCATGTATTCCAGTAAAGGCCTTGTTTAATTCGGCAAAGAATGCTTTTCGATCTTCTTCTTTTGGCCATGCGAGTTGAATTAACTCATTTTGTTTGTCGTTAGCTTTTTCTAAATCAGATAAGGAATCGTATAAATAGGCTTCCAAGAAGTCTCTGCTATCAGATCCCCAGGAATGACGATGTGGGTAGTATGCTTTTATATAGGGGTTGTTCAGTGTTATTTTTTCGTTGAATTCTTTTAACCCTTTTCCCTGTCCATTCAATGACATTTGAGATTTTCTAATATATACAATCATGGGTTCTTTGGAAGTAGTTTTAAGGTCTTTGCTTCCAGCAGCTACTGTAGTGTATATTTCATCTGAATGCATTGGGCCATAATAACTAGTGTATTTGTCAAAAAAGGCCTTTCTTGCTTTCTCATCAGGCCATCCTTTTTTAATCAAGTCATTTGATACGTCATTGGCTTTTTCTATATCTTCCCATGTTTTGAATACTGAGACGAGTAAAACTTCGGAGCTATTTTCAGTATAATAATGGTTTAATAGTTCGGAACCTATTATTAAATCATTCTTACTAGTTACTTTGTCAAAGTACTCCTGTTCTGTTTGCTTCCAATCTTTTCGGTCAGTATCTAAGTTTCGATGCAATGTGGTTACCGTAACGAATACTGGTTTTGGGTCTTCTTGAGCATGTAGTTTGATACTCAATAGGAGCGTTAAAATTAACATTCCTAATACTAAATTTCTGCTTTTTTTCATGATAATTTTGTATTAAATGATTAATTACTAAAAACGAGTATTAAATTTAACACATTAACAGTCAGAAACTTATCTTTTTTTAAAATATTTTTTAACACAAAAATAGCTTTGTAATCTATATCCCTTTGTTTAAAGGTAATTCGGCAACTACAAAAGTGCTTCCGCCGATATAAATAAAATCATTTTTTGTAGCATTATTCCTAACGGATGCGTATGCATCTGATACAGAGCGGTATGTATTTCCTGTTAGATTGAATTTTTTAGCTGTAGTTTGTAAGATTTCGGCATCTAATCCACGGGGAATGTTGGGTTTACAAAAGTAGTAAATAGCGTCAATTGGGAATAAAGGTAGAATTTCATTCAAATCCTTGTCATTTACTAAACCAAGGACAATATGTAATTTCTCAAATGTTTCTTTTTCTATTTGATGTAGTACAATAGATAAACCTTCTTTATTGTGAGCGGTATCACAAATGATTTTAGGGGAACTTCCTAATTGTTGCCATCTGCCTTGAAGTCCAGTATTTTTAACAACGTTCAATAATCCGTTTTCAATATTAACTTGGGTAAGACTAAATTCATTTTGCGTATTTAGAATACTGATCGTTTGAAGAACTGTTTTTTTATTGAATTCTTGATAGTCACCAATTAAATCAGATGGGAATGTTTTTGAAATTAAGTCCGAAGCAAAATAAATTTCAGAATTACATTCTGTAGCCTTTTTAATAAAGACTTCTTTTGTTTCAGGAGTATATTCTCCAATAACCACTGGAATTTCAGGTTTGATAATTCCTGCTTTTTCAAAGGCTACTGCTTCTAGCGTATTTCCTAAAAACTGCGTGTGATCTAATCCTATATTGGTAATTACGGATAGTAATGGGGTAATGATATTGGTCGCGTCGAGTCTTCCGCCCATACCTACTTCGATAATGGCAATATCTACTTTTTCTTTCGAAAAATAATCAAATGCAAGACCAACACTCATTTCAAAAAAACTGATTTCATTGGACTCAAAAAATGATTTATTTGTATTGATAAATTCGCAGACGAATTCTTCTGAAATATCTATTCCATTAATTTTTATGCGTTCTCTAAAATCTTTTAAGTGCGGGGAGGTGTATAGCCCTACTTTGTAACCAGCCTCTTGTAAGATGGAGGAAAGCATGTGTGAAGTAGATCCTTTTCCATTAGTGCCTGCTACATGAATACATTTTAAATTTTTATGCGGATTAGCAAGATGATTAATCAGGAGGTGTGTGTTTGTTAGATCTTTTTTATAGGCCGATGCACCCTGAAGTTGATACATAGGAAGTTGATTGAACATCCATTCTGTAGTTTCTTGATAATTCATTTTATTGCAAAGTTTAGAAAATTGAGTTCAATTTTCAAATAAATATTATTCTCCTAATTTGAAGTTCACAGTGATGAAACCTATTTGTGTTTCGGGAGCATTTGAGTCAGGTTGCCATTTGTATTTTCTAGCTGTCGCTAATGCGGGTTCTACAAGACAAGGGTTTGTGTTTGTTGTTCCTTTGGTATATTTTGCAGCAACGACATTTCCGTTTCGGTTAACAGTTATTTGAACGACAACTGTTCCAAATTCATTACATTTTTGTACTTCTTTACCTCTAGAACTAATACTTCTTCCATTTAAACCCCATCCGCTACCATTTCCTGTTCCAGTGCCAGAACCGTAATAACTATTAGCGTATGGATCTCCATTTAAGCTTCCTTTATCACCCGCTACGTTATCGTTTCCTTCTCCTCCTTTGGATTTTCCATCAGATTTTGGACCGTTTATCAAACTGGATAAGGCATCTGAAGTACTTTTTGAGGGTTTTGGATTTTCTTTTGGTTTTGGTTTTACCTCTTCTGTTGCAACTTGTTTAGTGGGTTGCGCTTTTTTAACCTGTTTGATAACAACTGCTTCTTCAATATCTTGAGCTAGTATTTCGTCTTCACTAGATGCAGCCTGCTTGGCAGCTGTAGGTTGTGGTGCTGATTGAATGGCTTCGGTAGGTTGAATGTCTCCAGACCCAAACTCTGAGGTTCCAAAATTGATTGCTATTCCATTTTCTGGTGGTGGATCTAAAGAGGTTAGTCCTAAATAAAAAAACAAGATGAACATCAACACAAAAAGAACTGATGTGATAACGAATGACTTTTTTTCTTCTTCTGTTTCTAAATATTTCATGTAGAATAGATCTGTTTTTTTTTGAAATGCAAATAAAATTATTTTGGCCTAACAGCCAAAACTACTTTGATTTGGTTTCTGTTTGCAATATCCAAAACGTTTACGGCTTTTTCGATTGGCACTCCTTCTTCAGCTCTTAGAATAATAGCTTTGGTTTTATCAGCAGAAAATAATGCTAATAATTTTGATTCTAATTCAGTTTCGGAAACAGGTTCTTTATCAATAAAAAACTCTAATTTTTTATTGATACTTACGGCAATATTTTTATTACTATCCGTTTTTCCTTTTGCTTTTGGTAGTACTAAATCTAAAGCATTAGTGGTTACCATGGTGGATGTTAGCATAAAGAAAATAAGTAATAAGAACACAATATCAGTCATTGATGACATATTGAATTCGGCACTTACTTTATTTCGTCCTCTTAAATTCATAAGTAGATTTTATTTTTTTTATTAAAATGCTTAGTTTTAAGCAGGATCGTTTAATAAATCCAAAAAGTCAACCGCATTTGCCTCCATTTGGTGAACAATTTTATCCGTTTTTACTACTAGGTGGTTGTACCCTACAAAAGCAATAATTCCAACTACTAAACCAACTACAGTTGTTGTCATGGCAGTATAGATACCTTCAGAAAGTGCACCAACTTCAATTTGACCTCCAGCAGTTGCCATTTTATGAAATGCTTGAATCATACCTACAACGGTTCCTAAGAAACCAGTCATTGGACCTGCTCCAGAAATAGTTGCTAGCATACTTACGTTTTTTTCAAGCTTGTAAATTTCTAGTTTTCCGGCGTTTTCTATAGCAGTATTGATGTCATCAAGAGGCTTTCCAATTCTTGAAATTCCTTTTTCAATTAATCGTGCAACAGGAGATTTAGAATGGGCACAAGCTATTTTAGCATTGTCAATGCGACCATTTTTAATATTTTCTTTAACTTGACCCATGAAATTCACATCGATTTTTGATGCTGCATTGATAGCCATTAAGCGTTCGAAATAAAGGTATAGCGCTACAAAAAACATTAGGAATAAAGAGGTCATAATGATCTGACCAGCTAATCCTCCGCTAGTTATTAATTCAATTATAGATAAAGTTTTTTCTACAGGAACCGTTTCGGCTAAACTTTCACGAGCAACAGATAAGGTATCTGCTTGTAACAATATGTTCATAAAATTTTCTTTATTATGGAAACGCTAATATATTATAAAAATTGTTATTTTTTAGGATAAAAATGGTAAACAAATATTAATTGTTTTTGCTGCTTATTTTAGTTTAAATGTAAAAAGTCCGTTTGATAGATTCGGTTTAAAACGGATCTGTCAAACGGACTTAAAATGAACTAATATTGCCTTTTTAATATTTTAAATTACACTAATTGTTTTAAAGCAATTTCAAATGCAGTAGCACTAATGTTTGTTTTAGAATTGTTTAAAGCATGTGCTTTTACAATGGCATTTTTTATAATTTCTGATGTGTCTTGAAAAATAGCTTCATCAGTCATTTGTACTTTCTTTTCCATGAAATATGCAAAAACTCTAGCCATTCCGCAATTTGAAATGAAATCAGGAATCAAACTTACTTTATGGTCTACATCTTCCATAATTGGGCCGAAAAATATTTCTTTATCAGCAAATGGAACGTTAGCACCACAAGAAATCACTTCTAGTCCACTAGCAATTAAACTGTCAATTTGAGATTGAGCAACTAAGCGAGAAGCAGCACATGGTGTGAAAATTTCAGCACCAATTGTCCATATTTTTTGATTTATTTCCTCAAAAGGGATCATGTTTTTTGCTACTAATTTATTCCCGTCTTTATTAAGGAATAATTCTTTTATTTCTTCAAATGAGAATCCTTCTTCATTGATTAATCCACCATCTCTATCGATAATACCAATTACTTTGGCGCCCATTTCGGCCAAATAGAAAGCAGCAGCTGAACCTACATTTCCAAAACCTTGAACAATTGCTTTCTTTCCTTTTACATCACCACCATAAGTTGAGTAGTAATGGCGAACTGCTTCGGCAACACCAAAACCAGTAATCATATCAGCAATCGTATATTTTCTTGCCACATCAGGGGAGAATTTCGGGTTTTCGATTACTTTAACCACTCCTTGACGTAGTTGACCTATTCTATTTATTTTATCTGCTTCAGTAGGTTTAAAGTGACCATTAAAAACACCTTCTTGTGGATGCCAAACGCCACATTCTTCCGTCATTGGAATAACTTCGTGAATTTCATCAACATTTAAATCACCACCGGTTCCATAATAACTTTTTAATAAAGGGGAAACGGCTTTGTACCAACGTTGTAAAACGCCTTTTTTTCTTGGGTCATTTGGGTCAAAATTAATACCAGATTTGGCACCACCAATTGCCGGGCCAGAAACTGTAAATTTTACTTCCATCGTTTTTGCTAACGACAAAACTTCATTTATATCCAATCCTTTTCTCATTCTTGTTCCACCACCAGCAGCACCACCACGCAACGAGTTAATCACAGTCCAGCCTTCTGCATCTGTTTCAGTGTCTTTCCAATTGAATACAATTACAGGTTCTTTATTTTCAAATTTCTTCAGTAAATCTTTCATTTTGTTGCGATATGTTTAATTTGTACAAATATAAAAAATAGAATAATGCGAATTATGTATTTGTGTATTTATTTGCATAGTAAATTTTTCCAGAACTATGGTCCTTTTTTGCTCCCGTTACACTTGATAATACGTTGATTTCATTACGTAATTTCAATACGCCCAAGAAAGCAAAGATCAGTGCTTCTTTAAATTCTAGAATTTTAGCATTGGGAATTATTATTGCTATATCAGGTAAATGATGGTGTATGCGCTCTATTAGAAAATCATTATAAGCTCCGCCGCCAGTTATGAAAAGACTTCCTTTTTTAGTTGGTAACGCTAAAGCAATTTGTAGCGCTACATGTTCTGTGAAAGTATGTAATTTGTCTTCTATAGTAATAGTGAAACTTTCAATCAAGGGTAAAACAGTTTCTTTTACAAATTCAAAACCTAAGGATTTAGGATGTTTTTTTTGATAAAAATCCAATTCATTTAGTTGCTTTAAAAGAGCTTCATTGGTATTTCCGGATCTTGATATTTCCCCTTTATCATCGTAATTGAATCCCAATTGATTGGCGTAGTAATTTAATACGGTGTTAACTGGTGAAATATCAAATGCAATTCGGGTATTATTTTCTTCGAATGAAATATTAGAAAATCCACCTAAATTCATGCAATAATCATATTCTGAAAACAAAATACGATCCCCAATAGGAACTAATGGAGCGCCTTGACCACCAAGTTGAACATCTTGTACTCTAAAATCACAAATGACTGTTTGATTAATTAAGGAAGCAATTTCAGGTAAGTTTCCTATTTGTAGCGTAAAACTATTTTGTGGTTGATGTAAAATGGTATGTCCATGGGAACAGACAGCATCAAGATTTTCAATTTTATTTATTTTTATAAAATTTGAAATAATAGTAGCGAGAAGGGTAGTGTAATCTTGATTTAATTTTTCTAATTTATTTGTCGAATAATCTACTGCTGATTTTAAAGAATTGATCCAATTTGTGTCATAAGAAATAGTTTCAGATTCTAGGATTTTAAAATTCCATTTGTTATTTTCGACAGTGAAGATTATGTGTGATAAATCGACTCCGTCTAGAGAAGTGCCTGACATGACACCTATAATATTATACTTTTCTTTTAACATTGGCTTAATTTACGAAATCGTTTGAAATATGATTTATAATAATTACTTTTGGCAACAAATTTAACAACATTTAATTTACAATAAAAATATGGATTTTAATCTTACCGAAGAGCATTTAATGATTCAACAAGCGGCAAAAGATTTTGCTAATACTGAATTGTTGGGTGGAGTTGTAGAAAGAGACGAGCATTCAAAGTTTCCTACTGAACAGGTGAAAATGATGGCTGAGCTTGGGTTTTTGGGAATGATGGTCGATCCTAAATATGGTGGGTCAGGATTAGATAGTATTTCTTATGTTTTGGCAATTACCGAAATTGCAAAAGTAGATGCTTCAGCTGCGGTTATCATGTCAGTAAATAATTCATTGGTTTGTGCGGGTATTGAAAAATATTGTAATGAAGAACAAAAAATGAAATATTTAGTGCCTTTAGCTAAAGGGGAGGTAATTGGTGCTTTTTGTTTATCGGAGCCAGAAGCGGGTTCTGATGCGACTTCTCAAAAAACAACAGCAATAGATAAAGGAGATTATTATTTACTTAACGGTACAAAAAACTGGATTACTAATGGATCTTCGGCATCAACTTATATTGTAATTGCCCAAACTGATATTGAAAAAGGACACAAAGGGATCAATGCTTTCATTGTTGAAAAAGGATGGGCTGGTTTTGATATTGGTCCAAAGGAAAAGAAAATGGGAATTCGTGGATCTGATACTCATTCATTACTATTTAATGATGTGAAAGTTCCAAAAGAAAATAGAATAGGGGATGATGGATTTGGATTCAATTTTGCCATGTCTGTTTTAAATGGAGGAAGAATTGGAATTGCTTCTCAAGCCTTAGGAATTGCAACAGGAGCTTATGAATTAGCATTAAAATATTCGCAAGAGCGTAAAGCTTTTGGAAAAGAAATTTTCAAACACCAAGCTATTGCTTTCAAATTAGCTGATATGGCAACTCAAATTATGGCTGCCAAATTGTTAGTTCTTAAAGCGGCATCTGAGAAAGATGAAGGTAAGGATATTTCACAATCTGGAGCTATGGCTAAATTATTTGCTTCACAAACCGCTATGGATACTACAATTGAAGCAGTACAAATTCACGGTGGAAATGGTTACGTATCCGAATATCATGTAGAACGTATGATGCGCGATGCTAAAATTACGCAAATCTATGAAGGGACATCTGAAATACAACGAATTGTAATTTCAAGAACGTTAGTTTCCTAAATTTTATAAAATATTTTTTTTTAACCATTAAGGGGTAAGTAGTTGAGATGTAAATCATCTTAATGGTCTTATTTCTTAGTGGTTTTTTAATTCTAAAAAAGTGTACATTTACCCAAAAGTTTCCTTTTATGTACGATGATTTAAAATATTGGTACTTGCGCGATCATAAATTATTCCGGACTTTAAGTTTTGGACAAATCAAGCAATTGTGTATTATTACGGGGTTTAAAAAGGCTCAAAAAGGAGAGGTTATTTATTTCAGTTCTTCAGATGTGCCTCGAATTTTTCTTTTGAAAAAAGGGAACATAAAAATAGTGGCAGTAGACGAAGAGGGAAATGAAACCATAAAAGACATTATTCAAAAAGGCGATTTGTTTGGGGAACTAACTTTAGAATCCGACAATCAAGCCAATGAGTATGCCAAAGTATTATCTGATGATGTAGCTATTTGCAGTTTTTTACTATCGGATTTTGAAGATCTATTATTGAGCAATCCTAGTTTGGCTTTATCCTATACTAAATTTGTAGGTTTGAAAATGAAGCGAATAAAAAATAGCTACTCTAATTTGATTTCTAAAGATGCCAAAACCAGACTACTATTGTTTTTAAAAGACTGGGGTGAAAGCGAAGGAAAAAGAACGGGTAACCGAATTGTGATTGAAAATTATTTGACTCAAAACGATATTGCTCAAATCATTTGTACTTCAAGACAAACCGCTACTCAGTTATTGAATGAAATGGAAACGAACGGTATAATTGCCTACAACAGAAAAGAAATAATTATTACGGATATAAATAATTTGTAGTTATTTTTATTGAATTGCAAACTAGGCGACAATTGCTTCTTAAATTACATAGTAGTTTTGTATTAATAAAATGAAACACTATGAAAAAATTATTTAGCCTTGCTTTATTTGCAATAGTATCGCTTGTAAATGCCCAAAATGAATTGCCTAAAACGGCAACAGATATTTCACCTTTGTTAATTGGTGAGAAAATTCCAGATGTTATCTTGAAATCAGTCGATAATCAAGATGTTAATTTAGCCTCCCTATTTAGTAATAAAAAAACTGTTTTAGTTTTTTATCGTGGTGGATGGTGTCCATATTGTAATCTACATTTATCCGCTTTAGGTGAAGCCGAAGCAGCATTAATAGCTTTAGGATACCAAATAATAGCAATTAGTCCAGATTCTCCAACAAGTTTGAAAGCTACTGTAGAAAAAGATAAAGTAAATTACCTTTTATTATCTGATAGTAATGGAAAGCTTGCAAAAACGATGGGAATTGCTTTTGAAGCTCCAGAAAATTACAAATCTATGTTGGCTAAAAGTTCTGATGGTGTAAATAGTAGTTTTTTGCCCGTTCCTTCTGTTTTTATTTTGAATGTAAATAAGGAAATCGAATTTGAATTTATTACTCCAGATTTTAAACATAGAATTACAAATGATCTTTTGATTGCAGCTGCTAAATCTTTAAAAGAATAGAAATGAAAAATTATTTTTTTGTTTTGATACTGGTTACTGTTTCTACTTTTGGCTACGCCCAAGGTTGTAGTGATGCAGGAATATGTTCAATAGGACATGGTTTTCAAAGTGACGAAAAAGAATTAAAAAATAGTGTAGGAATTGCTTCTGTTTTTGGTGCTGGTGAGGCTGATGTAACCTATTTTTCTCCATTTATTTCCTATACTAGAAAAATAAATGAAAACTGGTCGCTGAGTAGTAAGGTGACATTTTCTAGTGCCAATGGTGCATTTGGAACTTCAACTTCATTAGGAGATGCTTTTCTGTCAGGGAATTATACCTTTGAAACAAAGAATAATAAACAATGGAGTACATTATTCGGTTTTAAAATTCCTTTTACAAATTCCGATTTAAAAATTGATGGAAAGTCACTGCCATTAGATTATCAATCAAGTTTAGGAACGTATGATTTATTTATTGGAGGGAATTTTAAATATAATAATTGGGATTTTAATTCAGCTATTCAAATCCCAGTAATAAATAATAATAAAAACTCTTATTTTAAAGAGTTTTCAGGCACTAATGATTTTCCGTCTACAAATAGGTTTGAACGTAGGTCAGATGCATTGTTTCGAACAACTTATACGCTAAAAACTGCCAATAAAAAATTTATCTTTAAACCGAATGTTTTATTTATTTATCATCTAGGAGAGGATAGTTATGAGACTATTCAGGGAGATAGAGAAAAAATAAAAGGGTCAGATGGTTTAACTATTAACGGGAATTTATTAACCACATATGTAATAAATAATCATAATAGTATAGAGCTCTCAATGGCAACTCCATTTGTAATTAGGGATATCCGTCCAGATGGTTTGACAAGGGCTTACGTTGTTAGTATTCAGTATAATATAATATTTTAATTGATTTGTAAGATGAAAAACCGTATTTTAATTGCCGCAATATTTTGTTTGATTTCTTTATTATCATTTGCACAAAATGAGAGTAAAAGACTAACACAATTTAATCTAGAAAAGAAAGTAGCTATTCAAGGCTACGATCCTGTTGCTTATTTTAAACAAGGTAAAGCAGTAAAAGGGAAAAAAGAATTGGGATCTATTTATGAAGGAGTGAATTATTATTTCTCATCAGTAGAAAACAAAGATGCTTTTGCAAAAAGCCCAATGACTTACGAACCACAATATGGAGGTTGGTGTGCATTTGCAATGGGAGATTCTGGTGAAAAAGTCGAAATTGATCCCGCAACATTTAAAATTGTTGAAGGTAAATTATACTTGTTTTATAATGCCTATTTTAACAATACATTGAAAAGCTGGAATAAAGATCAATCCAATTTGAAGGCAAAAGCCGATACAAACTGGAAGAAGTTTTTTAAATAAAAATAAAATTATGAAATCACCACTGATAACTTGGTTATTGCGCCTTATTGTTGCAGTAATTCTAATTCAAACTTTGTATTTTAAATTTACTGGTGCCGAAGAAAGTGTTTATATTTTCTCTACTTTAGGGATGGAACCTTATGGAAGAATAGGCTCAGGGATTGCCGAATTGATAGCGTCGATTTTAATTGTGTATCCAAAAACAACTTGGATTGGGGCATTAATAGGCATGGGAGTAATGATAGGTGCTATTGCATCTCATTTATTTGTTTTGGGTATAGAAGTGCAAAATGACGGGGGAACTCTTTTTATTTTGGCTCTAATTACCTTTATTTGTTGTTCTCTTTTGGTTTATCAAAATAAGAATACAATACTCAATTTGTTAAAATTAAAATTGTAATATGCTGATACCTTCTATAAATACGAGCTTGAATGAATTGGTAGATTTGCTTGTTCAACTCCCAGATTCTGAATATGCTAAGCCTTGTGTTTCGCTAAGTGATTCTACTATTGGCGAACATACGAGGCACATTATCGAGATGTTTCAGTGTCTTGAGAATAATTATAATTTGGGGATAGTGAATTATGATAAAAGACCACGGAACAAATTAATTCAAACCGATACTGATTTTGCCATATCTCAAATTAAAATGGTCCAAAATTCATTGGAAAAAGAAAATAAAAAGTTAGAATTACAGCAAATAATTGATAGTGAAGAGCTTCGTATTGAGAGTAATTATTTCAGAGAATTGCTTTATAATTTGGAACATTGTATCCATCATCAGGCTTTAATAAAAGTGGCGATTTTACAAATTGATACTATTGAAGTAGATGTCAATTTTGGAGTGGCACGTTCAACAATTGAATATAGAAATCAATGTGCACAGTAAGTTTTGTAAAAGTGGATAACAAAGTCATCATTACCTCCAATCGCGATGAAAAGGTGATAAGGCCCAGTGCAATTAAGCCCAAAAATTACATAGTAAAAGGCAAAAATGTCATTTATCCAAAAGACCCAAAAGCGGGAGGGACTTGGTACGCAGTGGATGACGATGGGACTATTTTGGTTTTATTGAATGGTGCCAATGAAAAACATATCCCAAAGCTTCCCTATAGAAGAAGCCGTGGTTTAATTGTTTTAGATATCATAAGCGAAGTATCCCCAAAGGATTTCTGGAATGAGATTGATTTAGATAACATTGAACCTTTTACTTTAGTTTTATTTCAAAATGGGGCGCTTTTTCAATTAAGATGGAACGGTTTAAAAAAAGAGGAGGTTGTTTTAAATGCAGATGATAGACACATCTGGTCTTCGGCTACTTTGTATCCCGATGAAATTAGAAAAGAAAGAGCAGATTTGTTTTATACCTTCTTGGAGGAGAATGGGGCAATTTCAGAAAAAGAAATGTACCAGTATCATCGCTATACAGATAAAGACAATCATCAAAATGGGTTGGTTATCAATCGAAATAATGAAATGAAAACGCTAAGTATTACGCAAGCCATAACTGAACAAAATAAGGTCGCTATTCGTCATTATGATTTAATATCCCAAAAAGAATCGTGCACTTCATTTATTATAATTTAAAAATACCCTAAGTGATATTTAACAGAAATTCTAAATTACTACTACACAAGATAACCCATTGGGAATATTGGCCTTTCCAATTGGTCTATATTCCTATTTATTTTCAATGGGCCTTTTACGCTATAAAAGCAAAATCAATTTTTTTCTTTAATGCGTCTAATCCCACGATAAAAAATGGAGGATTTATTATGGAATCTAAAAAAGCGATTTATGATTTAATCCCTCAAAAATATTATCCCAAAACGGAATTAATTAGAGAAGGGACTTCATTAGAATCAATAGAAAATACAATTAAATCCTCGGGGATAAAATATCCTTTGATCGCTAAACCTGATATTGGTTTGCGTGGTTCAGGAGTTAAGAAAATTGAAACTATTACTGATTTAAAGCAATATGCCTCCAAAGCCAATTTTGATTATGTAATCCAAGACTTAATTCCGTTTCAAAATGAAGTTGGTATTTTCTATGTACGATACCCCAATCAAAAATCAGGAAAAATTACAGGAATTGTTTCCAAAGAATTTTTAATTATTACAGGAAACGGTACTGCAACAATCGAAGAGTTAATAAAGGAAAATCCGCGTTATGAATTGCAATTAAAAGTACTACAGCAGGAATACGGTAATCGTTTATTAACCGTTTTAGCTGTAGGGGAAAAAATAAATCTTGTTCCCTACGGCAATCATGCCAGAGGTGCTAAGTTTATTGATGGGAGTGACTGGATAACTCCAAAATTGGAAGCCGTTATTAATGAAATGTGTTTGCAAATACCAGGCTTTTATTTTGGGAGATTGGATGTTATGTATAATACGATTGAAGAATTGGAAAACGGAAAAAACTTTTCGATAGTGGAATTAAATGGAGCTGCTAGTGAACCAACTCACATTTATGATCCCAAACATTCTTTGTTTTTTGCTTGGAAAGAATTGTCACGACACATTAGCTATATGTTTGAAATTAGTGTTGCCAACAATAAAAAAGGCGTGCCATATCTGGCTCACAAAGAAGGGATGAAAGAATACCGATTGCATCTAGAACAGAGCAATAAAATTGTCAATTTTTAACAGCAATGAAAATAATAAAGAATATTCTTGTGGGGTTTGTTGTGAGCTTTTTGGGTTCTATTCCACTGGGATATTTGAATTTTATAGGCTTTGAAATTTACACTAAATTTGGAATAAATAATTTACTTTTATATTTATTAGGTGTTATTTTTATTGAAGCTCTAGTCATTTATTTCACTTTAATTTTTGCTGCTAAATTAGCCAATAATAAAAAATTGATGAAGGTAATTGACATCTTTGGTATTTTCTTTTTATTGCTTTTGGCCTATTCCTTCTACTCTCATTCTACTCAATCTGTTTCGAATCAACATTATTTAGAAAAATACATTATCTATTCTCCTGTTGTAATCGGTTTATTTTTAAGTAGCATTAACTTTTTGCAGCTTCCCTTTTGGACGGGTTGGAATTTGTATTTGATAAATGGAAAATATATTCATGTGAATGGAAAATGGAAGTTTTTTTACATTCTAGGAACGCTAATAGGAACTTTTTTAGGAATGCTAGCTTTGGTTTTTTTCTTGAATACAATATCTCAAAACGCAGATAGCTTCTCTAAATACTTAATGCCTGTTATAATTCCAATGCTCTTTATCGTTATGGCTTGTTTACAAAGCTATAAAGTTTTTAAAAAATATATTAGATAGTTTATTTGATTGATATTTTATTCCTTCTATAAGATAGCTTTTTTCATGTCGTAAGCCATAATGAAGTAGTCATTACTATTGAATTGAAAATCGCCAATAATTGTCCATTGTAATTTTTTACTATGGGCTTTTAAGGAAGGGATATTCTTTTTATTGATAAATGTCAAAGCCAATGGGTAACGTTCAACAATATGGCTTCTCATGAATTCAAAAAGAGGCTTAATTAATCCTTTGCCACGATAGTCTGCATGAATGCATATAGGACCGTATTGAAAACTATTGGTTGTAGTAATGGGATTAAAATCTTGAAAAGTAAGATTTGGAAATAAGGAACTCATGTAGTTAAAAATAGGCCATTGGTTAAAAAAAGCCCAGCTTTCTGCAAAAATATAAGCGATGACTTTTTGATTGTCTTTGGCAATAAATAAACCTTTATTTTCTATGACTTGAGTCAACTGAGCAATTGTAAATGGCGTTGTCACAAAACCAAATTGTTTTTCGGCTTCTGTTAAATTAGAAACTAAATATAATTCTTGTAATGATAAAACACCGTCGATGTCTTGAAGTGACGCAATTTCTAATGGGATGTTTTCGGTCATTTTAAAGGAATTTAGTAGCGTTATTTTTTTTTGCAAAAATAAAAATAATTTGAGATTTTTTTATATTTAGATTAAAAATAATCGCTTGTTTTAAATAGTACTTTTTAATGGATTTGTTTATTTTTGCTAAATGAAAAATATTATTGTAACAGGTACAAGTAGAGGAATAGGGTATGAGTTGGCGTTGTTATTTGCAAATGCAGGACATCAAGTATTGGCTCTCTCTAGAAAAACCCCACGTATCCTTATAGAACATAAAAACATAAGCTGTCTATCAGTTGATTTATCAAATGAATCAGATTTAGATAGTGTAAAAGATTTTCTTTCTAGTTCATGGAAAAAAGTAGACGCTATTGTTCATAATGCGGGAAGTTTGTTATTGAAACCTTTTTCAGAAACAACTCAAGATGATTTTGAAGCTGTTTATAAAGTCAATGTTTTTGGGGTTGCAAATTTAACTCGTATTTGTTTGCCATATTTACAAAAAGGGAGTCATGTAGTAACAATAAGTTCTATGGGTGGAATTCAAGGAAGCCTAAAGTTTGCTGGACTAGCGGCATATAGCTCTAGTAAAGGAGCGGTTATAACGCTTTCTGAATTACTTGCTGAGGAATATAAAGAAAGAGGAATTTCGTTTAATGTTTTGGCATTGGGTTCAGTTCAAACAGAAATGTTGGCTGAAGCTTTTCCAGGATATCAAGCTCCGATATCTGCAAGTGAAATGGCGGACTATATTTTCAATTTTACATTGACTGGAAATAAATATTACAACGGGAAAGTACTAGAAGTTTCTTCTACAAACCCATAAATTAACAACTATTTTGAGCGAAACTCTAGCTAGATATATTCCTGAACATGCTGTAAAACCAGTTTTTGAATTGATTGTTGCGAATCAAGTACATCTTAAGATTGTAAATGAGCGACAAACTCGTCATGGTGATTATAGAAAAGGATTAAATGGTAAACATGAGATTACTGTTAATTCTAGCTTGAATAAATATAAGTTCCTAATTACATTAATACATGAAATAGGACATTTGGTGGCCTTTGAAAAGTTTGGTCGAAATATAAAACCTCATGGTCAAGAATGGAAATATTCGTTTCAACAACTCATGGTTCCTTTTATTCGTCCTGAGATTTTTCCAAGTCATTTATTACCGTTAATAGCTAGACATTTTAAAAATCCAACTGCTAGTAGTGATACAGATGCTAATTTGTCTTTAGCATTAAAGCAATTTGATAAACAAAATGATAAAAATTATATTTTTGAAATTCCATATGGCAGTGTTTTTAGAATTCAAAATGGAAAGATTTTTAAGAAAATTGCAATAAGAACTAAAAGGTTTGAATGTTTAGAAATTAACTCTGGAAAATTGTATCTTTTTAATCCAAATGCTGAGGTAGAGTTATTACCTAGTTAATAATAAAAAACGGACTTTGGTTTTTAAATCAAAGTCCGTTTTTTATTAAAATGGTATTTTTATTTATTCCTTCAAATACGCTTCTCTTACTTTTTTGAATAAATTAGAAGAGTAGACAAAATCAACTACTGCTTGATTATCTGTTCTAAAAATTTCTTCTTTTGTTCCTTCCCAAGCTTTTAATCCATTTTTAAGAAATAAGATGCGTTCTCCGATTTCCATCACTGAATTCATATCATGTGTATTTATAACGGTAGTGATATTGTATTCCTCCGTTATCTCTTTAATCAAATTATCTATTAATATAGCAGTGTTTGGATCCAATCCAGAGTTTGGTTCATCACAAAACAAGTATTTAGGGTTGTTTACAATGGCACGGGCAATAGCCACACGCTTTTGCATTCCTCCAGATATTTCTGATGGGAGTTTCTTATGAGCGTCAGTAAGATTGACTCTTTTTAAAACAAAATCTACACGTTCTTGGATTTTAGTTCCGTTGTCTCTAGTAAACATTTTCAAAGGGAAACCCACATTTTCAGCAACAGTCATGGAATCAAATAAAGCACTGCCCTGGAAAACCATTCCAATTTCGGTTCTTAACTCTCTTTTTTCATCTGCTTCGAGTTCCGAATATATTCTACCATCAAAACAAATTTTCCCAGATTCCGGCTGATGGATACCAAGTAAACTTTTTAACAAAACCGTTTTTCCAGAACCACTTTGACCTATAATTAAATTGGTTTTACCAGTTTCAAAAACAGTTGATATTCCTTTAAGAATTTTGACACCACCAAATGATTTTTCTATGTTTTTTACTTCTATCATTACGTTAAGAGTAATTGTGTTAAAATATAATTCATCAAAATAATGGTTACGGAAGTCCAAACAAATGATACTGTACTTGCCTTTCCTACTTCAAGTGCTCCACCTTTCATATAATAACCATGAAAGGAAGGTATAGTTGCCAATAGCAATGCAAAAATAAAGGTCTTTATAAAAGCATAAGCAATATGAAAGGGTATGAATTCTCGTTGTATACCATCTATAAAATCAGCACTACTACCAAAACCACCATAAACACTAGCAATATAACCACCAAGTATTCCTAGAAACATAGCAATCCCAATAAGGAACGGATATAATAATAAAGCCATTAACTTAGGGAAAACTAAATAGTTTAATGAGTTTACGCCCATCACTTCAAGTGCATCTATTTGTTCCGTTACTCTCATGGTCCCAATACTCGATGTGATAAATGATCCCATTTTTCCTGCCATTACCACAGAGATAAACGTGGGTGCAAATTCTAAAATAATAGATTGACGAGTAGCGAACCCTATTAAGTACTTTGGTATTAAAGGGTTGGTCAAGTTTAATGCTGTTTGTATAGCAACAACTCCACCAACAAAAAATGAAATAAAGGCAACAATACCAAGAGAACCAATGATTAAATCATCTATTTCCTTAAATATAAGTTTTTTCATTACAGACCATTTGGTTTGTTTATTGAAAATCTCCCCTAACATTAAGAAATATTTCCCTACTTGTGATAAATATCGAATGAGCATCATAGTTTTAAAATATAGTCAAAAATAGTTATAAGTTATGAGTTATGTGTTATGAGTTCAGGCTTTTTAGAATAGAGCAATTAACCAATTAATTTCTCTTTCATTTTCATTAAACGATACTTTCGAATAAATCGTGCTTGTTCTTTTGTAACCATTAAAGGCGTTTTTGCTGATTTTGCTTTCCAAAAACCGCTTAGATAGTCGATAAATAGGAGGGGCTTCTTTTTCATCATTGCCAGTTTTGCTGATGCAATTGCAGTAATGATAAAACCGTAGCCTAAAGTGTAAAATGCTTCCCCTTGTTTGTAACGAGCCGTTTTACTATAATTAGCGCCAGTAGGTTTTAAATGTTTTACATGTAAAGTAGCATCAGTGACTACTTTCCAATTATAGAATTTACAAAGTAATTCATCAACCGTATCCCAACCCATTTGTGCTTTTAGTCCACCTATTTGTTTGAATGTTTCTTTTCTGTATGCTTTTAACGCACCACGAATATGATCTTTATCTGTTAAATTTTCTAGAATCCATTCTCCATTTTTCTCAATATAACAAAAGCCTCCAGCCATACCAATAGTGGAGTCTGATTGAAAATGCTTGACAATTGTTTCAAAATAATTATTTGGAAAAATTAGATCGGCATCCGCTTTCATCATAATATCATACTGATCATCTAGTGATTCTAAACCAGCGTTGAATGCTTGGATAACTTTGCTTCCTGGTAAATGAATGGCGCTTGACTCTTTGTTGACTAATGTGATAAACGGATGTTCTTTGGCGAAAGCCAAAACAATCTCTGCCGTTTTATCAGTTGAGTTATCATTAACAATCACTACTTTTTTTGGCAATAGTGTTTGAGAAATCAAGGATTCCAATGTTAAAGTAATAAGTGCCTCTTCGTTGTGTGCGGGAATAACTACGTAGTAATTCATTATTTTATCTTTTCGGCATAAACAATATAATACCTATTAGTGAAATAGCGCAATAAAGGGCGGATTCCAAGTTTCTTTACTGGATTAGTCCATTTTTGTCTGTCGATGATTTTCCAGCCTGTTTTTTCTAATAACCAATCGAGTTGCCAATCTTCAAATTCGTGGTAATGTCTGTCCCACATATCCGTTTTACTTCGGTATGCTGGAGAAAACCACAATCGCATTGGGATCGAAATAAAAAGTTTGTCTGATTTTATTTCACTTAAAATGGTAAACGGATTCAATAAGTGTTCGAAGATTTCAAATGCAGTAACTACATCTTGTTTTTCTTTTGAAAATATAGATTGATCAAGATCTAAATCTTCACCAGTAGTGTTTCTTACAGTATAGCCATCTTCTTTCATGATTTTTGAAAAAGGATTTTCAACGCCTAAATCTAGAATGCTTTCTGTAGTTGAAATGTGTTTGTTTAAAAATTCTAAAGTATGTTTGAATCTTTTATTAGGAAACGTTTTTTCGTACATTTTTGTTATAGTTTATCCAAAGTGCAAATGTACAAAGATATATTTCTTCTATTGCAGATTTCAACTCAGTTTGTTTCATGTTGAATCATTTATAAATAAAAAGGCCACTATTATATGAGAATAGTGGCCTTTTATAAATATGTTTCGAAATATTAATATCTATAAATAAAGGCATTTACATTCATTCCAGCTCCAACAGAAGCAAAAAGAAGAATATCTCCTTTATTGATTTTTTGATCTTTTATTTCACCTCTAATTAATAAGTCAAATAAAGTAGGCACAGTAGCTACACTACTATTTCCTAATTCGTGAATACTCATAGGCATTATGTCTTGGGGTACTGGTCTGTCATGAAGTTTGTAAAAACGTTGTATGATCGCTTCGTCCATTTTTTCATTGGCTTGATGAATAAGAATTTTCTTTACATCATCAATTCCAAGACCACTTTTATCCAAACAGCTTTTCATTGCAGCTGGAACAGTAGTTAGGGCAAATTCATAAATCTTACGACCATGCATTTTTATGTATCGCGTGTCAGGATCTAGTTCCGTATTGTAGGATGGTCCAAAAAATAAATAATTAGCTTCGTCCATAGCATAAGTTCCACTTTCATAAGAAAGTAATCCAGTTTCATCGTCTGAAGCTTCTATTATCGAGGCACCAGCACCATCCGAATAGATCATCGAATCTCTATCATGGTCGTCTACAACTCTAGATAATGTTTCAGACCCGATAACTAAACAACGTTTGGCCATGCCAGATTTAATAAAAGCATTAGCTTGTAATACGCCTTCAATCCATCCAGGACATCCAAAAAGAATATCGTAGGCGACACATTTAGGGTTTTTTATTTGTAATTTATTTTTCACTCGTGTTGCTAAACTAGGTAACATATCCGATTGAGATGTGCCACTTTTTACATCACCAAAATTGTGTGCGAAAATAATATAATCAATCGTTTCTGGGTCTATTGCTGCGTTTGCTATCGCTTTTTGAGAAGCAAAGAAGGCAAGATCTGATGAGGTATACTGATCTTCGGCATATCGTCTATGCTCAATTCCTGTAATCCCTTTAAATTTATTAATTATAATTTCATTTGGTTTCCCAAATGGTGTTCCGTCTTCATTTAAAAAAATATGATTACCAAAATCGGTATTGCTTACTTTCTTTTCAGGAATATAACTTCCTATTCCAGTTATTTTTATTTTCATGGTTTTATTTTTCCAAAAATTTAGGCTAATTTAAAGATAAAAAAATAATTACAGCTATATTATTTACTATGCACGCATATAATTATAGGATATTAATTATTTGGCTAATTTACTGATGATTTTTTAATAAATATTCGAAAACGATGTAGTTTTTACAATGCTATTTGTGATTTTCCGATCAGAATTTTTTTTCGGGAGTTTTTTTCTAATTAAATGTTTCTAAAATAAGTAGTTGTAAAAGGAATAAAAAAAATGCCTCGAAATTTGACTGTCTCCAAAAAAGTTAGACACTATTTGGGAATAGGAAACATGAAATATGCTTTTATTTCGCAACAATGCAGCTACAAAAAAATACGAAATTGATGTTTTTATTGCTATGAAGGAGCAGTTTTATGGCTTAATCTCTTTGGATGGATTGCAGTTGGATTGCTATTTTATTTTTTATAATAGTAAAAGGAGTACTGTGTGTGAGTTTAGATTTTAAAAGATAAAAATGGTTGCCTTTCCATTTTTTGCATGTATCTGCAACATATGTTTTATACCGTGCTTCAAATATTCTATTAATAAAATAGCTTTAAAACTATATTTACAACTAGTTATTTATTATTGTGTTAATAAAAAAAACAGGGTGTCTTCTCCTCAATAATTTTAGTTCTTTTTCCTTTAGTATCTAAAATTGAATGTATAATATGGTAGTACATTATTAAAGAGATGGTCTTATTATGATAGTGCTAAACATGTACTTCGTTGATTAGTCCTTTACCTACGTCGCATCAGGTGTTTTTTTTGCATTTAATAAACAACATTAAAATCTTAAACTTATATAATTATAAAAATAATGAGGAAACCAACTTACGTAGCGTTATTCTTTTCGCTTACTATTTCATTTTTTGGTAACGCACAATCTAAAAAATATTTAGATAAAAGTAAAACAATAGAAGAACGCATTTCTTTGTTAATGAAAGAAATGACGCTGGAGGAGAAAGTAGGACAAATGAATCAATATAATGGCTCATGGGATTTTACAGGACCAAAACCAGAGGTTGGCTCGGAAGAAGAAAAGTACAACCATTTAAAGAAAGGCTGGGTTGGTTCGATGCTTAGTGTACGTGGAGTGAAAGAAGTTCGCGCAGTACAGAAAATTGCCGTAGAAGAGTCGCGCCTAGGTATTCCGTTGATTTTTGGGTTTGACGTCATTCATGGATACAAAACAATTAGCCCAATTCCGCTTGCTGAAGCTGCTAGTTGGGACTTAGAAGCTATTAAAAAATCAGCTGCTGTAGCCGCAGACGAAGCTTCGGCATCTGGTTTAAATTGGACATTTGGTCCTAATGTCGATGTTTCAAATGAAGCCCGATGGGGTAGAGTAATGGAAGGAGCAGGTGAAGACCCATATTTAGGAAGTAAGATCGCCGAAGCTAGAGTAAAAGGTTTTCAAGGTGAAAAATTAGATGCGCCTAATACCATTACCGCCTGTGCTAAACATTTTGCAGGATACGGTTTTGTTGAAGCAGGTAAAGAGTATAATGGAGTAGATATGAGCAATTCTAAATTATACAATACGGTTTTACCTCCTTTTGAAGCAGCAGTTAAAGCGGGTGTGCGTACTTTTATGAATTCATTTAATACTTTGAATGGAATTCCTGCAACCGGAAATAGTTTTTTACAAAGGGATATATTAAAGGGAAATTGGAAGTTCAGTGGGTTCGTGGTTTCTGATTGGGCTTCAATAGGCGAAATGATTACTCATGGGTATGCTAAAGATGGTGCCGATGCATCAGCTAAGGCAGCTATTGCAGGATCAGATATGGATATGGAGTCACATCTGTATGTAAAAGAGTTAGTAGGATTAGTAAAAAAGGGTACTGTAAAAGAAAGTGTTGTTGATGATGCAGTTCGCCGTATACTTCGAGTAAAATTTGAGTTGGGTCTGTTTGATGATCCCTATAAATATTGTGATGAATTCCGTGAAAAAGCAACAATAGGGAACAAAGCAAACAATGATGCGGTACTAGACATGGCCAAGAAATCGATTGTTTTATTAAAAAATGAAGGAAGTCTATTGCCATTAAAAAAATCTGGATTAAAAATTGCGATAATAGGAGCCTTGGCTAATGATAAAAATAGTCCGTTAGGAAGTTGGAGAATTGCTGCCGATGATGATACTGCTGTTTCTGTTTTAGAGGGAATGCAACAGTACAAAAACAATAAATTAGTGTATGAAAAAGGAACCGATGTGTCGGTCGGAAAACAACTCTTTGTACAGGAAGTGCAAATAAATTCAACTGATTTCTCTGGATTTGAAGCGGCCAAAAAAGTAGCAATAGAGTCAGATGTAGTGGTTATGGTTCTTGGAGAAGTTGGTTTTCAAAGCGGGGAAGGTCGCAGTAGGACTGAGCTGGGTTTGCCAGGGAATCAGCAACAATTACTAGAAGAGATTTACAAAGTAAATAAGAAAGTAGTTTTGGTTTTAAATAATGGGCGTCCTTTAGCATTGCCTTGGGCTTCGGCTACTATTCCTGCTATTGTTGAGGCATGGCAGTTAGGTACACAAACTGGAAATGCGGTAGCTCAAGTGTTGTATGGGGATTATAATCCAAGTGGTAAATTGCCTATGTCGTTTCCTAGAAATGTAGGGCAATGTCCTATTTATTACAATAGTTATTCAACGGGAAGACCTATAGATAAAGATAGTAATGTTTTTTGGTCACATTATATTGATGTCGAAAAAACACCTTTATATCCTTTTGGTTTTGGATTAAGTTATACTAATTTTAAGTATGCCAATCTAAAAATTAGTAACACAACTCCTAAAAAAGGGGAGCAAGTAAAAGTTTCAGTTGAAGTGTCAAATATGGGACAATATGATGGTAAAGAGGTAGTGCAATTGTATGTAAATGATGCCGTGGCAAGTATAGCGCGACCAGTAAAAGAATTAAAAGGGTTTGAATTGATAGTGTTAAATAAGGGGGAAACAAAAACAATTGAGTTTAATTTGACCGATAAAGAATTAGGGTTTTATAATAATGCAGGAGAATTTTTAGTTGAAAGTGGTTTGTTTAATATCATGGTTGGTGGAAATTCGATTGAAGGATTGAGTTCGAGCTTTGAATTGAAGTAGTCTGTTCAAGGAATCGGCTCAAAGCCATTTCTATTTAAGGATTAGATTGTATTATGCAGTGTTTTTTGTGCCATCTGCTGTTGTAATACACTAAGATATCCTTGGATGGAAATGGTTTTTTTGGGTGTTATTTTTTTTAAAAGAAGGTATAATGGGGTAGTGATTTAGTATAAAAAAAGCAGTCATTGCCATGCAATAGCAGAACAGCGTTTTGAAATTGTTTTTAAATAATGAATAATAAATGAGTTGCGGTAGGCAACATTAAAACTTACAATTTATATTTGAAATATATTAGGATTAATAACTATACTATAATGGCAATACATAAATTACAATGGCAGTTATTCTTTTGGTTAGTGTTTTCGAATGTTTTGTTTGCTCAAAATAAATTCGAAAACTACCAGTTTAGAATAATTAAAGAAGGAACTTCAAAACGTGCAGTGTCTTCAATAGTCCAAGATAATTATGGGTTTACGTGGATTGGTACAAATGGAGCAGGTTTGTATCGTTACGACGGAGTGAACTATATAGGCTATGAATACAATCTAAAAAAATCAGGATCTGTAAATAGTAATGTTATTTATGCAACTTATGTTGATGACAAAAATAATCTCTGGATAGGTACAGATGAGGGGTTGTGTTTGTACAATCGGGATAGTGATCAATTTACTAAAATTAAGATTGAAGATGTCGTTGCTAAAGGGTATGCTGAGCCTATAACTGTAAAATGTATCATTCAAGATAATCAAGGTAATTTGATACTGGGAACCTATGGTTACGGTTTAATACTGTTGAACAAAAAAACATTAAAAGCCAAAAAAATAGAATCGAGGCTTATTAATTTGAAGGACTTTCAAATTAAAGATTTTGCTAAAAATAAAAAAGGGGTTGTCTTTTTTGGATCAAATTTCGGAATGTTCTATTTCGATTCAAACTATCAAATTAAGCCAATTTTTAAAGATAAGTTCAAGAAAATACCGGTAACAGAATCGATTGAATCAATGGTAGTTGATAAAAATGATTTCATATGGATAGGAACAACATCGGACGGTTTATTTAAAATAAAAATTGACAATGATACGTATCAATTTCAAAATTTTCCAATCACAAAACACAAGGTACTTTCGATTATAAAAAACAGTCAAAATATTATTGTTTGTGGAACTGAGAATGATGGGTTAATAACTGTAGATAATTCAGGCGCGATCATTAAAAAGTATTTGCATAGTAAATATGATAATTATAGTTTAAAATCAAATTCCGTCTGGTCTTTATATGAGGATAAGGAAAGCCGCATTTGGATAGGGTACTACAATAAAGGAGTGGGCGTATTTGATAAGCCTAACACTAAGTTTAATACGGTTGAGTCGTTATTAAATAATGATAATTCCTTACAAACTAGCTCGGTTACCGCTGTCGCAAAAGATAAATTGGGGAATTTATTAATAAGTACAGAAGGAGGAGGAATTGATGTTTTTGATCCAGAAAAAAAGAGTTTTGTTCATGTAAACAGCATTAATCAAAGTTATTATGCAGGATTAACGGCTAATGATATTCAGACTATTTTTATAGATAGCAAACAAAATATTTGGCTTGGGAGTTGGAATCAGGGGATTTTTTTCCTGAAGTTTGGTACAAAGAAATTTGTAAATTACAGTACATCGAATACAAAAGGATTACTATCGAATCGCATATTTAGCTTTACAGAGGATTCCAAGGGAAGAATCTGGATCGGTTCATTTGTCAAAGGGTTGCACTATTTTGATTCTGTTCAAAATAAATTTTTTCATTGCAATTTTGAAAACGTATTTAAAGACGACGCTAGTCTAGCCTATGTTCGAAAAGTTTTTGTGGATTCTGACGATGTTTTGTGGGTGGGAACTATCCTAGGATTGTATCAAGTAAAAATAAACGATGGAGGTTCGTATACTGTCATTTCGATGAAAAATCAAATGATTAAAAACTTCAAAAAACACAACAGTATTCAAACTATTTTATCGATTTACGAGTCAAACGACAAGACCATTTGGATAGGTACTGATGGAGGTGGCTTGTTTAGCTATAACAAAAAGAAAAGGCAGTTCTTTAATTATAATGATTTTCCTGATTTTAAGGAAAAATCGATTCGCTCCATCGTAACTGATGCTAATGATTGTTTGTGGGTTAGTGGTGGATTAGGTCTCTCAAAACTTGATTTTAAAAATAAAACGAGTGTTAATTTTACTATGGATGATGGGTTATTAGTAAATGAATTCAACAACAATGCTGTATTTAAAGATGGCTACGGCATGTTGTATTTTGGGAGCTATGAGGGACTGATTTATTTCAATCCCAATCAAATAAAGAAAACCCAAAAAGAGCCGTCGTTATATTTTAGCGACTTTAAGTTATTCAATAAATCAGTGGTTCCTGGTGCCGAATCCTCACCATTAAAAAAAGTAATATACCAGACAAAATCCTTAACACTCGATCATTCACAATCAGTATTCACTATCGAATATGTAGGGATAAATTACAATTATCCAGGTAAAAACGAATACGCTTATTATTTAGAAGGTTTTGAAAAAGACTGGAACTATGTGGGCAATAATAGAACAGCAACATATACTAATCTTGAGGCTGGAGAATATACTTTCAAAGTAAAAGCGGCAAATAAAGCAGGCATATGGAGTTCCAAGCCTGTAGTGCTGCATATTCGTGTTTTACCACCCTGGTGGAGATCGTATTTGGCCTATTTTTTATACATCGGGCTTCTTGTTTTTGTGTTATTGTATTTAAATGGAATTTATCAGAACAAATTTAAGGCAAAACAAGCTATTGTTTTGGAAAGAGAAAAAGCAATTCAGTTAGAGAAATTAAATAATAAAAAATTACAGTTTTTCACTAATATTTCACATGAATTTAGAACACCACTTACCCTAATAATAAACCCATTAGAAGATATTCTTAAAAATAAAAATGAAGACATATCTAAGGAAGTTTTTGACAAGCTCAAAACAATTCATAAGAGTTCAGATCGACTTTCAAGGTTAATTAATGAGTTAATGGACTTTAATAAGTTACAGTTTAATAAAATCATTTTACAGGTTAAGAAAGTCGAAGTAATCAGTTTCACAAAAGAAATCATTAGCTATTTTGATGAAGAAGCACGAAATAGAAAAATCAAAATTATTTTCGAATCGCCATTAGAAAAACTTAATGATTGGCTAGATCCTAAAATGTTAGAGAAAATTATTTTTAATATTATTTCGAATGCCTTTAAATTTACTCCTGACAACGGTCTAATAAGTGTTGCCATTGAAAAAGTCGAAAAGGCACTTTTAATTGATGGAAATGTAGTGCCTAGTTTTTCGATAGTTGTTACAGACACTGGAGCAGGTATTGCTAAGAAGGATTTAAAAAGAATTTTTGATCGCTTCTATCAAGTTAATAATTTGAATAAAGTGTACTACGGTAGCACGGGAATAGGACTAGAAGTTGTTAAAGAATTTGTAGAACTCCATCAAGGAATAATAGGGGTGGATAGCAAGCAGGACGAAGGAACAAAATTTACCGTAACGTTCCCAATTGGCAAACATTTTTATGATCAAGCTGAGGTAAGCAACGAAGTATTTCATTTAGATTCCATAAAAAGCAAGAATTTTATAGCACCCGAAGGTGTTGAATTCCAAACTGCCGAGACACCCGAAGGAGACAAAGCTTTTACTGTTTTAATTGTCGAAGATAATTCAGGGCTTCGTAATTACTTAAAACAAGAATTGAGAAAACAATACAAAGTGATTGTGGCCGAAAACGGAAAAAAAGGATATGATTTAGCTCTACAGAAGTTGCCGGATTTAATTATTACGGATGTGATAATGCCTGTTATGGATGGATTGGAATTGTGTAAAAACATCAAGGGAAACTTGAAAACTAGTCACATACCGTTATTAATGCTTTCTGCAAAAGCGATGGTGAAAGACAGGCTAGAAGGTATCGATTCTGGTGCCGATATTTATTTAAGTAAGCCCTTTGATTTAGATATTTTAAAGTCGAGTTTGGCTCAATTGATCTCTAGTAGACAAATTATGTTTAATAAATTTTATACAGGGATAACGAATCAAGGAAAAGAGCATACAACCACATTGGACAATGAATTTATCCAAAAAACATTAAGTTATATTAATGAAAACATTAGTGACTCGCAATTGAGTGTTGAGCTTCTATCTTCTAAAGTATTTTTAAGTAGGAGTCAATTGTATCGAAAAATTAAAGCATTAACAGGTGTTACTGTAAGTGAGTTTATTCGAAATGTACGACTTGAAAAAGCACGAGTATTGATTGAACAAGGGAATAATAACATGAACGAAATTAGCTTTAAAGTAGGGTTTACGTCCCCGTCCTATTTTGCGAAGTGTTATAAAAATAAGTACGGCCACCTGCCTAGACAAGGAATGGGTAATAAAGACTAAATACTTTATATAAATCAGATTGTTAAGTTTGAATAAATCGAATGGGTAAAAAGTAATTTTTATCCATTCGATTTTTTGTTTATGATAAAAATATAAATATCGAATATAATGTATAGGAAATTTTTTTAAACCTTCATTAACTTGATTTATTGTTTTTTAAGCAAAATGAGATAATAAAATTTTTTTACTGAAACAAAAATAATGGTTTTGATTGCTGCTCTATTTCGTTTTTAAAGAAGGTTTATATTGAGTCAATTCTCCTGTTTTTACTTAGATTATTTTGCACTATCTATTTTTATAAACGTTATTTTTTAATATAAGATTAAAAAACAGCACTGTTTTTTATCATAAAAACACATTGCAAAGCGTAATCATAGAATCTTAAAATCCATTGTTTGTTGGTTTTAGCGCATTTGTGCATCAAATATCTTATAAGATGCAACATCTGTTTTATGATACCGCTCTCTGTCCCTCTATTTTAGATAAGAAAATTTCAGCATAATCATCTCGCTATAAATTACCATTTGTAATGAAATGGCCAGATAGGTTTTTGATGCAGTTTTTAACTAACCAATTTAAAATATTAATCAATTCCAAACCAACAATTTTTATGAAGAAAAGAACATTAAAAAGGCTATTGTTACTAATTATGTTTATGTCGGGAAGTCATTTCTTTGCACAAACGGTTAAAGGTAAAGTTACATCAGGAGGTCTACCACTCCCAGGTGTTAGTGTCATAGTCGAAGGGACAAAAAAGGGTACAAGTACAGATTTTGAAGGTGCGTTTGTTTTAAATAATGTATCGGCTAAATCAAAGCTAACTTTTAGCTATATCGGTTTTAAAACAACTACTCAAACTGCAGTAAACAATATGCAGATTGTTATGATTGAAGATTCTCAAAATCTTAATGAGGTTGTGGTAGTAGGTTATGGTACTTCAAAAAGGAAAGACATTACTGGAGCAATTTCATCTGTAAAAGCCTCAGAACTGCAAGATAAACCATTTACTTCTATTGATCAAGCCCTTATAGGAAAAGCGGCTGGTGTCAATGTAACTCAAAATTCAGGAACACCTGGAGGAGGGATTTCAGTTCAAATTAGAGGGATAACTTCAATCAATGGAAACGAACCTTTGTATGTGATTGATGGAACTCCGATTTTTGCGGATAAGAATAATGATTCATTTTCATTTAGCGCGTTAGGAGGAGGAAATGGGCAAACGAAAAACTCGGCATTATCAAGTTTGAATATTTCGGATATTGAGTCAATCGATATTCTAAAAGATGCATCGGCAACTGCCATTTATGGTGCAAATGGTGCAAATGGAGTTGTGTTGATTACCACAAAAAACGGTAAAAAAGGGAAATCAATCGTGAGTTATGAAACCTATGTAGGTATGCAACAAGCAACCAAATTTGTATCTGTTTTGGATTTGCCTCAATACGCAAAATACCAAGCAAAAGTATATCAATTAAATGGAGAAGCTGTTCCGTTTCAATACCAAAGCCCAGATTTATTAGGGAAGGGAACAAACTGGCAGGATGAACTTTTTAGAAATGCTACGATTTACAATCATCAACTTTCAGTTTCTGGTGAAAAGGATGGGACAAGATATTATACTTCTTTGAATTATTTTGATCAAGAAGGGATTGTATTGAATTCTGATTTCAATAGATTATCCTTGCGTTTGAATGTGGATTCCAAAGTGAAATCTTGGTTAAAAATAGGAAATAATATGTCATTAAGTAAATCAACCCAAAGGGTGGTAAGAAATGATGACAGAGGAGGACTGGTAATGAATACTTTGAGACAATCACCAGAGTTACCTGTTCGATATGCTGATGGTTCTTTTGCAGGTCCTACAGGCAATTTAGGGTCATCTGCCAATGAGGCAAGCAACCCAATCGCATTAGCTGAATTTAATAACGCAACCACACAACGCTATAAAATTAACGGAAACTTGTTTTCAGACATTAATCTAGTAAAGGGTTTGGTTTTTAGATCAGAATTGGGTTACGACTTGAATTTTGGTAAAAACAGTTCGTTTGCACCGAGCTATACTTTAGGAAATGTTACGGAACTTTTGAATAGATCCTACAAACAACAAGATCAAAGTTTTTATTGGAATGTAAAAAATTATTTTACCTACAATAAATCGATCAATGAAAAACACAATTTTACAGTATTACTTGGACAAGAATCCCAAGAAAGTAGATACGAATATTTAAGTGGTTTTAGATCGGGTCAATTTTTAACTAGCAATTTTAATAACCTGGATATTGGGGATATTGATACCGCTCTAAATGGGAACGGATCGGGGAGATGGTCTATGAGTTCTTATATTTCTAGATTTAATTATGGGTTTTCGGACAAGTATTCTTTCTCAGCTTCTTTAAGAGCCGATGCTTCTTCCAATTTTGGACCAAATAATAAATGGGGGTATTTTCCTGCGTTTTCTGGAGCATGGACAGTAAGTAATGAAGATTTCTTGGCTAATAATAAATACATCAATTATTTAAAATTGAGAGCGGGTTATGGTGCTGTAGGAAATCAAAATATTCCAGCTAATAGATACCAAACCATTTTGTCTTTAATCGCCTCGCCTTTTGGAGGTACTTCCCCTACGATTGACAATTTGGGAAATCCTGATATTAAATGGGAATCACTTAAGTCATTAAACTTGGGTATTGAGGTTGGGATTTTTAATGATGCAGTAAAACTGGATGTTGATTATTACATCAAAACCTCATCAAACTTCTTGACCAAACAAATCAATGATGAATCGAACCAAAGTGCACAAAATTTTTATTTAAATACAGGTGAGATTAAAACCAAAGGAATCGATATTTCGATCAATACTAGAAATTTTTCTACACCTAATTTTAAATGGGATACTTCTATTATATTTTCAAAGTATAATAATGAGTTGACTCGTTTTCAAGGGGTTGGTAAATCATTGTTGGGAAAAGTACAATTTGACTTATATACCATTAGCAGAACTACAGAAGGACAACCAGTAGGTCAATTTTATGGATATGTCACAGATGGACTTTATAAAAACGCAGCCGAACTAGCAGCAGGGCCAATTCAAGAAACTGGTACAGCGGTAGGTGATATTCGTTTTAAAGATTTGAATCAAGATGGGAAAATTGACTCTAAAGATCAAGCACCTATAGGTAGTGCAATTCCTGATTTCACGTATGCTGTGACCAATAATTTTAAATATAAAAACTTTAATTTATCAATAGTGCTTCAAGGAAGTCAAGGAAACGAAATTTACAATTTTACACGTCATTATACCGACGGAATCTATCCAGGATTTGGAGATAGATATTCTAATGTGAGTACAAGGGTATTAAATGCGTTTGAAGTAGGTGTAAATGAAAACACAAATGAACCAAGAATTACTTTTACTGATCCAAATGGAAATGGTAGAATTTCGGATCGTTTTGTTGAAGATGGATCGTATTTGAGAATTCAAAATATTTCTTTGGGATATGACTTGCCAGTTAAGGTATTAGCCAGTTCGTTCTTCACAAAAGCTAAAGTATATGTAAATGTTCAAAATTTGCACACGTTTACAAAGTACTCAGGATTTGATCCAGCACTAGGTAATTTAGATCAAAATGTAACTTTAAGTGGTATTGATTTAGGAAGATATCCTGTGCCTAGAACTACATCTATAGGGGTGAATTTAGAATTTTAATTTTTAATTAAGGATAGCTATTTCATTTTTAGCTAGCTCAAAAAGAGAGTAAGACACTTAGAACAAATGTTATGAAAAAAATAATAAAACCTTTTTCGATTATGCTGCTAATTGCAGTATTATCCTTGTTTTCCTGTTCAGATGAATTTCTGAACGCACCCTCAGAAAATCAGCTAACGCCAGCTGATTTACCAGCAGGTATAACCCCTTTTGATGGAATCGCCGAGAGTATGTATTTCAAACCTTGGTTTACATTTAATGACAAATTCTTAATCGCGGTAGGAGATATGTATGCTGGAAATGCCTTTACGTTTGATGGTGCCTATCAACAATTTAAAGATGCTCAAGTAACCTCCCAAAATCCAATTTTAACCGAAGGATATACGTCTTTATTTTCTGTTGTAGATCAAGCCAATAGTTTAATGCGCTTGGTCGAAGAAAGAAAGAGTGAATTACCTGAGGCTTCTTATAAAAACTCTATAGCCATATCAAGATTTATGAGAGCCAATGCTTATTTTTACCTAGTTAGAACTTTTGGAGCAGTACCTATTGTTGCAAAAGCGGGTTCGGCAGCCCAGCCCAAAAGAAATCTTATAGCCGATGTTTATAAATTCATCAAATTAGACCTGCAATATGCAATTGATAACTTACCTGAAACATCTGTAAAAAAAGGATACGTTAATAAAACAGTGGCTAAAGGAATTATGGCCAAAGTACATTTGACCTTAAAGGAATACTCAGAATGTGCGGCATTGACCCAAGAAGTGATGAGCAGTCAATATTCGTTAATTCAAGATTACGGTAAATTGTTCAGTAGTCCAGAATCCAATAATAGTGCTGAGAGTATGTTTGCTTTACAATGGAAAGCTATTGCCACGCAATGGGGAACGCAAAACACCAATCAAGCGTACATTGTTCCTGGCGGAACAGGAATAACTGGTGGTGCTGATGGATGGGGTGTTTATTTGCCTTCGATTTCTTTGCAAAAAGGGTTTGAAGCAAATGACAAAAGAAAAATACAAACCATTATGACTGATGGCGATTTCTACCCAGAATTGTTAATTAATGCAGGAGGATTTAAATACAAAAAAATCTACTCGGCTACGGGAGCTAACTTCAGAAAATACATTGTAGGATCAGCTGCCGAAAGAAATGATGTATTTTTTATGAGAACATCGCAAAACACCATTATCCTTCGTTATTCGGATATTTTATTAATGCATGCCGAAGCTAAGTTAGCTGGTGCATCTTCAACTACAGATGCTTCTGCATTGAGAGCATTTAATGAAGTGAGAACCAGAGCTGGTTTACCTACCAAAACCGTTTTGACGAGAGATGAATTATTTAAAGAAAGAAGAATCGAGTTCGCGCTGGAAGGGCAATATTTCTTTGACCTGAAACGCAGAGGACTTAGTGAGGCTATTTCAGTCATTTCTCAGCAAGAAGTTGGTTTTTATTCTGATGATGCAAGAACGGCTTTGGTGTCAAGTTTGATTACTCCTGGAAGTAATTATTTTGAACTTCCCTTGCCACAGTCTGCAATTGATACCAATCCTTCTTTATTAGAACCAGCTGTACCGTACAATTTTAATTAAATCTTAAACTATGAAAAATAAAATAAAAAATAGCATCCTATTCCTTTTGAGCTTGTTTTGCCTTATAGCTTGTCAAAATGAAGATATAGTGCCGATGCAAGTAGATGCAATAGTTGCAGAACCGGGTGATTTATTAAACCAGTCGTTCCCTCTTAAAAAAGTAAGAGTCGAAGGACAATCATTAGCTGGCTTAAAGCAAATTATCCTTGACAATAAAATTGATGTGAGTTTTAATCCGACGTATAATTCGGATAAGTCTTTCATTTTTACTATTCCGTTTGATGTAAAAAAAGGCAGTCGATTTGGTAAGCAAACCATAACTTTTATTACAGCAAGTGGTTCTGTTACAAAAGATTTTGAAATTTTACAACCGCTTCCTACTATTAGTGGTCTTACGCCAGAAACACCTTTAGTTGGGAAAACAGCTGAGGTAACTGGAGATTGGTTTTATGATGTGAGTAGTGTTACTTTTAAAGGTAATCCTATTGGTTTTACGGTAAGTTCACCTACCTCATTGTTTATTAATATTCCTGCTAGTGCAACTTCAGCGGGTGATTTAGTAATTACAACTCCTAGTGGTTCTGTTACTCGTTTTATGGAGGTAAGTTTAGGATTTACTATTGTCAATGTAACGGATTTTGACGGTGGCGGAACGAGACCAGGTTCAGGGTGGTTTTCATATGGTGATGTAGCTTCGTTTAACGCAGCTACAACTGGTGGTCCTACTGGAAATTATGCACAATATTCATGGACTGGTGCTACTACAAACGGGTACAATGGTAGCAGCGGTGGAGAAGGCGCAACCTTTTTTGCAGCAAACCCAAGTTATACTGATGCGACTAAAGCCTATATTGATATCGATGTAAGTGCTAATGTTGCTAATGCACACTTTGCCATTCAATTGAACACTATTGACGGTAAAGATTATGGATATAATTTTAAATTAGCTACTACAGATTGGGCGACAAAATCAATTTTAATAGCTGACTTTAAAGACAATTACGGTTATGGTGGTAATGCTGCTGGAACAGATTTAGATGTTTCTAAAATCAAAGAAATTAAAATTGCAATTGTTCAAGGTGATACTCCCAATCCTACAATTATTAAGTTTGATAATATCAAAATTAAATACAAGATCTAAATCAAGAAACTGTATTGAGAAAGAAAACCAAAAAGGTTGTTATTAATTAACAACCTTTTTATAAAATAATAATTATGAAAAATAAATTTTTACTAATCTGTACTATGATTTTATTCTCTTTGAATTCTTGTTCAAAAGAGAATGGGGGGGATACCGTTGCAATTTCTTTAGGCTCACCATTGGCAAACGCAGCTTCAGATATTACAGATACGAGTTTTAAAGCAAGATGGAATTTTGTTTCGACTGCAAACACCTATCTTTTGGATGTTTCGTTGACAGCTGACTTCTCAAGTTTTTTGCCGGATTATAATGCAAAATCAATAGCCGATTTGAATATAGTGGTCAATGGCTTGAATGGAGGGACAAAATATTACTACCGAGTGAAAGCGAAGAATAACTCTCAAACGTCCGATTATTCAAACGTAGTCACAGTGGTAACAACAGGTACAAGTAATATACCTGAAGACCCTACTTTTTTAAAAGTAAAAGCAAATAAACTACCTAATCCGTTTTTTGTGGGTGTGGCTGTAAAAGCAAACCAATTAACAAATGGAAGTGCGTATGATGTCGTGCTTAAAAATGAATTTAGTAGTATCACTGCCGAATATGAAATGAAAATGAATCCCATTTCGATAGGAAGTGGACAATATAATTGGGCTGCTGCCGATAAAATTGTAGCCTATGGGAATACAAATGGAATTAATGTTCATGGTCATGCGCTAGTGTGGCATAACGCAGTACCAGATTGGTTGAAAAATTATACAGGAACTGATGCCGCTTTTGCATTAGAAGTAAAAAAATACATAACTGATGTAGTTACCCATTATGCAGGCAAAGTAAAATCGTGGGATGTGGTCAACGAAGCTGTGGATGATAGTAATGGCGGAATGAGAAGTACAATTTTCCTTACTCGAATGGGACCAAACTATGTAAATGACTGTTTTAAGTGGGCACGTGAAGCGGCAACAGCAGCAGGAGATAAAAATCTTTTATTATTCTATAATGAATATGCAACACCCGATAATCTTCCGAAGCAAAATAAAATGTATGCTATTGTTGATGATTTGAAAGCTAGTAATCTAATTGATGGATTAGGCTTTCAAATGCACAATACGTATCTTAATCCCACTAAAGCTCAAATAGAGGCCGATATTAATAAAGCGGTTTCCAAAGGGTTGAAAATTCATATTTCTGAATTTGATTTGCAAGTAAACCCAGCTAATGATATTAGCACTTTTACGAATGAAAGAAGATTAATTCAAAAAGACAAATACAAAGAAATAGTCAAAATTTATAATGCGCTTCCTTCAGTAAATAAATATGCTTTTACAGTTTGGGGATTCAAAGACAATGAATCTTGGATACCTTACAGTACCGATTTGAATCATGTTGGGAATGATTGGCCATTGCTTTTTGACTCTAATTTTAAAATTAAAAGTGCCCATACAGGTTTCTTAGAAGGCTTAGACTAGCACACCATAACTAAGTCTGATTTATAAAGTAATAAAATGTAATTGAGATGATGAATAAAAAAACAATGCTATCAATATTCTTATTGGTAGCAATTGTCTCTTGTCAAACACAAAGGCAATTAGCATTTCATAAGGATTCTACTAAATCATTTGAAGAGCGAGCTCAATTTATAGTGTCGCAAATGACTCTAGACGAAAAAGTATCTCAAATGACTTATGAATCTCCTGCTATCGGACGATTAGGGATTCCTGAGATGAATTGGTGGAATGAATGCCTTCATGGAGTGGCTCGCGCGGGTACGGCAACTGTTTTTCCACAAGGAATAGGGATGAGTGCGATGTGGGATCGCAAACAAATGTTTAAAATTTCTACTGCAATATCAGATGAAGCTAGAGCCAAGCATCAAGAATTTACTTCAAGAAATAAAAGAGGAATTTACCAAGGATTAACGTTCTGGACTCCCAATATCAATATTTTTAGGGACCCACGTTGGGGACGTGGTATGGAAACTTACGGTGAAGATCCTTATTTAACTGGGGAGTTAGCAGTACAGTTTGTAAAAGGGTTGCAAGGTGATGATCCTAAATATTATAAATTGATTGCTACGGCAAAGCATTTTGTAGTACATAGTGGACCAGAAAGTGAGCGACATAGTTTCAATGCGGAGCCAAATGATTTTGATATGATCAATACCTACAGTCCACAATTTGAAAAAGTCGTGAAAGAGGCCAAGGTCTATTCGGTCATGTGTGCTTACAACAGTTACAAAGGATTGCCTTGTTGTGGCAATAAAGCTTTGAGCGATTTGTTGCGCAACGATTGGGGTTTCAAAGGCTATATTGTTTCTGATTGTTGGGCGGTAAAAGATTTCTATGACAAAGGAGCACATGAAGTGGTAGCCACCAGAGAAGAAGCTTCGGCAATGGCAGTAAAAGCAGGAACCGATTTGAATTGTGGGGACTCTTATCCGTCATTAGTAAAAGCGATACAACAAAAATTAATCACCGAAGCAGAGCTAAATATTTCTGTTGAAAGATTGATTGTAGCTCGAATGAAACTGGGTCTTTTTGCTCCAAAAGGAGATGTGAAATTTGAAAAAATTCCGTTTAGTGTAGTAGATTCTGAGGTGCATAGATTATTAGCGCTGGAATCGGCTAGAAAGTCATTGGTGCTTTTGAAAAACGAAAATAACATTTTACCTCTAAACAAAAATCTAAAAAAAATAGCTGTTATTGGTCCAAATGCGAATGAATTAGATGTTTTACTCGGAAATTATAATGGGTTTCCATCAAACGGAATTACACCTTTCAAAGGAATTCAAAATAAATTACCAAATACTCAGGTGCAATTTGCTCAAGGATGTAGTCTTGCGGATGGTTTACCAAACTTAAAAACCGTTCCATCAGCTGTTTTGTTTGCGGATGTAAGTTGTAAAACAGCGGGTCTTAATGCCGAGTATTTTTCGAACTTAGAGTTCTCTGGAACACCTTTGCATAAGCGAATAGATCCAGAAATTGACTTTATTTGGAAAATTACAGCCCCTTTTAAAGACTTGAGTTATGATAAATATGCTGCCAGATGGACAGGATATTTGTCGGTTCCTGAATCTGGGAAATATGCGTTGGGTGGTGAAGCTTTTTCTAGTATGAAATTGTATCTTGATGACAAACTGGTGGTGGAACGAGAGGATGTTCATGAACCAAAAAAAATCTATGAATTCGTCGAATTAGAAGCCAAGAAAGTGTACAAAATTAAACTGGAATACAAACAAAACAATACGGAACATGCTATTATGCGTTTCTTGTGGGATACACCAAACAATGATCTTGAAAAGGAAGCTTTGGCTGTGGCCAAAGAGTCTGATGTGGTTGTTTTATGTATGGGTTTAAGTCCAATGCTGGAAGGCGAAGAAATGAAAGTGCAGGTGCCTGGTTTTTCAGGTGGGGATCGTTTGGATATTAAACTACCCGATACGCAAACGCGATTAATGAAAAAGCTACAGGAATTACGGAAACCAATGGTGTTGGTGATGCTCAACGGAAGCGCAGTGGGAATTAATTGGGAGAATGATAATATTCCTGCTATTATTGAAAGTTGGTATCCTGGACAAGCAGGAGGTACTGCAATTGCCGATGTTATTTTTGGAGATTACAACCCTGCGGGACGTTTGCCATTGACTTTTTATAAAGATATAAAGGATATTCCTGCTTTTAACGATTACAGCATGAAAGGGAAAACATACCGTTATTTTAAAGGTGCTCCTTTGTATGATTTCGGGTTTGGATTGAGTTATTCGACTTTTAAATATACAAATCTGGATATTAAAAATGAAGTGATTACGGGAGAAGCAGTCACGATAAATGTTGATGTGACAAACAGCGGTAAATTAGATGGCGATGAGGTCGTGCAAGTGTATTTTACAAATCCTAAAGCCGATGAAAGAGAAACTATAAGAACTTTGATTGGTTTTGACCGTATTTTTCTAAAAGCTTCAGAAACTAAAAAAGTATCTTTTACCATTCAGCCTAAGCAGTTAGCACAGTTTACAAATACAGGTTTAAAATTGAATTCTGGCGAAATTCTGTTTTCGGTAGGAGGAATGCAACCCAATGCACAGCGTGAAAAAGAAGGCAAAGTAATGCTAAAAAAAATAAATTTAGTAGGAACTACAGTGGTGTATTAGACCCAAAAGTAGTCGCAAAATAAAACCCCAAATGCTTTATAATAGCATTTGGGGTTTGTTATTTTAATTCCTTTTTTCAAAGGGATCAGTACATATTACATATACGCTTCGATTGGCGCACAGCTGCAAACTAAATTTCTATCCCCATAGGTTTCATCTACACGACGAACACTTGGCCAAAATTTATTCTCCGCTACATATTCTAAAGGATATGCTGCTTTTTCTCTTGAATAAGGTAATACCCAAGTGTCAGCAGTAAGCATTGCTAAAGTATGTGGTGCGTTTTTCAATACATTGTTTGGTTCTTCGACAGAAGATTCTTCAATTTCTTTACGAATGGCTATCATAGCGTCACAAAAACGATCCAATTCTCCTACATCTTCTGATTCTGTTGGTTCAATCATTAACGTTCCAGCCACAGGGAAAGAAACAGTTGGAGCATGAAAACCATAATCCATTAAACGTTTTGCAATATCAGAAACTTCGATACCTTTTACTTTGAAACCTCTGCAGTCTAGAATCATTTCGTGAGCTGCTCTTCCTTTTTCACCAGAATATAAAATAGGATAATGCTCCTCTAAACGAGCTTTCATGTAGTTAGCGTTCAGGATAGCATATTTAGTTGCATTAGTAATTCCTTCAGCACCTAACATACAAATGTATCCATAAGAGATCAAGCAAACTAAAGCTGATCCATAAGGCGCTCCAGATATAGCAGTAATTCCTTTATCACCACCTACTTTTACTAATGGGTTTGTTGGTAAAAACGGAACTAATTTTTCGTTTACACAAATAGGTCCTACACCTGGTCCACCACCTCCATGAGGAATAGCGAATGTTTTATGCAAGTTCAAGTGACAAACGTCAGCGCCAATAGTAGCTGGATTTGTTAAACCTACTTGAGCATTCATATTAGCACCATCCATGTAAACTAGTCCACCATTATCGTGAATAATTTGAGTGATTTCTCTAATAGCACTTTCAAAAACACCGTGAGTAGATGGATACGTTACCATTAAACAGGACAATTCATCTTTGTATTGAATCGCTTTTTCTCTAACATCTTCTACATCAATATTACCATTTTCCATTGTTTTGGTCACGATAATTTTCATTCCAGCCATTGCTGCCGATGCAGGGTTTGTTCCGTGAGCCGACGCAGGAATCAAACAAATAGTTCTTTTCTCATCGCCTCTTGATTGGTGGTACGCGCGAATAGTCATCAAACCGGCATATTCGCCTTGGGCTCCAGAGTTAGGTTGTAATGTAGTTCCTGCAAAACCAGTAATCACATTTAATTGATGCTCTAATTTTTTAAGCATTTTAGTGTACCCTTCAACTTGATCTAAAGGTGCAAATGGATGGATAGTATTCCAATACGGCATACTTAATGGTAACATTTCAGCAGCTGCATTCAATTTCATAGTACAAGAACCCAAAGCGATCATCGAATGATTTAATGATAAATCTTTACGTTCTAATTTTTTGATATAACGCATCATACTCGTTTCCGAATGGTATTTGTTGAATACCTCATGCGTTAAGAATTCCGATGTTCTGTTTAAAAGCATCGGATAATTGTTCTCTAAAACATATTCCGAAACTTCAAAAGCTTCTTTTCCTACTGCTTCAGCAAAAATGGCAATTACTTGATTAATATCAGATGATAAAATGGTCTCGTTTACTGAAATAGAAATCGTTTCGTTATCAATATAATAGAAGTTTACCTCATTCTTTTCGGCAATAGTTTTTACTTTTTGAGCATCTGCTTTTACTACTATAGTATCAAAAAAAGCTGTGTTGGTTTGAAAAACACCTAATTGATTTAAAGCCTCAGCTAAAGTTGCAGCAGCAGAATGGACTTTATTAGCAATGTATTTTAATCCTTTTGGACCGTGATATACTGCAAACATTCCAGCCATAACTGATAATAATACTTGAGCAGTACAAATGTTTGAAGTTGCTTTCTCACGCTTAATATGTTGTTCACGTGTTTGCAATGCCATACGTAAAGCGCGGTTCCCATTAGCATCTTGCGAAACTCCAATGATTCTTCCTGGCATAGAACGTTTGTACTCTTCTTTTGTTGCAAAATAAGCAGCATGTGGTCCACCATAACCCATTGGTATTCCAAAACGTTGTGTTGTTCCTACTACTACTGCAGCTCCCATTTCACCTGGAGGCGTTAGCTTTACTAGTGATAAAATATCGGCAGCAACCGCTACTTTTATTTCGTTATCATTTGCTTTTTTGATGAAGTCAGCATAATCATATACTTGACCGTATTTTCCTGGATATTGTAAAATAGCTCCAAAAAACTCTTTTGAGAAATCAAATTCTTGGTGATTTCCTATCACTAATTCTACACCAATGGGAGCAGAACGCGTTTGTAAAACGGATAATGTTTGTGGTAAAATCTCTTCAGAAACGAAGAATTTACATACATTATTTTTCTTTTGATCTCTTGATCGAACATCGTATAACAAAGCCATGGCTTCAGCTGCAGCGGTACTTTCATCAAGTAAAGAGGCGTTTGCAATTTCCATTCCCGTTAATTCAATAACCATGGTTTGAAAATTCAAAATAGCTTCAAGACGACCTTGAGCAATTTCGGCTTGGTATGGTGTGTAAGCGGTATACCATCCTGGGTTTTCAAAAATATTTCTTTGAATTGCTGGAGGGACAATGGTAGGGTGGTACCCTAAACCAATATAGGATGTATACACTTTGTTAGTACGACCTAATAACCGAATGTGATTTGCATATTCATATTCAGTCATAATATGCTCCAATTCCAACGGTTTCTTTAATCGAATGTCAGTAGGAATAGTTTCGAATATTAACTGATCTAAAGTTTCAACACCTATGGTTTCTAACATTTTTGGTAAATCGTTTTCCCTTGGGCCTAAGTGTCTTAAAGCAAATGAGTCTGTTTTCATGTATATATGGTAATGTTGTGTTTTTTTAGTGGTGCAAAAATAAGTATTATAAACAATCTAATTCGGGTTTTAACATTCAATTTTTATCAATTTTTCAACTAAATGTGGTATTTGCTTACAATTGATTAATTTTGTTTAATGATTAGCTTTAAACAACTATTGGATTTTTATATCAGAAGCAGTATTCACGTTGCACTTTCTGTATACGCATTGGTGCGAATGACGCATTTTATGTTCAACATATCGACGGATGATCCCATGGCTTATTTTGCTTTTTTTGGGACAATCGTAGGATATAATTTTGTAAAATATGATGCTTTGGCAAGAGCCAAAAAACACACGATGCGCAAGGAGCTTAAGTTAATTGCGGTTTTGAGTTTTTTTTCTTTGATTGCTGTTGGGTATTTTTTCTTTAAATTACAACTGATTACCCAAATGGTTTCTATTGGTGTCCTTGCTTTAACATTGCTTTATACACTTCCATTTTTCCCCAATAGAAAAAATGCTAGAAACTGGGCAGGAGTAAAAATTTATATTGTTGCTTTGTGTTGGGTAGGAGTGACGCTGGTTTTACCCTTAGTGAATGCACATATTGCACTTGGACTTGACTTTTATCTAAAATGTATTCAACGTTTTATATTGGTTTTTGTGCTGATTCTTATTTTTGAGATATTGGATTTGGCAAATGACGATCCACATCTAAAAACGGTACCACAACAAATAGGTGTGAAGCGAACAAAAATGGTAGGTTTGTTGCTATTGCTCCCTTTTTATTTTTTAGAGTTTTTAAAAAATAATTTTATTGAAGAACAATTGATTGTTAATGGAATTCTAGTTCTCGCTCTTTCATTATTTTTGGCTTTCGCCAATGAAACCCGATCTAAATATTACACTTCTTTTTGGGTGGAAAGCATTCCGATTTTTTGGTGGCTGATGGTGGTTTTCTTTTAAAAACAGTAGTTTTGGTGAATATATTCACCAAAAAATATATTATTTTGGTGAATACGTTCACCAATTTTAGTATAATATTGGTGAATATAAATTAATAGTATATCTTTGTTTTAAATTTAAGGCTATGATTATTAGGTATTTGAAAGATAATTTACTGGAAAAACTGAATAAAGGCAAAGCAATTGTTCTTATAGGACCGCGCCAAGTTGGTAAAACAACTTTGGTCAATGCTTTATTGAAGGATATTCCGTTTTTATTCTTGGATGGTGATGATTCGATTGTGGCTGAAACTTTGGCGAAAGCCAATACCGAAACCTTAAAAAGTATAATCGGTGACTACAAGTATGTTTTTATTGATGAGGTGCAGCGCATTCCTAATATAGGCTTGAAATTGAAAATTATTGTTGATCAAATAAAAGATGTTCAGGTAATTGTAAGTGGCTCGTCGGCTTTTGATATCAATAATCTCACTCAGGAGCCATTGACGGGGCGCAAATTCGAATATCATTTGTATCCTATTTCTTGGAACGAATTTGAAACCAATGTGGGTTACATAAAAGCACAGCAGCAATTAGCGTTGCGGTTGCTGTACGGAATGTATCCAGATGTGATTAATAATTTTGGAAATGAATATGAAATTTTAAAAAATCTTGTTTCTAGTTATTTGTATAAAGATGTTTTGAGCTTAGCAGGCATTAGAAAATCAGATGTTTTAGAGAAAATCTTGCAAGCTTTGGCTTTTCAAGTTGGAAATGAAGTGAGCTATAATGAAATTGCACAATTAGTAGGTGTGGATAAAAATACAGTTAATAATTACATTGATTTGCTAGAGAAAGCATTTGTGGTCTTTAGGTTAAATAGTTACAGTAAGAACCTGCGAAACGAGATTAAAGCCAATAGAAAGATTTATTTTTATGACAATGGTGTTCGAAATATGTTGATAGGGAATTTCAATACCCTAGAATTTAGACAAGATAAAGGAGCGCTTTGGGAAAATTTTTTAGTGTCAGAGAGAGTCAAGTACCTTTCCTATAATAACAGTTTGGCAAGACCTTATTTCTGGAGAACTACAACTCAACAAGAAATAGATTATATCGAGATTAATGCTGATGCAGTAAGTGCATTTGAATTTAAATGGTCACCTATCAAAAAAACCAAATTGCCTAAATCATTTGATGAAGCCTATCATCCTTGTTTTTTAGTGGTTAATAAAGATAATTTTAGGGAGTTTTTGAAATAAAAAGACCGAAGCTCTCACTTCGGTCTTAATTGGTAATCTATATCAATCCAGCTCTTTTTAATAAAGCATCTGGACTTGGTTCGTGTCCTCTAAAACGTTTGTATAAAATCATTGGGTGTTCGGTGCCACCTTTTGAAAGGATATTGTCTTTGAATTTATCAGCCACTTCTTTGTTGAAAATTCCTTTTTCTTGAAAATATTCAAAAGCATCAGCATCGAGTACTTCGGCCCATTTGTAGCTGTAGTACCCTGATGAGTATCCACCTTGAAAGATGTGTGAAAAAGAAGTGCTCATGGCATTTTCTGCTACTTCAGGATACAATTGCGTATCGGCAAATTGTTCTGTTTCGAATGCTTTTAAATCAGTAATTGATGTAGGGTCTTGTCCATGCCATCCCATATCTAATAATCCAAAACTCAATTGACGCATCGTTGCCATCCCTTCTTGGAAACTGGCACTTTCTTTAATTTTAGTAACATATTCCATCGGAATCATTTCACCAGTTTGATAATGAGTAGCGAATAAAGCCAAAGCTTCCGACTCATAACACCAGTTTTCCATGATTTGACTTGGAAGCTCTACAAAGTCCCAATATACTGATGTTCCAGATAAACTTGGATAAGTTGTATTGGCTAACATTCCGTGTAATCCATGGCCAAATTCATGAAACAAAGTGGTCACTTCATTAAAAGTTAATAAAGAAGGTTTTGTTTCAGTAGGTTTTGTGAAATTACAAACATTAGAAATATGTGGTCTTTCGTTTACGCCATCTTTAATAAATTGGGTTTTGAATGAAGTCATCCAAGCGCCATTTCGTTTTCCTTTTCGAGGGAAAAAATCAGCGTAGAAAATAGCAACTAACTCCTTATTAGCATCAGTAACTTCATAAGTCACCACTTCGTCATGATATTTATCGATATCAAATATTTCAGTAAAAGTAAGTCCGTATAATTTTCCAGCAATGGTAAAAGCACCCTTTAAAACTTTTTCTAGTTGAAAATACGGTTTTAGTTTTTCATCATCCAAATTAAATAATTCTTGTTTTAATTTTTCCGAATAGTATGCGCCATCCCATTTTTCTAGTTGTTCAAGTCCGTCTAGTTTTTTGGCGAAAGCAGATAATTCAGCAAATTCTTTTAAAGCCGCAGGTTTGGCTTTGGCCAATAAATCATGAGAGAATGATTTTACTTTTTCAGGACTTTCGGCCATACGCTCTTCCAATACAAAATGAGCATGTGTTGCATACCCTAAAAGTTGTGCTCTGTCAAAACGCAATTTGGCAATTTTAAGTACATTTTCCTGATTGTCAAATTCGTTGTTTTGAAAACCTTTGGCGCCAAAAGCGATTGCCATTTTCTTTCTAAGTTCACGTTTATCTGAATAAGTGACAAAAGGAACATAACTTGGATAATCTAAGGTGAAAATCCATCCATCACTATCTTGGCTCTTGGCTAGTGAACGAGCAGCTTCTATAGTTCCTTCAGGTAAGCCGGATAAGTCGCTTTCATCTATAATATGCAATTGAAACCCTTGTGTTTCTGCTAAAACATTTTCACCAAACTTAAGGCTTGTTTTAGACAGTTCTTTGTCTATTTCTCGAAGCAAGATCTTTTTGTCTTCAGGTAAATTGGCGCCATTTCTAGAGAAACCTTTGTATTTTTTGTCTAGTAATGTAGACTGTTCTGGGTTAAGGTTCAAGTTATCCTTTTGTTCGTAAATAGCTTTTACTTTTGCAAATAAATCAGCATTAAGAGTGATGTCATTGCCAAAATCAGAGAGTAAAGGAGAAACTTCTTGAGCGATTTTTTGCATTTCGTCATTGGTTTCCGCCGAATTCAAATTGAAGAAAATACTGGAAAGACGATCCAGCGTATATCCACTAAAATCTAATGCCTCTATAGTATTTTGAAAAGTAGGTGTGTCATTGTTTTGGACAATAACGTCAATTTCGGCTTTTGCCAATGCGATTCCTTCTAGAAAAGCGGGTAGATAATCTTCATTCTTTATTTTAGAAAAAGGAGCAGTATCGTATTTAGTATTGAATTTTGAAGTTAAGACTTTCATTGTATTATAATTAGTTTTCATTATTTGAAACGAAATATTTTGAACTACAAATGTAGCGATTTATAGAAAAAGGAGCGTTTAAAATTGGATTGATTTGCGCTCTACCTCCTTAAAGTATTTGTGTTATAGTTATGTTATTTATTTCGTTAGAAGCGGTAAAAAGCTTAAATTGTACAATTAGATTAGATTTTGAATAAGCTAATCATTAACAATTGCAAATAATATACAATAAATGAATTACCAAATTATAATAAAGCGTATCGATACTGTAAATGAAGTGGAAGGGTATTGGTCTGATGAAGATTTTATTCAATTACTAGAAAAATTCAATTTTCCAGATGCGGCTACTGCAGAAAAAAAGAATTTACCAGAATTACTAGAAATGGCCATATCTGATTATGAGCCTAACGAAGCGGCTGAAATAGTGCTTGCTTACAAATTGTCTGAAGAATTAAATGAAGGACAAATAGAGCAAATTTCTCATAATATGTTAATTGATAAAGTATGTGAAGAGTATCCCGAAATTCATTTGCAAGGGACTTTGTTTCATATCAATCAATTGCTTTTTAAAGCGTATAACGGAAAGTTTCCTAATGCCAAAGCTTCAGTTGTTCATTTTTCAATGACTCCAGTTGATGGAGAAGTGAAAGAATTGACAGCCGAAAATGTACTGAAATTATTGAATAACGGATTGTCTGATCGGAATTTGATAAAAAGATTGTTTGACGATCAAATGTCTAAGAACATTCCTTTCCCAGAAGCGGAAGGTATTATTTGGGAATTGAATACAGAAGATAATGTAAACTACAGTTTAGTGACTTCAGAGAACTGGATTAATAATGAAGATATAACCGCTTCAGAATTTGAAGGTATTCTAGAGGAAATAGAAGAGGAGGTATAAACTCTAACAATTTTAAAAACAACAAAGGCTTCCGTAATGGGAAGCCTTTGTTGCAATTAGGAGATGTTATTTTTTAAGTAAACTTTTGGATGCTATGATTACGGCATCTTTTAATCCTGTTTTATATTGGATTACTTTTTCTAAAATAGCGGGATCATGACTTCCAATAATTTGAGCAGCTAGTATTCCTGCGTTTTTTGCACCGTTAAGTGCAACAGTTGCTACGGGAACGCCACCTGGCATTTGTAAAATAGAAAGAATGCTGTCCCAGCCATCAATAGAATTACTTGATTTTACAGGAACCCCAATTACAGGTAATGGAGACATTGAAGCAACCATTCCAGGTAAATGTGCGGCACCACCAGCACCAGCAATAATTACTGAAATACCACGAGTATGTGCATTTTTACTAAAATCAAAAAGTTTCTCAGGTGTTCTATGTGCCGAAACGATATCGACTTCTGTTTCTATTTCAAATCCTTTTAAGATTTCAATGGCTTCTTGCATTACGGGCATATCTGAGATACTTCCCATGATTATAGCTACTTTCATTTTTTTATTATTTAAAGATTTAAAGATTTAAGTATTTAAAGATTTCAATTGAAGCTTGTTTTTGAGGCAAACCAATTTTTTTAATCTTTTAATTTTTCAATCTTTTAATATATTATGCGATTACTCTTATTGTATTCTTCACGTCTTCAGCAATTCTTCTGGCTTCATTCATGTTTTGGTTTACGATAGTGACATGTCCCATTTTTCTAAAAGGACGGGTTTGTTTTTTACCGTAAATATGTGGGGTAACTCCGTTCCATCCTAAAATAGTGTCAATGTTTTCGTAAACAACATTTCCAGAAAATCCTTCTTCGCCAACTAAGTTAACCATAACTCCAGCTACTTTACTATCTGTATTTCCTAAAGGAAGATTGAGTATGGCACGAATGTGGTTTTCAAACTGAGAAGTATAACTAGCTTCAATAGAATAGTGTCCAGAATTGTGTGGTCTTGGTGCTACTTCATTCACTAGTATTTCATCGTCTTCTGTTTGGAACATTTCAACTGCTAATAATCCAACATGATTGAATTTTTCAGAAACGTTTAAAGCTATAGTTCTAGCATTAGCAGCCACTTTGTCGTCAATTCGAGCAGGGCAAATTACGTATTCTACCTGATTGGCTTCCGGATGAAATTCCATTTCAACTACAGGATACGTTTTAATTTCACCAGAAGGACTGCGACAAACAATAACAGCTAATTCGTTTTTGAAAGGCACCATTTCTTCGGCAATGCATTCTACATTAGGCAGGTGATCTAAATCAGCTATTTGACGAATGACTTTTACTCCATTTCCATCATAACCAAACTCAGTACATTTCCATACAAATGGCAATTTTATTTTAGAATCTAAAATTTTAACTACTAGGGCTTTTAAATTGTCAAATCGCTTGAACGGGGCGGTTGGGATATTATGCTCAGCATAAAATGCTTTTTGAATTCCTTTGTTTTGAATTAATTGTAGCGTTTTAGGCGAAGGGTATACTTTTAATCCTTCATTCTCTAGTTTTATTAAAGCTTCTAGATTAACAAGTTCAATTTCAAAAGTAAGCACATCTACTTTTTTTCCAAAATTATAAACGGTTTCAAAATCCATTAAATCACCCTGAAAAAAATGATCACAAGCTATTCGGCTTGGCGCTTCTTCACTTGGATCTAAGACATAGGTTTGTATGTCAAATTTACGGGTATCGAATAGCATCATTTTACCCAATTGTCCACCACCTAGAATTCCCAATTTAAAATCAGAAGAAAAATAATTCATTGTATTGTTATTTGTTGCGTGCAAAGATACTTTTAAATGAGTAAAATAAAAAAGATACATTTTAATATTGTTAAATAGTTGTTTGACTATTGGCTTCTATCTTCTAATAATTATTTTTTTTGATAATGAACCCTTATCGGTTTCGATTTTTAAAAAGTAGAATCCAGAGGGGATATTTTGAACATTAATTGAATACTGATTCCCTATTTGTGGATTGTTAAATTTAGCAATTAGTTTTCCGTCTAATGAAAATAAGGATGCTGAATAAATTTCATTATTGTTATGTAGATTAATAGTGATTAATTCTGAGGCAGGGTTAGGATATACTATTGCCTCAGCTGGTTTTTCAAATACATTTATTGATAAAGTACTATTAGTATAACAAGAAGGGGTAACGACATATTGGGATTTTATCAAATTGGCAATTTTATTATTTGAAAAACCAGTATTATCGGTGTAATTATAAAAGCTTAAATCCAATGTTTGATTGCTTGTTCCAAACCAATCTTGAAGAATAGTACTAAATACTCTTCTATAATCATGTTGCACGGTTTTAATTTGGTATCCGTTGGCTGCAACTGCCTCTGAGAGATTCACATTTGTTCCCGAAATACCTGGGGTTATTGAATTGCCAAAAACAAATACAGGTGCAATTTCTCCATGATCAGTTCCTAAACTTGCGTTTTCACCCGCTTTTCTTCCAAATTCAGAAAAGGTAACCGAAACTACATCATTTCCTAAATTTTGATTATTTAAATCAATAATAAAAGCATTGACTGCTTCTGATAATTGAGTTAAGAGTGCTGCATGTGCTCCTAAATGTGTGGTGTCATTTGCTGCAACCTGTAAGTTATGAGTGTCAAATCCTCCTAGTTTAACTAAATAAACTTTAGTTTGAAGGCCTCCAGAAATAAATCGGGCTACAGTTTTTAGTTGATTTGCCAATGTTGTATTTGGGTAGGGTATTGAATTTGAACCTGTATTAAAGGAGTTGGATATAGTCTGAGCATAAGTATTTGTAGCAGCATCATTATTAATGATGAATTGAATTAAATCACCGTATTCTGATTTTGGAATCGCAGTAGGAGGACTTCCTCCTAATCCATTTACAACTGAATAGAATCCAGATGGAGATTGTCCCGTAATATTTAAGGACATGTTGTGTTCTACTTCACCATAGAAACCTAAAGAATTGTCGCTGTTCCCGAGCTGAATCCCTAAGGGGAAATTTGATGTTAGAAAATTAGAATAGTAATGTTCTAAAAAACGACCAATCCAACCGCTTGTTAAAGAGTTGTTTGCTGTTGTTCCATCACCACCTGTTAGCCATAAGTCAGTTGATTTAAAATGGGATTTATTTTGAAATGGATAGCCAACACCTTGAATGACTCTCATGAATCCACTGTCGTACAAGGATTTGAAGCCAGTCAATGAAGGGTGCAAACCAACTTGATCCGTAAGCGCTAATGTGGAGTCCAAATTAATGATCCCATTTGGAGCGCCAATATTATTGAGTTTGATGTTAGGGCGCAGCGAAGCATAAGTATCATACTGGTTAATGGGTATAATTGTGTTTAAACCATCGTTGGCGCCAGATAATTGAATTAAAACGATTTTTTTAGAGATCACATCAGGACAGGTAGTCATTCCAGCTGATTTGAAAAGGGCGAAAACTTCGGAGGGAAATAATGACAATACACTAGCCGTAGAAGTTATTTGGATAAAATTTCTTCTTCTCATGTTTTTAGTTTTTAGGTTTTTTTAATTCAGAAAAAAGGCTAAAACATTTGAGATTCGGGAGCTCTTAATATTTTAATTACTAATAGTTTTAATCGGGATTCTACTACAGTATTGTTATTTGTGCTTATGTAATTATTCCAAGAGTCAGTCCAGTAATAGGAAGCAAGACCCTGCAATAAAAATGAATTCATAAAATAAGAAGTACGTTCTGTATTTGCTTCTTGAGCAAAAAGGGCATTGGATAATTCGGAAGTTAATATATAAGCGTCAGAAGGATTTGAGATAATTCCACTATTTTTTATGACTTCAGAAATAGAGATTTTAGCAGCGATTGTACTGTTGTTGCCTATTCTATTTAATCCATCAAGTAGTGATTCTCCTAATCTGTATTTTGCAATTAGGGTAGATCCAGAAATCCATTTTTTGTCATATTCGGGTGACTGATAATAAGCAAGATGTCCCGCAACTGTATCGGGTTCAAATAACTTCATATTAGAGTTTAGTGAAAAGGTACCGTTTACAAAGTTCCAAAACACTTGGAAATAATCAAATGGCTCTGCTGTAGGGTTTGGTATTGTTGCCTGAAGATACGTACAGGTTTCTGACAATTGTTGAATTGGAGATTTGATCATTGCCCCAATAGTTTCGTCTGTTGGATCGGTATCATCTAAATCATAAAAATGTAGGCTAATGAGTAATTTTCGTATTATTGGAACAATTTCATATCCGTTATTGTAAAGCTCTTGTGATAAAGGAATTATAATATCATTTTCTGTTTCGATACTAATATTGCTTTTTACAAAATAAGTATAGAGTTTTCTACAAATATTTTTAGCTGTTTCTTGTTGATTAAAGATCATTTCAACAAAGCTATTTAATTCGTTATCCATTGACATGCTGTCTGTTGCAGATGTTATTGTGGTGTTGTTAAATGCACTACTAAAAATTTTGGCACTGGTATTATGGTCGGAAAACACATTGTATCCTTTAGGGATATTTGTTTCGGAATCTATAACGGATCTATTCGACTGTCTTTTAAAACCCGTTAGAACTCTTGCGGCTTGAACGATGTCGGATTCAGTGTAATTGGTATAATTACCTACTGCTATTTGAGGGCCTCTTCCTATTGTAAATAATTCCAAAAACTCTCGGGCGTAGTTTTCATTTGGAGAAGATTTGACATTATAAGTATTGCTCAAAAAGTAAAGCATAGAATTATTAAGTGTCATCTTTTTGGCTAATGTTTTATAATTACCATAGGAATAGAATAATAACAATCGGAGATAGTCATAAAACTCCGTAGCAGACCCAAAAACTTCTGGATGTTTTATTACTGTAAAACGGGTCGATAAGAAATGGCAAAGTTTGAATTTTAAAGTTGGACTTTTAATAGAGTTAAACCACCACCAGCCAGATAAAATAGGAGATTGTCTATATTGATCGCTGGGGTTGTAAATTAAATTAATATTTTCTGTCCAGTACCCTACAGGTGCAGAGGTTGGTAATGGGTCATAAGGTAATGGTAATGTAAGAGGAGAGTCGATTAATAACAAGTCTAACGCTTGATTAGGAGTTAATGTGGCATATTGATCAATTAAGGTTTTTGTATATACAAATGTGGCTCTTCGCAACAAATGTTTTGCGTTTTTTATACCTAAAATAGCTGTATTTGGATTTAATGAAGCCATAGTTTTATGATTTTAAACATCCTCTATTAAAGATAAGAATAAATAAAATTTGTTAAATTTTTTTTCGTTTATCTGTTTATTTTTAACGTTTAAATGCTTGTTTTTCAAATGATTGTGTTTTTTTAACAGGTATTTTTTTTGTTATTTTATGTATTTAGGTCTATTTGTTATTTGTCGGTTTTAGATTCGTATCACAAATTAATCTTCATTTTCCTATTGTCAATTTCGAATTCTGTATCTTTGCAAATTATTTAAAACATATAAATAATGATTCAACTTCACGATAAACAATTTGTTCCATTTATTTCTGCCAAAGAAATTGAGTTTGCGATTGCAAAAATGGTAGCACAAATAGAAGATGATTTTGCAGATGAAATTCCTGTCTTTATAGGAGTTCTAAATGGCTCTTTTATGGTAGTTTCTGATTTTATGAAAAGCTATAAAAAACCATGCGAACTAAGCTTTATTAAAATGGCTTCTTACGAGGGAACTACATCAACGGATGAGGTAAAACAGTTAATAGGATTAAATCAGGACTTGTCAGGGCGTTCAGTTGTTATAATAGAAGATATTGTTGATACTGGAAATACTATAGTAGAGCTGAAAGAATTATTCAAAAAGCAAAACGTAAAGCATTTCAAAATCGCAACTTTATTTTTCAAACCTGAAGCGTATAAAAAAGATATCAAAGTTGACTATGTTGGAATTAGAATTCCAAATAAATTTATAGTTGGTTTTGGTTTAGATTATGATGGACTAGGAAGAAACTTACCAGAAGTATATAAATTAAAAGAATAACCACTCAATACACACTATGATTAATATCGTTTTATTTGGGAAACCAGGAGCAGGAAAAGGAACTCAAGCCGAGTTTTTAAAAGAAAAATACAAGTTAACTCATATTTCCACTGGAGATGTATTTCGTTTCAATTTGAAAAATGATACAGAACTAGGAAAACAAGCAAGAGTCTACATGGATGCTGGAGATCTAGTGCCAGATGAATTGACAACAAAAATGCTAATTGATGAGGTAAATAAACATCCGGATACTAATGGAATTTTATTTGACGGATATCCTAGAACAATATCTCAAGCCGAAGCATTAGATGCTTTTCTTACGACAATTAACTCTAGTGTTGCTGCCACAATTGCTCTTGAAGCCGATGATGAAATCCTGATTCAACGTTTATTAGAAAGAGGAAAAACAAGTGGTAGAATTGACGATCAAGACGAAGACAAAATCAGAAATCGGTACCAAGAATACAATGAGAAAACTGCGCCATTAATGGGGTATTACGATAAACAAGGAAAATTTTATGCCGTAAACGGTATTGGGACAATCCAAGAAATTACAGAGCGTTTAAGTACGGTTATAGATAATTTATAGGAGCAATTCCAGCTGTACGTTGCAAGTGCTTGCTTATAAAACAATTTTTCTAAAATAAAAAAGGAGCTTCCTTTGGTCGCTCTTTTATATCAAGAAAAATAAAGTTTTACAAGCGGCGCACTTTTCACTACCATCTGGGCTAGAAAAAACATGGAAATACTAATAATATTTTTTTTAATACTATTAAATGGAGTTTTCTCCATGTCTGAAATTGCATTGATTTCAGCAAGAAAAAATAGATTAGAATCTGCTGCCAAAAAAGGGAACAAAAGTGCTAAGATAGCATTAGAGTTGGCCAATTCACCTAATAAGTTTTTATCCACTGTTCAAATAGGGATTACGTTAATAGGTATCTTAACAGGTATTTATAGTGGGGATAAAATCACTTTGAATGTCGAGACTTTTGTTAATGGTTTTGAAATTTTAAAACCGTATTCCCATACCATTGCGGTAGGAATAGTTGTAGTGGTTTTGACCTTTTTCTCATTAGTTTTGGGAGAATTATTGCCAAAAAGAATTGGTATGAATCATCCTGTATCCATTGCTAAAGCAGTCGCAATGCCTATGAAAATGGTTTCAATTGTAACGGCACCATTTATTTGGTTATTAACACATGCCACTGAGTTTTTACTGAAGGTTTTGCAAATAAAACCCAATGCTGATGGTAAAGTAACCGAAGAAGAGATAAAAGCTTTTATAAAAGAAGGTACCGAAGGCGGAGAAGTGCAAGAAATTGAACAAGATATTGTTGAGCGTGTTTTTCATATTGGAGATAGAAAGATAAACTCATTGATGACGCATAGAAAATCAGTGGTTTTCTTGCAACAAGATGCAAATAAGAGTCAGATTAAGGAATACATAATAAAAGATTTGCATTCTATTTATCCAGTTTATGGTGCCGATTATGATGATATTGTAGGGGTTGTAAATTTGAAAAGCATTTTTGCGCGGATAGATAATGAAACGATTCATCTTTCTGAAATAATGACTGATGCGCCATTCATGATGGAGCATACTACAGCTTATAAAGCATTAGAGAAATTTAAAAAATCAGGAATTCATTATTCTTTTGTGGCTGATGAATATGGTGTTTTTCAAGGAGTCATTACCTTGAATGATATTTTGGAAGCATTAGTGGGTGATGCGTCTGATTTTTACAAAGAAGATTTTCAATTGATAGAAAGAGAAGATGGTTCGTGGTTAGTGGATGGCCATTATTCACTGCATGATTTTCTTACCTATTTTGAATTGGACGATTTGATAAATGATTATGATGTGACAACCGTTAGCGGATTAATTATGACAGAGCTTTCACATATACCAAAACAAGGTGAAAAACTAGTTTGGCATCGATTTGAGTTGGAAGTTATTGATATGGATGGTATAAAGATTGATAAAGTAATGGTGAAATCATTATGAAAATAAAATAGATTGCCCTATTTTAAAGCATAAGATATGTGCTGAATAGGGTAACTCAACATTGAATACTAAAAAAAAATGACAGAGGATTTGAAATTAAAAGGAGGACAGCCGATGGCTGTCAGGTATTTTAGATCAATGTCGAAGTAAAAGAAAAGAGTTATGACTGAAGGGAACTTCGTAGATTACGTAAAAATATTTGTTTCTTCCGGTAAAGGAGGAAAGGGGTCTACGCACTTGCATAGAGAGAAATTTATTGAAAAAGGAGGACCTGATGGAGGTGATGGTGGACGTGGTGGACACGTGTTTTTAGTTGGGAACAAAGGACTTTGGACTTTGTTTCATCTTAAATTTGCAAGACATATCAAAGCCGGTAACGGTGGAGATGGTAGTGGTGATAGAAGTACTGGAGCTGATGGAGATGATAAATTTATCGAAGTACCATTAGGAACAGTAGTGAAAGACAAAGAAACGGGTGAAATCTTATTTGAAATCACTGAAGACGGAGAGAAACAAGTACTTTCTAGAGGTGGTAAAGGTGGTTTAGGAAACTGGCATTTTAGAAGTTCTACTAACCAAACACCAAGATACTCTCAACCTGGATTACCTGGTGTTGAAATGGATGTTATTCTAGAGCTTAAAGTTTTGGCCGATGTTGGTTTGGTAGGTTTTCCTAATGCGGGAAAATCGACCTTATTGTCGGTATTGACATCTGCAAAACCTAAGATTGCCGATTATCCTTTTACCACTTTAAAACCAAATCTTGGAATTGTAGCCTATAGAGATTTTCAATCTTTTGTAATTGCTGATATTCCGGGAATTATTGAAGGTGCTGCCGAAGGAAAAGGATTAGGTCATTATTTCTTGCGTCACATTGAGCGTAACTCGACTTTATTGTTTCTTGTTCCTGTGGATACCCCAGACATTAAAGGAGAGTACGATATTCTTGTAAACGAATTGACAAAATACAATCCTGAAATGCTAGATAAAGAGCGTTTGTTAGTAATATCAAAATGTGATATGCTGGATGACGAATTAAAAGCAGAGCTTAAAACTGAGTTGGATGTCGCATTTAAAGATGTTCCTTATATGTTCATTTCGTCTGTTGCGCAACAAGGATTGACAGAGTTGAAAGACAAACTATGGAAAATGTTGAATGACTAAAGAGTCTATTTCTATAAATAAAAAACCCACTATGACGCGATTGCTTTATAGTGGGTTTTTTAGTAAAATGCTTCTTAATTTAATTTAAGCACAGAATCTATTACCCAAGCTGGACCAATCAATAAAAACTGTAAATCCTTAATGAATGACGGTTTCTTACCTTCTATTTTGTGTCCGTAAAATTGTCCTATCCAACCAATAGTGAATACGGCAATAGAAAACCATAATAAAGGAAATGTTTGTGAAATAACATAATTGCCAACTAAACATAGCGCTGTAAATAGTAACATTTTTAATCCCATTGCCATTGATAGCCTAAAATAGAATAACAATACAAACACTAAGACAACAAAAGCCCAATTGGCAAAAATAGGATGGAGAGAAGCAAGTGGTTCTAATATTTGATTGGGAATGCTCATGAACAATCCTACGACAGAGAAAAAGATTAAAGGCACACAGAGGTAATGAATTTTTTTATTGGTCACGTTTTTATGACTTACACTGTATTCTTCAAACCATTGATCTAATGTTTTCATGTTTTGTTTTTTACTATTGGTAGCTAATGTAATAAAAAAACATAAAATTGCTACTATTGGCTCATTTTATTAAAAAGGAAGTAATTAGTTGACAGTATTGTGATTATATCAGAATTTTTTTTGGATGAGGGATAGTAGCGGAAATCCTTTTTTAAGGTTTTTTTTACCTTAAAAAAGATTGTAGCGTATAGCCCGACCCGCTTTTTTTGCGGGACAGCCCATAATAATAATAATAATTTAGTCTTTGTAAGTGTCAAATAAGTATTCGAGGGTTTCGGGGATATTATTGGCCTGCATTTTTGGATAGATAAGATCTAAATCAATCCAGTTTTCTATAATCGTATTAAAATCATCCCCCACTTCATAGACAACGGGAACCCCCAGTTTTTTTAAAGCAGCAGCATTGCACTCTTGTTCGTAATGATTACGAATAGGTATGGAAAGTACTTTTTTACCAAGATACAAAGCTTCGGAAGGAGTTTCAAATCCGCCACCAGTAATGATTCCCTCACAAGTAATAAGGCTTTTATTGAATTTTTTTTGATTTACAGGGAAATAGGTAATGTTGCCTATTTTGTGTATTTGTTCCACTGTATTAAGGAACCAGTGAAATTGAATCCCAGGAATGCTATTAAAGGCTTTTTCTAAGCAATCTTTATCAAAGGAAGGTAAATACACTGTAATGTGCTTTAAATTGGTTGGTTCTGATGCTATGATTTCATCTTTAATGATTGGTGGAAGGATGAAAGAATCATATTTTTCAAAATGCAAGCCAATGTTTTTTCGAGATGGAGCGTAGTGTTTTAAGATCATTTCTCCCATTAGGCTCTTTTTTTCTGGTCTTGGAGTATGTGTCGAAATGAAGCTAGCTTGATGTCCTAATTGTACCGAGTTAACATTTTGCATTTTACAGGCCAAAGAGGTTATAGAATCAAAATCATTTATAATTATATCATAGTCTTTTAAAGGCAGTGATTCAGCATCTTTGTAAATTTGTCTGGGTTTAATATTTTTTACAATATCCCAATAATTTAATCCACCACATTTGCTGTAATGTAAACTACAGCCTTTGCTTTTGTATTTTACAGGTAGCTTAATATCGAGGCTGGCATTGTTTCCGCTTAAAAAGAAATCTATAGTTCCGTATTTTTGTAAATAAGGATAAAGTTGCATTGCTCTACTGATGTGTCCATTGCCAGTAGCTTGTATTGCATAAAATATTTTCATAAATCCTAATTTATATAAAGAGACAAGAATGATTTTGTTTTTAGTTTTTCTATTTTAAATTGTTAAAACAAAAGTAATTGGACTATGTTATGATAAGGTTTTTTAAACTTTTCTAATACATTATGATTTTAATCACATTCTCTATGTTTTTACTTTTTTATCTAAGTTAAAAATATTTTTATTCCTTTAAAATTTCCTTATTTTTGAAAAATGAAATACATTTTAAACTTCATTTTATTTTTCCCACTCGTAGTATTGTCTCAATCTAATTTTGATAAAGGACAAAGTTTATTTGAGGCAGGGAAATTGGATCAGGCCGAAATTGTTTTTGAAAGTATTTTAAAAACGGATCCAACAAATTTAAAAACAATTGAATATTTAGGAGATATAGCAGGTCAGAATAAATCCTGGGATAAAGCTATAGAACTGTATGAAAAATTAAAGGGGTTAAAGCCATCTGAAGCCAATTTTCAATATAAATACGGCGGTGCTTTAGCTATGAAAGCTTTGAGCGTTAATAAATTTAGGGCTTTAGGGATGGTAGATGAAATCAAAGAATCTTTTGAAAAAGCGATAGCACTTAATCCGAGGCATATTGAATCCAGATGGGCATTAATTGAATTGTACATTCAGTTGCCTGGAATTGTAGGGGGAAGTGAAACAAAAGCAATACAATATTCAAATGAATTATATAAACTTTCAGCTGTTGATGGACTTTTGTCTAAAGGGCATATAGATGAGTATTTTAAGAGATACGTTAAGGCAGAGCAGCAATATAAAAAAGCAATTGCAGTTGGGAATTCTGTAAAAAGTTACCAAATGCTGGCTAATTTGTACAAAAACAAAATGAAAGAACCTGCAAAGGCAGAGGCAGTTTTGTTAATTATAAAAAATTTAAATTCAACACCTAAGAAAAATATATGAGAACTCATTTTATCGCTATCGGTGGTAGCGCCATGCACAATTTGGCTTTAGCATTACATAATAAAGGATACCAAGTGTCGGGTAGTGATGATGCTATTTTTGAACCATCAAAATCACGTTTAGATAAAAAAGGAATTTTACCAGCTGAATTGGGTTGGTTTCCTGAAAAAGTCACTCCAGATGTCGAAGCAGTAATTCTAGGAATGCATGCTAAGGCAGACAATCCTGAATTATTAAAAGCGCAAGAATTAGGATTGAAAATTTATTCATATCCAGAGTTTTTATACGAACAGTCTAAAAATAAAACCCGAGTTGTAATTGGCGGTTCTCATGGTAAAACGACCATTACTTCGATGATTCTTCATGTAATGCATTATCATGATATTGCTGTAGATTATATGGTGGGAGCACAATTAGAAGGGTTTGATACCATGGTTCATCTTACGGAAGAGAATGATTTTATTGTTCTTGAAGGAGATGAATACTTGTCGTCACCAATTGACAGACGACCAAAATTTCATTTGTATCAACCTAATATCGCTTTGATTTCTGGAATAGCTTGGGACCACATTAATGTTTTTCCAACCTATGAAAATTATGTAGAACAGTTCGAAATTTTTATTGGTAAAATTACAAATGGGGGGATTCTAGTGTACAATGAAGAAGATCCTGAAGTAAAAAGGGTAGCGGAAGAAGCTACCAATCCAATCCGTAAACTGCCATATACTACTCCAAATTATAAAGTTGAAAATGGAATTACATTATTAGAAACTCCAGAAGGAGATATGCCTATCGAAGTTTTTGGTGGACATAATTTAAATAATTTGGCTGGTGCCAAATGGATTTGTCAAAACATGGGTGTTGATGAAGCTGATTTTTATGAAGCAATTGCCAGTTTTAAAGGAGCTTCAAAACGATTGGAAAAAATTGCCGAAAGTATAACGAGTGTTGCTTATAAAGATTTTGCGCATTCTCCAAGTAAGGTAGCTGCAACTACCAAAGCGGTAAAAGAGCAATATCCAGACAGAACTTTGGTGGCTTGTTTAGAATTGCACACCTATAGCAGCTTAAACGCTGAGTTTTTGAAAGAATATGAAGGGGCTCTTGAACATGCTGATGTAGCGGTGGTGTTTTATTCGCCTGATGCAGTTAAAATTAAGCAATTAGAGGAAGTTACATATGAGCAAATTGCAAATGCTTTTAATAGAAAAGACTTAATTATATATACGAATCCTATTGAGTTTAAAGAGTATTTGTTTGGCTTAAATTTTGATAATTCTGCTTTGCTGTTGATGAGTTCTGGTAATTATGGCGGATTGAATTTTGATGAAGTCAAAAAAATAATAGAATAATCATTTGAATGGAAGATCAAATTAAAATCATAAAAACGACTAGTGAAAATAAAGATTTTATTTCATTGGTAGGAGATTTAGACAAGAGTTTGTGGGAAACCTATCCAGAGTTGAAATCCAATTATTGGGGCAATAACATTATTGAATTAAATCGGAATGTAGTAATCGTTTATAATGATGATGTGGCAGTTGCCTGTTCTTGCTTCAAGAAATATGATAAAAATACAATCGAAATAAAACGTATGTTTGTTTCTCCTGAAATACGTGGGAAAAGATTGGCACAAAGAATGTTACAGGAATTAGAATCTTGGGCAAAGGAGTTGGGTTTTTCTTTTTCGGTTTTGGAAACCTTGTATAAACAAGAAGCGGCTATTGGTATGTATCAAAAAGCAGGTTATTTTATTATAGATAATTACCCACCTTATGAAGGTTTGGGGAATAGTATTTGTATGAAAAAAAGCATTTAAATTCCACTGTAAATGTGGATTTAAAAGGGAATTCATAAGTATTTGTATCAATTTAAATCTTTAAATGTGGAGCAAAATAATTTTCCGATTACCCATTGGTCCGAAGACGACAAACCTCGTGAAAAGTTGATGCTGAAAGGCAAAAGCGTATTAAGCGATGCAGAGTTGATTGCTATTTTAATTGGTTCTGGTAGTAGAAACGAATCGGCGGTGGAGTTAAGCAAGCGTATTTTAAAGAGTGTAAATAACAACTTGAATGCGTTAGGGAAATTGTCTATTTCACAATTGATAACATTTAAAGGAATTGGAGAGGCAAAGGCCATTTCTATTATTGCAGCTCTTGAATTAGGGCGACGAAGAAGAACTGAAGATGCGTTAGAGTTAGTAAAAATAACTTCTAGTAAAGCGATTTTTGAATTAATGCAGCCTATAATAGGAGAATTGCCACATGAGGAATTTTGGATTGTTTATTTAAATAATTCGAATAAAGTGATTTCAAAAGCACAATTGAGTAAAGGTGGGATAACTGGAACTTTGGTGGATGTGAGGCTGGTTTTTAAAAACGCATTGGAACTAGGAGCAACTGGTTTAATTTTATGTCACAATCATCCTTCGGGAACGTTAATTCCTAGTGATGCTGACAAGCAAATAACCAAGAAATTGAAGTTAGCGGGTGTTAGTCTTGAGATTATAGTTTTAGATCATTTAATTGTTACTGAAACAAGTTATTTTAGTTTTGTAGACGAAGGAATATTTTAAAAAATAAAAGAATAAAATGAAAATAGATAATATAAAAGATGTGTTTTTTGATTTAGATCATACGCTTTGGGATTTTGATAAGAATTCTGAAATTACTTTTGAGAACATATTTAATAGAAATCACCCAACTGTTGCCATAAAATCGTTTATTGAGAAATATGTACCTATTAATCAGGCTTGTTGGAAACTCTATCAATATGATAAAATAACGCATCAGGAATTGCGTTACAATAGATTAAAGCAATCTTTTGATGCATTGAACTATACTATTTCAGATAGAGAAATTGATATTATAGCTGATGAATATATTGAATATTTACCGGATAATAATCACCTTTTTGATGGAACATTTGAAATTTTGGATTATTTAAATGAAAAGTACAACCTTCATATTATTACGAATGGTTTTGCAGATGTTCAGTATAGAAAAATCAGTAATTCAAAATTAACGAATTACTTTGATACGGTTACTAATTCTGAAATGGCAGGAGTGAAGAAACCAAATCCCATTATTTTTGAATATGCATTAGATTTGGCCAAAGCCAAAAAAGAACATAGTATTATGATTGGGGATTCCTTAGATGCTGATGTTCAAGGAGCGTTAGATAGTGGATTAGATGCTATTTTTTTTAGTGAAGCTGTTTTTCCAGTTGAAAAGCATATAAAACAAATTAATCATTTATTAGAAATTAAAAATTATTTATAAATTATGAAAAAAGTATTGCTTTTACTGGTTATGTTAGTTTCTTTTTTGGGATTTTCTCAGTCGATTACAAATTATAAATATGTAATCATCCCTTTAAAATTTGATTTTTTGAAAAGTGAAAACCAATATCGTTTAGCGACATTATCAAAGTTTAACCTTAATAAAGCGGGCTTTGAAGCTTTCTATGATAATGAACCTTTACCTAGCGATAATATTCAACGATGTGACTTAATGTCATTTGACGTTATTAAAGAAAAGTCATTTCTGACTACAAAAATGCATGTGGTTTTTAAAGATTGTTATGGTAAAATTATTTACCAATCAGAGACAGGAGTGAGTAAAGAAAAAGATTATCAACTAGCCTATACTGAAGCCTTAAACAAGGCATTTGTGTCAGTATACGCATTGAATTATAAGTATGTTGGTTTTAATAAAATAGTAGAAAGTAAAGTAAATACTATTAGTGCTAATTCGGATATAGTGACAGTCAAAGAAGTTATAAAGGTGGAGGAGAAATTAGTTCCTGTTCCTAAAAAAGAATTAATTGAAGATACAGGGTTTTTATATGCACAACCTGTTGTTAATGGGTTTCAATTAGTCGATACCACTCCAAAGGTGGTAATGAAAGTTTATAAAACCTCTAATGCTAGTTGTTTTATTGCTGAAAAAGATTCCAACAATGGCGTGTTAGTTTCTAAAGACGGGCAATGGTATTTTGAATATTATAAAAACGACAAATTATTTTCAGAAAAAATAGCAGTTAAGTTTTAGTCGTAACTGTTTGAATAAAAAAAGCAGATTATTCTCTTGGGATAATCTGCTTTTTTATTTAATAACCGTATTTGTTTTTCCATCGGTTTTTTAAGAATTCCCGAGTCATATTTTCTCTTGAATTGTTTCCAGGAACATAGATTGCTTTGTTGCTTAGCTCTTGGGGTAGAAACTCTTGCTCTGCAAAATTATTGGCGTAATCATGAGAATATTTGTAATCGTCTCCATAACCTAGCTCTTTCATTAATTTTGTAGGAGCATTTCGCAAATGTATAGGAACTGATAAATCACCAGTTTGCTTCACTAATTGTTGTGCAGTTCCAATAGCTAAATAAGAAGCATTGCTTTTGGGTGAAGTTGCTAAATAAATGGCACATTGACTTAAAATAATTCTACTCTCAGGATAGCCTATAGTCGCTACAGCCTGGAAAGTATTATTAGCCATAATAAAAGCAGTTGGATTTGCATTTCCTATATCTTCACTAGAAAGAATTAACATTCTTCGCGCTATAAATTTCACATCTTCACCACCTTCAATCATTCTAGCTAGCCAATAAACAGCTCCGTTTGGATCGCTTCCTCTTATCGATTTTATAAAAGCAGAAACTATATCGTAATGTTGTTCGCCGCTTTTGTCATACAAAACGGTGTTTTGTTGCACAAGTTCGAATACCCTTTCGTTAGTGATTATAATTTTGTCTTCAGCGGATGCATTTACGACAAGTTCAAAAATATTCAATAGCTTACGTCCATCGCCTCCAGAAAGACGCAATAAAGCCTCTGTTTCTTTTAAAGTGATGTCTTTTGTAGCTAAAAATGAATCCGTCTTTAAGGCACGTTGTAGTAATGCTTCTAAATCGCCCTTTGTAAAAGCATTCAAAATGTATACTTGGCAGCGTGATAATAGTGCGGGAATTACTTCAAAACTTGGATTTTCTGTTGTTGCACCTATAAGGGTAATCCATCCTTTTTCAACTGCAGCTAATAAAGAGTCTTGTTGTGATTTGCTAAACCGATGGATTTCATCAATGAACAGAATTGGATTTTTAGCGGTAAAAAGTCCGCCACTTTGCTTCGCTTTTTCTATTACATCTCGTATGTCCTTTACACCAGAGTTGATTGCACTTAAGATGTAAAAGGGGCGTTTGGATTCTTGTGCTATGATTTGCGCTAATGTGGTTTTACCCGTTCCTGGAGGTCCCCAAAGTAGGAGTGAAGGGATAATTCCTTTTGCTATTTGTTGCGTTAAGGAGCCACTTGGCCCTACTAGGTGAGACTGACTAATATAGTCTTCTAATTTTTGTGGACGAATTCGTTCTGCTAATGGTGCTTCCATTTTGTAAAATTACTATTTTTATTTGAAGCTTTTTCCAGCTATCCACTATATCTTTTATTCCGTTTGCTCGTGCCTCGCTACTACATAAAAGGATGCCGTTTCTATCTGGGCTAAAATCATTTGGTTTTCAAAATGAATTTATTTTCTAAACTATGACAAAATAGCATTTGTATAATTTTGGATGTATTTTTGTGATATACTTTATAATAAAATTTTATAAATGGAAAAAGATTTTAAATATTCAAATTCAGTTATAGCGTTACCCCTTTTTTTTGTGCTTTTCCTTTGGTTTATTTATTGGTTGGAGATTCGATATGATTTTGATTTTGTTGAAAACGGCATTTATCCAAGGACATTTTCTGGATTACAAGGAATTTTATTTAGTCCGTTCATTCATTCCAATATAGATCATCTTTATAGTAATTCAATTCCGTTATTAATTTTGTTGGCTGCACTTCAGTTTTTTTATTCCAAGCAATCACTTTATGTTATTGTGTTGGGCATACTTTTCTCAGGATTAATAACTTGGATTATTGGTAGAGAAAATTATCATATCGGAGCAAGTGGGCTTATTTATGTTTTAGTTAGTTTTATCTTCTTAAAAGGGATTTTGACAAAATACTATAGGTTAGTTTCACTGTCTCTTTCGGTCATTATGTTTTACGGAGGAATGATTTGGTATGTATTCCCTAAAGTAGATGAAACTATTTCTTGGGAAGGTCATTTAGGAGGTTTGATCACGGGTTTCTTATTGGCTATTTTTCTAAAAACGCCAGAGTATGAAAAAGTAATAAAATACGATTGGGAAAAACCGGATTTTGATGCTAGCCAAGATAAGTTTATGCAACGGTTTGATGAAAATGGGATTTTTGTGAATTTACCAGTACCAGAAATAGAAGGAGAAATAGAAGATGAAATTCAATCGTATTATTCCTCAAATCTTTCTGTTAATTACGATATCGTTGAAAACGAAAAAAATGAATCAAAACTAGAGTCTTGATTCATTTTTATTTATTCTTTTATTTTGATTGATGTGAGAACAAGGATAAGGGATTTAACTTCTTTGTCTAACGGCTTCATATAAAAAAGCACCACAAGCTACTGATACATTTAAGGAGCCTATACTCCCAAACATAGGAAGTTTTGCTTTTTCATCTACTATCTTTAAAACAGATGGGTTTACACCACGGTCTTCAGATCCCATTATAATTGCTACAGGTTCATTTAATGAAATATCATAAATGTTTTGATCTGTTTTTTCAGTTGCCGCAACTGTTTTTATTCCACTCGCTTGCAAAAGAAAAATGGCATCTTTAATATGTTCTACTTTACAAATCGGAATGTTAAATACTGCACCCGCGGATGTTTTAACAGTATCTCCATTGACAGGAGCTGATCCTGCTTTTTGAACAATAATTCCATTAACTCCAGTACATTCTGCAGTCCTAATTATTGCACCAAAATTACGTGCGTCAGATATTTGATCTAGGATTAAGAATAATGGGGTTTTTCCATTTTCTACAACCGTATTAATTAATGTTTCTAAATCAAAAAAGGAGATAGGGGAGATTGTAGCTACTGCACCTTGATGATTGTTAGGTGTTAGTCTATTTAGTTTTTCTACTGGAACGTAGGAGAAGTTTATGTTGCCACGCTTCATCACTTTCATTAAGTCCTTCATTAGTTCGCTACTCGCTTCCTTTTGTATATATACTTTATCAACAGTTGCACCAGCTTGTATGGCTTCAATTATTGCTCTTATTCCAAATATTTGATGTTCTTTTTCCATGGTGCAAATATATAAAAAAAAACCACCAGCTTTCGCTGATGGTTTTAATATTATTCAAGTGATGAAATAATTAGAATTTATCCCAAAATACTTTAGTAGTTAATAAATCACCACCACTAATAAGAGCTGAAGCAGCACTTACGTTTGTTTGATTTACCGTTTGTTCTGCAGCAGGATATTTATATCTTGTTGGTACAGATTTAAGGTCATTGTATGCAGCAGCTGGTGCTAATAAAACTGGGAAATCTAATCTTCTGTAAGAGATCCAAGATTCAAATCCTCTGTTGTATAAACCTATCCATGCTTGTTCTCCAATACTTTTTTTCCAGTTTGCAGCATTATATACTACTGATGGTTGAGCTAGGTAAGTAGCAACATCAGCAGTTGCAACACCCCAGCTTTGCATTGAAGCTGTAATTGCAGTTGTGTAATGTGTTGCTGCTGTACCTCCAACTGCTACTCCTCTTGCAGCTGATTCAGCTAGTAAGAATTCAGTTTCAGTATAATCAAATATTGTTCCTGCAAAAGTAGGATCTAAAATATCATCATTAATATGTGAAAAGTTAGTGTAGCTGTTAGATGTACCATAGATACCACCTTTATAAATTGCTGTACCAGGTGCTACAGTAAAGTATTTAGCTCTTCTTGGGTCAGAAAGCGCATTTAATTTGTCAGCAAATGTATCTGCAATTACAAAATCTTTTCTTCCACTTGCAACGATATCCACATATAATGGATTTGCATTAGGTTCTGCTCCTAAATAAACTAGATCAGCATTGTCAGAGTTACTTGTCATTACTCCTGCGTTTACTGCAGCAGTAATTTGAGCACTAGCATAAGCAGCATCAACATCATGCATGTTAACAGCAAGTCTTAATCTAAGAGAGTTTGCAAATTTTTTCCATTTAGCAGCATCTCCACCGTAAATTAAATCAGCAGATCCAAAACTAGATTCGGAAGAACTTAATGAAGCTACATCCGCAGTAAGTCTACTGATGATGTCTTTGTATATTGTTTGAGCATCATCATACTTAGGTAGAGGATGTCCTTCAATATCTAAAGCTTCTGTGTAAGGTACATCTCCAAATGTGTCCACTAAAACACTAAAAGTATATGCTGACATGATGTCAACAATTGCTTTTTTGTTTGCTAAAATAGCTGCTTCAGTTGGTCCTGCAGTTACTTGTTTACCCAATAAAGTTTGTGACTCTTTCAAATCTCTTAATACATCTCTATAAAGAATTGTAAAATGAGTATCAGGAATTGGTCTAGTTGTCAAGTTATATTGACTTTCATCTGGATAAGTCGTTTCTGCCCAATATTGTGTAAACAATCTGAAAACATTTCTGTTAACTGATGCATTAACCATCTGGTCAACTAAACCTTTCTGAGCATTTGTGAATAAAAACTCTGGTTTTGTTGTAGTTGGGTTCTTTGTATCTGCATTTAATCCTGTAATATCATCAGTACATGATACCGTTAAGGCTATAAATGAGATTAATAAAAATATCTTTTTCATAATTTAAAATTTAAATGTTACGTTACAACCAATATTTCTAGTTGATGGCAATGAACCAATTGAATATCCTGCAGAGTTTGAGTTTGCACTTAATCCACTTTCTGGGTCAGCATAAGGAAGGTTTTTGCTTATTATCCATAAGTTTGAACCTACAATGCTAAATTTCATTTCTTGAAGATTCATTCTCTTAACAATAGTAGTAGGTAAGCTATAAGTAATGTTAACTTCTCTTAATTTAACAAATGATGCATCGTAAACAAACGCTTTGTTAGGAGCTCTTCTATATCCTGATACGTTTCCATATTGGTCAGGAGAAGGAGTTCTTACTGTATTTGGAGTTCCGTCAGCTTGTACACCTGGTAAAATTACACCACCACCATTTGCGATAGTATTTCTAATAGGATTTCCTAGTTCATTGTTACCTGCTGTTACGTCATATAGACCAGTAGCTAAGCCATAAGCTTGATCAAGAGAGAAGATATCTCCACCTTGTTTCATGTCTATTAAGAATCCAAGAGATAAGTTTTTGTAAGTAAATTTATTACGAACCCCACCAATCCAATCAGGATTAACATCTCCGATTACATTGTTAGCTGATGCATTTACAACGTATCTACCGTTAGCACCTACAACTTTTTCACCATTTAAATAAGTAAAGTCTGTACCTCTAAGGACACCATAAGCTTCACCTACAGCAGCATTAAGAGTTACACCTTGACCAAATGAACTTAATCTAAGGTTTTCAATTCCGTCAACTAACTTAGTAACTTTATTTTCGTTTTTAGACCAGTTTACAAATACATCCCATTGGAAGTTTTTTGATTTAAATGGTGTAACGTTAAATTGAACCTCAATACCTTTATTCTCTACAGTTGCTGCATTGATATATCTAGCACTGTTTCCAGTAGATGTAGAATAAGGAACTGAAATTGCTTCTCCATCATTTACGTTTTTGTATGCACTTACTTCAAAACCAATTCTTCTGTTTAAAAATTGCATTTCCAAACCAATTTCTTGAGTGTTTGTTTTTACAGCTTTTAAGTTAGGGTTGTTTTTTGTAGAAGCAACTGAATATTGTTGATTTGTTCCAAATGGGTCATTTTTGATATAAGTATCTACTAATGATTGATTTGGTGTACCAAGTGGAGATTCAGAATATCCAGCTCTAATTTTACCAAAACTTAACCATGGTTGGTTAACGTGATTTGTGAAAACATATGATCCAGATGCTGAATACGTATTAATTGCATTTTCGTTTTGTGGTAAAGTAGAGAAAGCATCTCTTCTTACGGTTGCATCTAAAAATGCAAAGTCTTTATATCCAAAAGATGTTGATGCGTAGTAACTATTGATTCCTTGGTTTACTTCTGATTCTACTGGAAATGGAACACCAGCAACAGAATTAGATAAACTGAAAAGATCTGGAACAATAAGTCCACCTTGAGTTGAGTTCAATGTAGAAACAACTCTAGTTTTTCTTGATGTACCTCCGGCAACTCCGTTGAAGCTAATGTCTTCTGAGATGTCTTTTTTGAAAGTCAAGATAAAGTCATAATTTTGTTCAGAGAAGTTTCTCATGTATTTTTGGTACCCAGAAGTTTCTGCTAATCTGTTAATACCAAAATCACCTGCAATAGATCCGAAAGCTCTTCTTTCTTCACGTAATTCACTGTATGAATCGGTAGAGATTTTACCTGTAGCAGTTAACCAGTCTGTTAGTTTATAGTCTAATTTACCGTAACCTAAGAATCTGTTTCTTTCATCTGATTGGAAGTTTTTATTTCTAATGAAATATGGATTATCCCAATAGATTTGTGTTAAATCTGAAGGATCAGAATAGTTCCAGTTGATGTTTTGTCCACCAGATCTTTCGTAAACTTGTTTCAATTCTTGAACATCAACGTTAGTTTGCCACCATTGACGGAAGTTAGACATAATGTTTTCATTATATCCTGTTGAGTTTCTACCTACAGTTGATTGAGTGTTGTAGTTAGCAAATGCACTTACAGATAATTTATCTGAAAATATGTGGTTTACTTTAACGCTCATACTATTTTTTTTCATATCACTATTTGGTAAAATACCAGTTTGTTTTGAATTAGTAAAGTTCAAAACAAAATTTGTAGTGTCATTTCCGTCTTCTAACGATACAGAGTTGTTAAAAGAAGTTGCTGTTTGAAAAAATGTTGTAGGATCATTTTTTGCAGCTACCCAAGGAGTAGCTTTTTGATAGCTATCAGACCATGGAGTAAATGCATTCCAATTGTATACTAGTAAGTTAGGGTTGAAAGCCGCTCCGTAAGATGCATCTTCAGAAGTTGGTACAACTAAGTCTTCAACACCGTCACCATCAATATCTCTTGATAAGAAATATCCAGAAGCATCTTCATAATAAGGTCCGTAACCAGCACCGTATTTGTCTTGGTATTTAACAAATGTTGATTTGTCAATAGTTCCAGCAACAAATTCAGATGATACTGTAACACCTAATCCTTTTTTTGTTCTACCTTTTTTGGTAGTAATCATTACTACTCCATTTCCTCCTAAGTAACCATATAAAGCAGAAGCTGCTGCTCCTTTTAATATGTTTACGCTTTCAATGTCTTCAGGATTGATATCCATAGCAGCATTACCGTAGTCATAAGTGTTACCAGCTCCAGTAGTTTGACTTGCAGTATTTGAGTTAATGTTTGAGTTGTTAATAGGCATTCCGTCTATTACAATTAACATTTCATTATTACCAGTTAAACTCTTAACCCCTCTAGATACAATACTTGAAGACCCTCCAAAGTTGTTGTTTCTTTTGATGTTTACACCAGCTACTTTACCTGAAAGTTCATTAATGAAGTTTCCACTTCCAGCTCCTGCTGTTAAATCTTCAGCTTTAATCTCTTGTGTTGCATAACCTAAAGATTTTTTTTCTCTTTTGATTCCTAATGCAGTTACAACAACGCCTTCAAGCTCCATAGCAGTGCTTTCTAACTTGACATTAACAGTTGATGATGTAGCTTTTAATTCTTGGGTTTTCATCCCAATGTAGCTAAATATCAAGATTTGACTTGATGATGCTTTGATAGTATATTTACCATCAAAATCAGTTTGTGCTCCGTTTTTAGTTCCTTTAACTAATACACTTACACCTGGTAAAGGCATACCTGTATTGTCAGAAACAACACCCGTCACAGCTCTCTCTTGCGCAAAAGTTAGTTGCGCCATAAGTACTACTAGTAGTACTAAGATTCCATTGAACTTTAGTTTCATTTTTAAATATTTTGAATTAGTGTGACAAAACTCTTAATAAATTGTTAACTTTCCTAATAATTGAAAACCTTTTTTATGCGCGCATTCAAAATTTAACATTATAACTTATATGAATGATTGTGTTATAAAATTTGAATTCTTCGTTTTTTCTACTGCCGTTTGCAATTGATAATTTTATGAACCCGCCTTTTGTTAGAGCTCCAATTCCTAAACCTGTTCCTAGTATTTTTGTTGTTTTGTTATTTTTTTCAGTGTTAAAAGGGTCTTTTAAAATGCTGTAGTCTAGTATGCTATGTATGTATAGCTGTGGTGTAATTAAATAGCGATACTCTGTTAGTAAAGCTGACATTATATTTGCTTGAAGGCTGTTTTCTTTAAATCCACGTATTGAATTTATTCCTCCATATCGATATAGTTCATTGATATTGTAAGAAGCGCTTTTTAAGTAATAACTTTCATTTTTAATGTTGATAAAATTTTTTTTATTAATGCTAAATAGATGTTGAATGTTTATATTTATGAACGCTTGTTTATTTGTTGGGGTGTTTTTGTCTTTGAAATTTGTTTTGCGTTCTCCTGTCCCTAGTTTTAATATTAATATGGTTTTTGATGGAAATAGTGTGTTGTTGTAATTGTAATGACTGTATTCCATGTTTGTTGTGATAAAAGAGTTCTTATAATCACTTATGAAATTGGTATTTGTATTTTGGATGTCGCTTGAAGTGGTCGATTGGTATCCTAGGTAGAAACGAGTTTTGTAATTTGAATAATATCCAATGTCGATTGCTGTTTTTGTATTTTGATATATACTGTCTTGTTTGAAAATATCTAATTGCGCCCTTAGTCCTATTGGGCTATTTAATATATAAGGGATCTCTAGGCTAGTTTTGAAAGTTTTTTGTTTTTTTTCATCGCTTTTCCAATATAATGTAAATTGTTCTCCGGTTAATAAGAGGTTTTCTAGTTTTAAATCAAGGTATCCGTTAAGTACTATTTTATTTTGGGCGTTATTGTTAAAACCTATAAATCCGTCAAAATTGTTTGTCTTTCGTTTGTTGAGATAAATGTAGATTTTGGTACTGTCTTTTGTGAACAGTATTTCTGGATATTTTATTTGGGTTGCGAACCCTAAGTTTTCAAAATCGTTATTAATTAAGGTTACTGTTTTTTGATTGTATGTTTTGTCCTTGTATTTGCGATTTATTTGGGTAAGGTATCCTTTTGGAAAATAATCGTCAATGTTGTCGTTTGCTTGTTTAATGACGATTTTATCTATTTTTCTCTGATTTTCTGTTTCAAAGTCTAATTCTGCAAAAAGGATGTCGTTTTTTTTTGTAATATTTCTTAGTTTTAATTTCGTGAATGCGTAACCTCTTAGTTCTAATTTATGTAGGGTTTCATTTAAAAAATATTCTATTTCTGAATAGGGCATTATTAAGCTGTCCTTCTTTTGGTCGAATAAATTGAGTTTTTTGTATTTTGAATTTATACCTATATATATATGTATGTATTTTATTTTGTATCCTATTTTTATATTCGCAACATAGGAGGTGTCGTTAGTCTTCGTTAATTTAATTAATCTACTTTCGGTGTATCCTTTTTTTGAAAGTTTCTCCAAAACAAGGTTTGTCTCGTTTTCTATTGATTTTGTATTGATATGTATGGTCGAATAGGTAAGGGAGTCAATTTTTTTTGTTTCTAATGAAGAGTTTCCTGATATTTTTAATTGAAATTTCTGAGCTTGACAATTTAAGCTTAGGAGTATTAGTAATAGATAGGTTTGTAGGTGTTTCAATTGAAAATTAATTTTGATAAAAGTAATATAAATATCTAAAGTTTAAAATGTAATTCAATAAGGAAAATAATCTTATTGAAAATTAATGGATTAACGTTTGTAGAGTAAAAAATAATTTATACATTTGCAACCCCGTAAAAAGCGGGAATTAAATATACATAATAAATTTTTAGTATTAATTATGCCAACAATTCAACAATTAGTAAGAACAGGAAGAACTCAGATAACTAAGAAGAGTAAATCGGTTGCTTTAGATTCTTGTCCTCAAAGAAGAGGGGTTTGTACGCGTGTTTACACTACAACACCAAAAAAACCAAACTCTGCAATGCGTAAAGTAGCGCGTGTACGTTTGACAAATGGTAATGAAGTAAATGCCTACATCCCTGGTGAAGGACACAATTTACAAGAGCACTCGATAGTATTAGTTAGGGGTGGAAGGGTAAAAGATTTACCAGGAGTTAGATATCACATCGTTCGTGGTGCACTTGATACGTCAGGAGTAGCAGGAAGAACGCAAAGAAGATCTAAGTACGGAGCTAAACGCCCAAAAGAAGCAAAAAAGTAATTTAAAACGTAATTTTTATTGAGGCGCGATCTATCGCGGCTGGATGATTATGAAATTTTATTAAAAAAAAGACATGAGAAAAAGAGCGGCAAAGAAAAGACCACTTTTACCAGATCCAAGGTTTAACGACCAATTGGTAACGCGTTTTGTGAACAACTTAATGTGGGACGGTAAGAAATCAACAGCTTTTAAAGTTTTTTATGATGCAATTGACATTATAGAATCAAAAAAGCAAGATGCAGAAAAACCATCATTAGAAATATGGAAAGATGCTTTAACTAATGTTATGCCTCACGTAGAAGTACGTAGTCGTAGAGTAGGTGGAGCTACGTTTCAGATTCCAATGCAAATTAGACCGGATAGAAAAATCTCTATGGCAATGAAGTGGTTAATACTTTATTCTAGAAGAAGAAATGAAAAATCTATGGCTCAAAGATTGGCATCAGAATGTTTAGCTGCGGCTAAAGAAGAAGGTGCTGCTGTTAAGAAAAGAATGGATACTCACAAAATGGCAGAGGCTAACAAAGCGTTCTCTCACTTTAGATTTTAATTCATAAGAAATGGCTAGAGATTTAAAATATACAAGAAATATTGGAATTGCTGCTCATATTGATGCTGGTAAAACAACAACAACAGAGCGTATTCTTTTTTATACTGGGAAATCACACAAAATTGGTGAAGTACATGATGGTGCTGCTACAATGGACTGGATGGCTCAGGAGCAAGAAAGAGGTATTACAATTACTTCTGCAGCGACAACTTGTGAGTGGAATTTTCCAACTACACAAGGTAAGCCGTTACCAGAAACATTGCCGTATCACTTTAATATTATCGATACCCCGGGACACGTTGACTTTACAGTTGAAGTAAACCGATCTTTACGTGTTCTTGATGGTTTAGTTTTCTTATTTAGTGCTGTTGATGGTGTAGAGCCTCAATCGGAAACTAACTGGAGATTAGCTGATCAATATAGAGTACCACGTATTGGGTTTGTTAATAAAATGGACAGACAAGGATCTAACTTTTTGATGGTATGTCAACAAGTAAGAGATATGTTAAAATCTAATGCAGTTGCAATCACTTTGCCAATTGGTGAAGAAAATGATTTCAAAGGTGTTGTGGATTTAGTGAAAAACCAAGCTATTGTTTGGCATGAAGAAGGTTTAGGAGCAACGTACGATATTGTGCCTATTCCTGAAGATATGCTTGAAGAAGTGAAAGAATACAGATCAATTCTTATTGAAGCAGTAGCTGATTATGATGAGAATTTGCTTGAGAAATTCATGGAAGATGAAAACTCTATTACTGAGGAAGAAATCAACATTGCATTAAGAGCAGCTGTAATGGACATGGCTATCATTCCAATGATTGCTGGTTCTTCTTTCAAAAACAAAGGTGTTCAATTTATGTTGGATGCTGTTTGTAAATATTTACCTTCTCCAATGGATAAAGACGGTATCGAAGGGATTCATCCTGACGACGCTGAATTGTTAGAAGAAGATCAAACTAAAATTTTGCGTAAGCCAGATGTTAAAGAGCCATTTGCTGCTTTAGCTTTTAAAATTGCTACTGACCCATTCGTAGGTCGTTTGGCTTTTTTCCGTGCTTATTCAGGACGTTTAGATGCAGGTTCTTATGTTTTGAACACACGTTCAGGAAATAAAGAAAGAATCTCGCGTATATATCAAATGCATGCTAACAAGCAAAATCCAATCGATTATATCGAAGCGGGTGATATTGGAGCGGCAGTAGGATTTAAAGATATTAAAACTGGAGATACATTGTGTGATGAAAAAAACCCAATTATTCTTGAGTCAATGAAATTCCCTGCGCCAGTAATTGGTATTGCAATTGAACCTAAAACTAAAGCTGACGTTGATAAAATGGGTATGGCTTTAGCTAAATTAGCTGAGGAAGATCCAACATTTACTGTTAGAACTGATGAAGCTTCAGGACAAACTATTATCTCGGGTATGGGTGAGCTTCACTTAGATATCCTTGTTGATAGAATGCGTCGTGAATTCAAAGTTGAAGTAAACCAAGGTGAGCCTCAAGTTGAGTATAAAGAAGCTTTTACAAGAGAAGCTCAACACAGAGAGACATATAAGAAACAATCTGGAGGTCGTGGTAAATTCGGTGATATCGTATTTAGATTAGAGCCTGCTGATGAAGTGGATGGTAAAACTCCTGTTGGTTTGCAGTTTATTAATGCTGTAAAAGGTGGTAACGTTCCTAAAGAATATATACCATCTGTTGAAAAAGGTTTCAGGGAAGCTATGAAAACTGGTCCTTTAGCAGGATACCAAGTAGATAGTTTGAAAGTAACTCTTTTGGATGGATCTTTTCACCCTGTGGATTCTGATGCGCTTTCTTTTGAGTTAGCTGCCAGAATGGGATACAGAGAAGTGGCTAAGGCTGCTGGTGCTGTAATTCTTGAGCCTATCATGAAAATGGAAGTTATTACACCAGAAGAAAACATGGGGGATATCGTAGGTGATATCAACCGTCGTAGAGGACAGGTTAATGACATGGGTGATAGAGCAGGTGCGAAAACAATTAAAGCGGATGTACCTTTATCTGAGATGTTTGGATATGTTACTACATTAAGAACTTTATCTTCAGGTCGTGCAACTTCAACAATGGAATTTTCACACTACGCAGAAACGCCTTCAAATATATCTGAAGCGGTTATCAAAAAAGCAAAAGGAAACGCTTAATCTTTAAGAAAATGAGTCAAAAAATCAGAATAAAATTAAAATCTTACGATCACATGTTGGTAGACAAGTCTGCTGAGAAGATTGTAAAAACAGTAAAAAGTACTGGTGCAGTAGTTACGGGACCAATTCCATTACCAACTCACAAAAAACTTTTCACAGTGCTACGTTCTCCACACGTTAATAAAAAAGCGAGAGAACAATTTGAAGTAATGTCATATAAGAGATTAATTGATATTTATTCATCTTCATCTAAAACTATCGATGCTTTAATGAAATTAGAATTGCCTAGTGGAGTTGAAGTAGAAATCAAAGTTTAAGTATCTTCTAAGGAAAATTAAGGGCACTTTGTTTAAGTGAAAACTTTTTTTGGATTGTGTGTAAATAAGTTATACTTTTGCACCACTTTAAAAATAAGGGTTCACTTAAATGATGTGTTCTATTTTTATATTTAATAATTAATAATTAATATTTATGTCTGGGTTAATTGGTAAAAAAATCGGCATGACTAGCATCTTTGATGAGAACGGGAAGAATATTCCTTGTACGGTAATTCAAGCTGGTCCATGTGTTGTTACCCAAGTCAGAACCAAAGGTGTTGACGGGTACGAAGCGTTGCAACTTGGTTTCGATGACAAAAACGAGAAACATTCCACAAAAGCGGCTTTAGGTCACTTTAAAAAAGCGGGAACTGTAGCTAAGAAAAAAGTCGTTGAATTCCAAAATTTTGCAACAGAACAAAAACTAGGGGATCTTATTGATGTCTCTATGTTTGTTGAAGGAGAATTTGTAGATGTACAAGGTGTATCTAAAGGTAAAGGTTTTCAAGGGGTTGTAAAACGTCACGGTTTTGGTGGTGTTGGTCAAGCAACTCATGGTCAACATAACCGTTTAAGAGCGCCAGGTTCTGTAGGGGCTTCTTCTTATCCATCTAGAGTATTCAAAGGAATGCGTATGGCTGGACGTATGGGAGGAGAAAATGTAAACGTTCAAAACCTTAGAGTTTTAAAAGTAGTTACTGAGAAGAATCTACTTGTTATTAAAGGATGTGTTCCTGGTCATAACAACTCTTATGTAATCATTCACAAGTAATGGAAGTAAAAGTATTAGATTTCAACGGAAAAGATACTGGCAGAAAAGTTCAACTTTCTGATTCAGTATTCGCAATTGAACCAAATAATCACGCTGTATACCTTGATGTTAAGCAATATTTAGCTAATCAAAGACAAGGAACGCACAAGGCTAAAGAAAGAGCTGAAGTTGCGGGAAGTACACGTAAGATTAAAAAACAAAAAGGAACTGGTACTGCTCGTGCGGGTAGTGCAAAGAATCCATTGTTTAAAGGTGGAGGAACGGTTTTTGGACCAAGACCAAGAAGTTATTCATTTAAATTGAATAAAAGCTTGAAGCGTTTGGCAAGAAAATCAGCTTTCTCTATTAAAGCAAAAGAGTCAAATATTATCGTTCTTGAAGACTTTAGTTTTGAAACTCCAAACACTAAAAATTTCATTAATGTTTTGAAAGCTTTAGAGTTAGATAATAAAAAATCTCTATTTGTGTTGGGCGATACGAATAAAAATGTATATTTGTCCTCACGCAATTTAAAGGCCTCTAGCGTAGTAAGTAGCTTAGAATTAAGCACTTACGCTATTTTAAATGCTAATAACTTAGTTCTTTTAGAGAGTTCTTTGGAGATAATTGAAGAAAATTTAAGTAAATAATAGGATATGAGCATCATAATTAAACCTATAGTAACAGAAAAAGTAACCAAAGAAAGTGAAGTTTTAAACCGCTTCGGATTCGTTGTTAATAAAAAAGCAAATAAAGTTGAGATTAAGAAAGCTGTTGAAGCTGCTTATGGAGTAACTATTTTGAGTGTTAACACGATGAACGTAAGGCCGGATAGAACTACAAAATACACTAAAAGTGGTTTAATTACTGGAAAAACAAATGCAATTAAGAAAGCAATTGTTCAAGTAAAAGAAGGAGAAACAATTGATTTTTACAACAATATCTAAGATAGAAAAATGTCAGTAAGAAAATTAAAACCTATTACCCCAGGTCAGCGATTTAGAGTTGTGAATGGTTATGACGCCATTACAACTGATAAGCCGGAACGCTCTTTGATAGCGCCGATAAAAAACTCTGGAGGTAGAAATAGTCAAGGAAAGATGACCATGCGTTATACGGGTGGTGGTCACAAGCAGAGATATCGTATTATTGATTTTAAACGTACTAAAGAAGGAATTCCTGCTACGGTTAAATCAATCGAATATGATCCAAATCGTACTGCGTTTATCGCTTTATTAGCTTACGCTGATGGTGAGAAAACATATGTAATTGCTCAAAACGGATTGAAAGTTGGTCAGAAATTAGTTTCTGGTCCAGAATCTCAACCTGAAATTGGAAATACATTACCTTTAGGTAGAGTTCCACTAGGAACTGTAATTTCTTGTATCGAATTGAGACCAGGACAAGGGGCTGTAATTGCTCGTTCTGCTGGAACATTTGCTCAATTGATGGCAAGAGATGGAAAATATGCTACAATTAAAATGCCTTCAGGTGAAACAAGATTAATCTTGTTGACTTGTTCTGCTACAATTGGAGCTGTTTCTAATTCAGACCACCAATTAGTTGTATCTGGTAAAGCAGGTAGAACAAGATGGTTAGGTAGAAGACCTAGAACAAGACCTGTAGCAATGAACCCTGTCGATCACCCAATGGGTGGTGGTGAAGGACGTTCTTCTGGTGGACATCCACGTTCAAGAAATGGAATACCAGCAAAAGGTTATAGAACTCGTTCTAAGAAAAACCCGAGTAACAAGTATATCGTAGAACGTAGAAAGAAATAATAAGATATGGCACGTTCATTAAAAAAAGGACCTTTCGTTCATTATAAGTTAGACAAGAAAGTTCAAGAAAACATCGCTGGTGGGAATAAAGGAGTAGTAAAGACTTGGTCTAGAGCTTCTATGATTACTCCAGACTTCGTTGGGCAAACTATCGCAGTTCATAACGGTCGTCAATTTGTACCAGTTTACGTAACAGAAAACATGGTAGGTCACAAATTAGGAGAATTTTCACCAACTAGATCTTTTAGAGGTCATGCTGGAGCAAAAAATAAAGGTAAAAAATAAGAAGCAATGGGAGTTCGTAAAAGAGAAACAGCAGATGCGAGAAAAGAGGCTAATAAGTCTATTGCTTTCGCGAAATTGAATAACTGCCCTACTTCACCTAGAAAAATGCGCTTAGTAGCGGACTTGGTAAGAGGTCAGAAGGTAGAAAGAGCACTAAACATCTTAAGATTTAGTTCTAAAGAAGCTTCAAGAAAATTAGAAAAATTGGTTTTATCTGTAATTGCTAACTGGCAAGCAAAAAACCCTGACGCTAATATGGAAGAAGCAGGTTTATTTGTTAAAACGATTACAGTAGATGGTGGAATGATGTTGAAAAGACTTCGTCCAGCTCCACAGGGTCGTGCACACAGAATTAGAAAACGTTCTAATCACGTAACAATCGTGCTTGGATCTATTAATAACACACAAGCAATTTAATACAAGATGGGACAAAAGACAAATCCAATTGGAAATAGACTTGGTATCATCAGAGGATGGGACTCAAACTGGTATGGTGGAAATGATTATGGTGATAAACTTGCCGAAGATCACAAAATCAGAAAGTATATCCATGCTCGTTTATCAAAAGCTAGTGTATCAAAAGTAATCATCGAGAGAACTTTGAAACTTGTAACCGTTACTATCACTACTGCTAGACCTGGTATCATTATCGGAAAAGGTGGACAAGAGGTAGACAAGTTAAAAGAAGAACTTAAGAAAATTACTGACAAAGAGGTTCAAATCAACATCTTTGAAATTAAAAGACCTGAACTTGACGCGTATCTAGTTGCTACAAGCATCTGTCGTCAAATCGAAAGCCGTATTTCTTACAGACGTGCAATCAAAATGGCTATTGCTGCTTCTATGCGTATGAACGCTGAAGGTATCAAAGTTTTGATTTCTGGTCGTTTGAATGGTGCTGAGATGGCACGTTCAGAAGGTTTCAAAGAAGGAAGAGTTCCTTTATCAACTTTCAGAGCCGATATTGATTATGCATTAGCTGAAGCGCATACTACTTATGGTAGAATGGGTATCAAAGTGTGGATCATGAAAGGTGAAGTTTACGGAAAGAGAGATCTTTCTCCGCTTGCTGGAATGGACAAGAAACAATCTGGCGGAAAAGGTGGAGATTCTCCTCGTGGGAAATCTAACTTTAATAAAGGTGGAAAACCAGACGCTCGTAAAAGAAAGTAATTTTTAAATTAAAGAAAAATGTTACAGCCTAAAAGAACAAAATACCGTAAGGTACAAAAAGGTAAAATGAAAGGGAACTCTGGAAGAGGGCATGAACTTTCTAATGGAATGTTTGGTATTAAATCTGTACATGAAGATGGAATGTTTTTAACTTCTCGTCAAATTGAAGCAGCTCGTATTGCTGCTACACGTTTCATGAAAAGAGAGGGACAATTATGGATCAAAATATTTCCAGACAAACCAATTACTAAGAAGCCTCTTGAGGTACGTATGGGTAAAGGTAAAGGAGCAGTTGAGTATTGGGCTGCCGTTGTTAAACCCGGAAGAATTATGTTTGAAATTGGAGGAGTACCTTTGTCAGTTGCGAAAGAGGCGTTACGTCTTGCAGCTCAAAAGCTTCCAGTAAAAACTAAATTCGTTATTGCTAGAGATTTCGAAGCATAATCTATATTATATTATGAAACAATCAGAAATAAAAGATCTTTCTGCAGCGGAGTTGCAAGAAAAACTTAGTCAAACTAAGAAGGCATATGCCGACCTAAAAATGGCTCACGCTATTTCTCCAATTGAGAATCCACTTCAAATTAGAAGTGTGAGAAGAACAGTTGCAAGATTAGCTACTGAACTTACAAAAAGAGAGTTACAATAATTGTAATCTGCTGAAAGATGGAAGAAAAAAGAAATTTAAGAAAAGAAAGAGTTGGTGTTGTAACTTCGGACAAAATGGATAAATCTATTGTTGTTGCAGAAGTGCGTAAAGTAAAACACCCATTATACGGTAAGTTCGTGTTGAAAACAAAGAAATACGTTGCACACGACGAAACAAACGACTGTAACATTGGAGATACTGTAAGAATTAGCGAAACGCGTCCTTTAAGTAAATCAAAATGTTGGAGATTAGTTGAAATCCTAGAAAGAGCTAAATAATTATGGTACAACAAGAATCAAGACTAAAAGTAGCAGATAACACTGGAGCAAAGGAAGTTTTAACTATCCGTGTTTTAGGAGGTACCAAAAGAAGGTATGCCTCTGTTGGTGACAAGATTGTAGTTTCTATCAAAGATACAACTCCAAACGGAAGCGTTAAAAAAGGAGCTGTTTCAACTGCAGTTGTTGTACGTACCAGAAAAGAAGTGAGAAGAGCCGATGGTTCTTATATCCGTTTCGATGACAATGCATGTGTTCTTTTGAACGCTGCAGGGGAAATGAGAGGAACTCGTGTTTTTGGACCGGTAGCAAGAGAACTTCGTGAAAAACAATTCATGAAAATTGTATCATTAGCACCAGAAGTGCTTTAATTCGTTTTAAGATGATAAAGCTAAAAATAAAAACAGGTGACATCGTAAGAGTAATTGCTGGAGATCACAAAGGGTCAGAAGGTAAAGTATTACGTGTTGACCGTGAGAAAAACAAAGCAATCGTTGAAGGTGTAAACATGGTTTCAAAACACACGAAACCAAGTGCAAAAAGCCCTCAAGGTGGTATTGTGAAAAAAGAAGCTTCTATTCAAATTTCTAACATCTCTCTAATTGATCCTAAAACTAAGGAAGCAACTAGAACTGGAGTTAGAGTTGAAGGAGATAAGAAAGTAAGATTTTCAAAAAAATCTAATCAAGTACTATAGTAATGGCATATACACCTAGACTAAAAGAAGAATATAAGAGTAGAGTTATCTCTGCTCTTACAGAAGAGTACGGATATGTAAACGTAATGCAAGTTCCTAAATTGGAGAAAATCGTTTTAAGCCGTGGAGTTGGAGCAGCAGTTTCTGATAAAAAATTAATCGACTATGCGGTTGATGAATTGACAAAGATAACTGGACAAAAAGCAATATCTACTATTTCAAAGAAAGACGTTGCGTCTTTTAAATTGAGAAAGGGAATGCCAATTGGAGCAAAAGTTACTTTGCGTGGAGAAAGAATGTATGAGTTTTTAGATAGACTTATTACTTCAGCTTTACCACGTGTTAGAGATTTCAGTGGTATTAAAGCTACTGGTTTCGACGGAAGAGGAAACTATAACCTTGGTGTTTTAGAGCAAATCATTTTCCCAGAAATTGATATTGATAAAGTAAACAAAATATCTGGAATGGATATCACTTTTGTTACTTCTGCTCAAACTGATAAGGAAGCAAAGTCATTATTGGCTGAATTAGGATTACCTTTTAAAAAGAATTAAGATATGGCTAAAGAATCAATGAAAGCCCGTGAGGTTAAGAGAGAAAAAACGGTAGCTAAATATGCTGAGAAAAGAAAAGCTTTGTTAGAAGCTGGAGATTTCGTAGGTTTGCAGAAATTACCGAAAAATGCTTCGCCAGTTCGTTTGCATAATAGATGTAAATTAACAGGTAGACCAAGAGGGTATATGCGTCAATTCGGTGTTTCACGTGTTACATTTCGTGAAATGGCTAATAATGGATTGATACCAGGTGTTAAAAAAGCTAGTTGGTAAAAAATTGAATTTTAATTGGTTAAAGGTTCGAAAGAAAGTCTGGAGAAAACCATAATCGCAAATTAATACATATGTATACAGATCCTATTGCAGATTATTTAACAAGGGTTAGAAACGCTGTGGCTGCAAACCACAAAGTTGTCGAAATCCCTGCATCTAATCTAAAAAAAGAAATAACTAAGATCTTATTTGATCAAGGTTATATCTTAAGTTACAAATTTGAAGACAACGCTGTTCAGGGTTCGATCAAAATTGCTTTGAAGTATGATAAAGATACTAAAGAGTCAGTAATTAAAGATATCCAAAGAATTAGTAAACCAGGTTTACGTAAATATTCAAGTTCAGCTTCTATTCCTAGAATCCTTAATGGATTAGGAATTGCTATTGTTTCTACATCAAAAGGTTTGATGACTGGAAAGAAAGCCAAACAACTTAATGTTGGTGGAGAAGTAATTTGTTACGTATACTAATAAAAAGACTATAAGATGTCAAGAATAGGTAAAAATCCAATTGTAATCCCTGCTGGTGTAACTGTAGAAGTTAAAGACGGTATTATTACAGTTAAAGGAAAAAATGGTCAACTTACACAGGAGTTTTCGGACGTTACTGTAACGGTTGAAGACGGTCAAGTTCAAGTGGATAGATCGTCTGATCACAAAGACCAAAGAGCAAAACACGGATTGTACAGATCTTTAATCAATAACATGATTATCGGTGTAACTGACGGTTTTACAAAATCATTAGAATTGGTAGGAGTTGGTTATAGAGCTTCTAATCAAGGACAAAAATTAGATTTAGCTCTTGGATATTCTCACAATATTGTTTTAGAAATTGCTCCAGAAGTAAGTTTAGAAACTATATCTGAAAAAGGTAAAAACCCAATTGTTAAACTAACATCGTTTGACAAACAACTTTTAGGTCAAGTTGCGGCAAAAATTAGAGCTTTCCGTAAGCCTGAGCCGTACAAAGGAAAAGGTGTTAAATTTGTAGGTGAAGTATTAAGAAGAAAAGCAGGTAAATCAGCTTAAAAAATAAGATTATGTCATTAACGAAACCTGAAAGAAGACAAAGAATTAGATTCAGAATTAGAAAAACGATTAGTGGTACTGCTACTAATCCAAGACTTTCTGTATTTAGAAGTAACAAAGAAATTTATGCTCAACTTATTGATGACGTAAACGGAGTTACTTTATTGGCTGCTTCTTCAAGAGAAAAAGAAATAGGTAAAGGTACGAACATTGAAGTGGCAACTGCAGTTGGAAAACTAGTTGCTGAGAAAGCTATTAAAGCTGGAATAGATGTAGTAACGTTCGATAGAGGAGGTTATTTATATCATGGTCGTATTAAATCATTAGCGGAAGGCGCGAGAGCGGCTGGACTTAAATTCTAATATAGTATGTCTAATAGTAAATACAAGAATGTAGAGTTAGTAAAGCCTAGTGGTCTTGAATTAAAAGATCGTTTGGTAAGTGTAAATCGTGTTACTAAGGTTACAAAGGGTGGTAGAGCTTTTGGTTTTTCTGCTATTGTAGTTGTAGGTGATGAAAATGGTATTGTAGGACATGGATTAGGAAAATCTAAAGATGTTTCTGAAGCAATTGCGAAAGCAGTAGAAGATGCTAAGAAAAATTTAGTAAAAATTCCTTTGAATGGTCAATCAGTACCACACGAACAAAAAGGTAAATTTGGTGGTGCACGTGTATTTTTAATTCCTGCCTCTCATGGTACAGGAGTTATTGCTGGTGGAGCTGTTCGTTCAGTTCTTGAGTCAGTAGGTATTCACGATGTATTATCTAAATCTCAAGGATCATCAAATCCTCACAACGTAGTAAAAGCAACTTTTGATGCTTTATTACAAATGAGAAGTGCTTATACTGTTGCAAAACAGAGAGGGCTTTCTTTAGAAAAAGTTTTTAAAGGTTAATTCAAGGAAATTATGGCTAAATTATTAGTAAAACAAGTTAGAAGTAAAATCAACTGTCCACTTGATCAAAAAAGAGGATTAGAAGCTTTAGGTCTACGTAAAATGGGTCAAGTTGTAGAACATGACTCAAACCCTGCAATCCTTGGGATGATAAACAAAGTTAAACACTTAGTTTCTGTAGAGGAAACTAAATAACAAATACTGTTATGAATTTAAGTAACTTACAACCAGCTGAAGGGGCAACGCACAATCAAAATAAGAGATTAGGTAGAGGAGAAGGTTCTGGAAAAGGTGGTACTTCTGCAAGAGGTCACAAAGGAGCAAAATCTCGTTCTGGATATTCTAAAAAGATTGGTTTTGAAGGAGGGCAAATGCCACTTCAAAGACGTGTGCCTAAGTTTGGTTTTACAAACATCAATCGTAAAGATTACGAAGGTGTGAATCTAGATACGCTTCAATTATTAGTTGATAATGGTATAATTACAGATGCTGTCGATATGACAACTTATGTAGCTAACCGTTTGGCAACTAAAAATGAAATCGTTAAGATTTTAGGAAGAGGAGAATTGAAAGCAAAATTAAAAGTAACTGCTCACAAATTTACTGCTACTGCAAAAGCTGCTATTGAAGCTGCTGGAGGAGAAGCTGTAACAATATAATTTTTCAATTTATGAAGAAATTTATTGAGTCAATAAGTAATGTTTGGAAAATCGAAGAACTAAAAAACAGAATCCTAATCACATTAGGTCTGCTTTTAGTTTATCGTTTTGGAGCACACGTTACGCTTCCGGGAATCGATGCAACACAATTAAATAGTTTAGCTGGCCAAACCAAAAGTGGTATTGGATCTATCTTAGACATGTTTACGGGTGGAGCTTTCTCTAAAGCGTCAGTTTTTGCTTTAGGAATTATGCCTTACATTTCTGCATCTATTGTTGTTCAACTTATGGGAATTGCTATTCCTTATTTGCAAAAACTTCAAAATGATGGAGAGAGTGGTAGAAAAAAGATTAATCAGATTACACGTTGGTTGACTATAGTTATTACTTTAGTACAAGGACCAACATATATCTATAATCTATATAGAACTTTACCTAGTAGTGCATTTTTATTAGGGTTTAATTCTTTTGAATTCTTATTTTCTTCAGTAATTATCTTAGTTACAGGTACAATTTTTGCCATGTGGTTAGGAGAAAAAATAACTGATAAAGGAATTGGAAATGGTATTTCGCTTTTAATTATGGTTGGTATACTTGCTAGATTTCCTCAGGCATTTATACAAGAATTTACAACTAGGGTTACTAATAACAACGGAGGACCAATGTTATTGGTTATCGAAATTATTATTTGGTTATTGGTTATTGTTGCTTGTGTTTTATTGACTATGGCAATTAGAAAAATACCAGTTCAGTACGCTCGTCGTACTACTTCAGGAGATTATGAACAAGATTTAATGGGTGGTAATAGACAATGGATTCCTTTGAAGCTTAATGCTTCAGGAGTGATGCCTATTATCTTTGCTCAAGCAATTATGTTTATTCCTGCTGCTGTTGCTGGGTTATCAAAATCTGATGCATCACAGTCTATTGTTGGTGCTTTTAGTAACATGTTCGGTTTTTGGTATAATTTTGTATTCGCAACATTAATTGTTGTATTTACTTACTTTTATACTGCGATTACTGTTCCTACTAATAAGATGTCTGATGATTTGAAAAGAAGTGGTGGTTTTATTCCAGGTGTTAGACCAGGAGTTGAAACTTCTGATTTTCTTGACAAGGTGATGTCTTTGATAACTTTCCCAGGATCTTTATTTCTTGCTCTAATAGCTGTGTTCCCAGCGATTGTTGTAAGTCTTATGGATGTTCAACAATCTTGGGCAATGTTTTTTGGGGGTACCTCATTAATCATTATGGTTGGTGTTGCAATAGATACAATTCAACAAATCAATTCATACTTGTTAAACAAACATTATGATGGTTTAATGAAAAGTGGAAAAAATAGAAAAGCAGTAGCTTAATTTTATGGCAAAACAATCAGCAATAGAACAAGACGGATCAATCATTGAAGCATTATCAAATGCGATGTTCCGTGTAGAATTAGAGAATGGACATATCGTTATTGCTCACATTTCTGGAAAAATGCGTATGCATTACATCAAATTATTACCTGGTGATAAAGTGAAACTAGAAATGAGTCCTTACGATTTGTCAAAGGCAAGAATTACTTATAGATATTAAAGGATATTCACAATGAAAGTTAGAGCATCAGTAAAAAAGAGAAGTCCCGAGTGCAAAATTGTGCGTAGAAAAGGGAGATTGTACGTTATAAACAAAAAGAATCCTAGATTTAAACAAAGACAAGGATAGTTATGGCAAGAATAGCAGGGGTAGATATCCCGAAAAACAAGAGAGGTGTTATAGCACTTACCTACATCTTCGGATTAGGAAATAGTAGAGCTATTGAGATTTTAGAAAAAGCTCAAGTAAGCCAAGATAAAAAAGTTCAAGACTGGAATGATGACGAGATCGGAGCAATTCGTGAAGCTGTATCAGCATTCAAAATTGAAGGAGAATTACGTTCTGAAGTTTCTTTAAACATCAAACGTTTAATGGATATTGGTTGTTACAGAGGTATCCGTCATAGAACTGGTCTTCCTTTAAGAGGACAAAGAACTAAGAATAACTCTAGAACAAGAAAAGGTAAAAGAAAAACTGTTGCTAACAAGAAAAAAGCAACTAAATAATAAGTAATATGGCTAAAGCAACTGCAAAAAAACGTAAAGTTATCGTTGAATCAACGGGAGAAGCTCATATTTCTGCTACCTTCAATAACATCATCATTTCTTTGACAAACAAAAAAGGTGAAGTTATTTCTTGGTCTTCAGCTGGTAAAATGGGTTTTAGAGGTTCTAAAAAGAATACTCCATACGCAGCCCAAATGGCAGCAGAAGATTGTAGTAAAGTAGCTCTTGAAGCAGGACTTAAAAAAGTGAAAGTGTATGTTAAAGGACCAGGAAACGGACGTGAGTCTGCTATCCGTTCTTTGCATAACGGTGGAATTGAAGTTACAGAGATTATCGATGTTACTCCAATGCCTCACAACGGATGTCGTCCTCCAAAAAGACGTAGAGTTTAATAATATATTTAAGTATAACTAGGTAGAATATACGATTATCGAAGGATATGACCTGAATTCATAATCTCTACCTTAATTTAATTTTTAGAAATGGCAAGATATACTGGTCCAAAAACTAGAATTGCTCGTAAATTTGGCGAAGCAATATTCGGAGATGACAAATCTTTCGAAAAAAGAAATTACCCACCTGGACAACACGGGATGGCTAAAAAAAGAGGAAAAAAATCTGAATATGCAATCCAGTTAATGGAAAAGCAAAAAGCTAAATATTCTTACGGAATTTTAGAAAAACAATTCAGAGGTTTATTCAAAAAAGCATCAGCTACTAAAGGTGTTACTGGTGAAGTTCTTTTACAATTATGTGAGGCAAGATTAGATAACGTTGTGTTTAGAATGGGTATTGCTCCTTCTAGAAGAGGCGCTAGACAATTAGTTTCTCACAGACATATCACTGTAAATGGTGATGTAGTAAATATTGCTTCTTACCACCTTAAACCTGGTGATAAAGTTGCTGTTCGTGAAAAATCTAAATCATTAGAAGCTATCGAACGTTCTTTATCTAATTCAAGTCATGTTTATGAATGGATTACTTGGAATAATGATGTTAAAGAAGGTACTTTTGTAACTGTACCAGCTAGACTTCAAATTCCAGAAAACATTAAAGAACAATTAATCGTAGAGTTGTACAACAAATAATAATTGACTTAGTCGAAATTTATGGCAATATTTAATTTTCAGAAGCCCGATAAAGTTATCATGATCGATTCAACCGATTTTGAAGGTAAGTTTGAATTCAGACCTTTAGAACCAGGATACGGATTGACCGTTGGTAATGCACTTAGAAGAGTTTTGCTTTCAGCATTAGAAGGTTATGCAATTACATCTGTCCGCATAGAAGGTGTAGATCATGAGTTTTCTACTATCTCAGGAGTTGTTGAAGATGTTACCGAAATTATTCTTAATCTTAAACAAGTACGTTTTAAGCGTCAAATTGAAGATATAGATAATGAAGCAGTTACTATTTCTGTTTCTGGTAAAGATCAATTAACAGCAGGTGATTTTCAAAAATTTATCTCAGGTTTCCAAGTTCTAAACCCAGAACTAGTTATTTGTAATTTAGATAGTAAAATCAAACTGAACTTCGATTTAACAATCGAAAAAGGTAGAGGATATGTTCCTGCTGAAGAGAACAAAAAACAGAATGCTGCAATTGGAACCATTTTTACAGACTCCATTTTTACTCCGGTAAAAAATGTAAAATATGCAATTGAAAACTTCCGTGTAGAGCAAAAAACAGATTATGAAAAATTAGTTTTTGAAATAAAAACTGATGGTTCTATTAATCCAAAAGATGCACTTACTGAAGCTGCCAAAGTTCTAATTCACCATTTCATGTTGTTCTCTGACGAAAGAATTACACTTGAGGCTGATGAGATCGCACAAACAGAATCATATGATGAAGAATCATTACACATGAGACAATTGCTTAAAACTAAGCTTGTTGATATGGATTTATCTGTTAGAGCATTAAATTGTTTGAAAGCGGCTGAAGTTGATACACTTGGTGATTTAGTATCGTTCAATAAAAATGACCTAATGAAATTCCGTAATTTCGGTAAAAAATCTTTAACAGAGCTTGATGAACTTGTGGCTGTGAAGAATTTGAACTTCGGTATGGATTTAGCAAAATACAAACTAGATAAAGAATAAATTACTTCATATTTTGATCTCCAAAGCGGATAGTATCAAGATGAAAGTATAAAAATACACGTCATGAGACACGGAAAAAAATTCAATCACTTAAGCAGACAGACTGCACATAGAAAATCTATGTTAGCTAATATGGCTTGTTCTCTTATTGAGCACAAACGTATTAACACAACTGTAGCTAAAGCAAAAGCGCTTAAACAATTTGTTGAGCCTTTAATAACAAAATCTAAAACTGATACGACTCACAATCGTCGTATTTGTTTTGCTTATTTACGTAGCAAATATGCCGTAACTGATTTATTCAGAGACGTAGCTGCTAAAGTAGGAGACCGTCCAGGTGGATACACGCGTATCATTAAAGTTGGAAATCGTTTAGGAGATAATGCTGATATGGCAATGATCGAATTAGTAGATTTCAATGAACTTTACAATGGTGGTAAAAAAGAAGTTAAAAAAGCTAAAAGCCGTCGTGGTGGAAAAGCTAAAAAAGCAGATGAAGCTACGGAAGCTCCCGCTGCTGAAACTGAAACAACTACAGACGCAGCTGAATAGTTATGAAAATAATCATTCAATAAAATTTAAGGATAAGCTATTTATAGTTTATCCTTTTTTTTTGTTTTTTTTGGAGCAAATAAACAATAGTTTTTTGCACTTATTTCCTGCTGTTCATTCTATCTTTTACTTTATAAAGAATAAAGTAAAAGGATGTCATTACCATCAGGGCTATTTTATAACTTTTTTATTTTATAATAAAATTTAAAAGTTTGCATCCATTGTATTAATGAATTAAATTTGCAAAATATTTAACTACGTATGGAATGAGTTTTAATTCCATGAGATTATTAAAATATAAAATCTACTAATGAAATATACAACACGACAAAGTGCCATACTTTTACTAAGTGATGGTACAATTTTTCACGGAAAATCTATTGGAATCAGCGGAACTACTTTTGGGGAAGTTTGTTTTAATACTGGAATGACTGGATATCAGGAGATTTTTACTGACCCATCTTATTTTGGACAAATCATGGTAGCGACTAATGCTCATATTGGAAATTATGGCGTAAATGAAAAAGAAATAGAATCTGATAGTATTAAAATTTCTGGATTGGTTTGTAAAAACTTTAGTTTTAATTATTCTCGTGAAGATGCTACTCAAAGTTTAGAGGATTATTTTATTAAAGAAAACCTAATTTGTATCTCAGATGTTGATACGCGCGCATTAGTAAGTTACATTAGAGATAATGGAGCAATGAACGCTGTAATTTGTACGGATGGCTCTTCTGTTGAAGAATTGAAAGTTGCCTTAGCTAATGTTCCAGATATGAAAGGTTTGGAATTAGCTTCTAAAGTTTCTACTAAATTGCCTTATTTTTATGGAGAAGAAAATGCTACTTATAAAATATCAGCTTTAGACTTAGGAATTAAAACAAATATTCTACGTAATCTTGCAAAAAGAGATTGTTACATTAAAGTTTTTCCTTTTGACTCCTCGTATGAGGATATGGCTTCTTTTAATCCTAACGGTTATTTCTTGTCTAATGGGCCTGGAGATCCTGAACCGCTTTCTAGTGCAATACAAGTTGCTAAAGATATTTTGGCAAATGATAAACCTTTATTTGGAATCTGTTTAGGGCATCAAGTAATCGGTTTAGCTAATGGAATTTCAACTTATAAAATGTTTAATGGACATAGAGGGATTAACCATCCAGTAAAAAACTTGATTTCTGGTAAAGGGGAGATTACATCTCAAAATCACGGTTTTGCTGTAAATAAAGAGGAACTAGAACGCAATCCAGATTTAGAAATTACGCACGTACATCTTAATGATGGAACTGTTGCTGGAATGCAAATGGTAAATAAAAATTGTTTTTCTGTACAATACCATCCTGAAGCAAGTCCTGGTCCGCATGATTCTTCTTATTTATTTGATCAGTTTATTGCAAATATTAATAAATAATAATTTTAGTATACAAGTATAAAAGGTCTAACTTATATGTTGGGCCTTTTTTTTATATACCAAAAGGATAAGTTTCGGGAAATAGTTTTTTATCAACCTGTGTATGTATAGGATGTAAGGCTGTTGTTTTATCAATATAAATAAAAGCATCATATCGTTTTGGTAAAATGGTAGGGACGTAATTTCCAAATCGTTCGTGTTCGGGATTGTATACTACTCCTATGGCTCTATGTCCAATGTAGTCTTCCATGCATTTCTCTTCTCTTACCTTGTTCATTAGTAATAATCTATTTTGACCTTCAGAAGCTTTATGAAAGAGGTATTCCCAGCTGCCTTCTTCTGCTTTAGGAACTTCTATTTTTCTCATAGCATCGCCCCAATTTCGTCCTGCTATGACACTTCCTACATAGGAGCCAAATCCTACTGATATTACACCCTCAGTTTGGTATTGTTCTTTTAATAATTGACCTACATTTACCATTCCTTCGGATGCCATGTCAGTTGCACGCGCGTCCCCTATATGGGTGTTGTGTTCCCAAACTATAATTTTTGAATTTGTACCATGGTATTTAAGCAGTCGTTCTATAGTAGCTACCATATGTTCATCTCTTATATTCCATGAAGCAGAACCACGTTTTATCATTGCAAGGTAATATTTTTCAGCATTTCTAGCTATATAGGCATTTTGTTCTGTACTCATTACATTTTCGGCATCTGAGTTATAATTTGGTACGTTTTTTCTGATTTCAATAAGTAGATCCAGAATTTCTTTTTCGCATAAAATGGGTACAAACGCCGAGGCTCTTGCATACGACTGGCCTTCGTCTTTGGAATAAGGTTCGTAGCATTCAATCGCTTTTTTTGCAATGGCCAATGCTTTTGTGTCGTGTTTTTCTAAATATTGGATTATAGAAGCCATGGAGTCTCTAAAACTATATACATCTAGTCCGTAGAAGCCTATTTTTTTATTCTCTGATAAGTCTCTATTGTAGGATTTAAGCCAATCAATAAATGCGGCTATTTCCCAATTTGCCCACATCCAAGTTGGCCAGCGCTTAAACTCATTCATAACATTATAGATGTCTTTACCAGAATCGATGTAGCCTTTAGAGTACCGATTTAGTCGGTAGCAATCTGGCCAATCTCCTTCTACTCCTATAAAGGAAAAACCTTTTTCTTGTATTAAACGTTGCGTGATTTTGGCTCTCCATGTATAATATTCATGGGTTCCGTGTGATGCTTCACCAAGTAAGACATATTTTGCGTCACCAATAAAATCAATTAATGGGTCTAAATCTTCTAGTTTTTCTAAAGGAGAGGAAGTGGTTTTTAATAGATCTTCAATTGCATTATTGCATTTTTTTCTTTTTAAATCATTTAAAGTTCTCATTATCTTTATTTTATTTGAATTAAGTATGTTTTTATGAACTTAAAAAAAATGTAAAATGTATAAATATCTTATATAAAGTTATATTAATATACTGGTAATCAATAATTTAAACATATAAATATATGTTAACTTGTGTCTTATAGTTAGCGAAAGTGTAATTGTCGATTTATAATTAATTGAGCTATTTTTTTTAGATATAAAAAAAATAGTCATAAATTATCATTATAATTTTTATAAAACAGTAGGAATCACATATTTTAAAAAATAATTATAACGTTTTCGTTAATAACATTCATTATTTTCATTAAATCATTACAAAAGATAGAATATATTTGTATTTTAAATTTTAAAATAAAGTAGTATGAGTATTATTATCAAAATTCACGCAAGACAAATTTTCGATTCAAGAGGAAATCCTACAATAGAAGTAGATGTAATTACAGAAAATGGTGTTTTAGGACGGGCAGCAGTTCCTTCTGGAGCTTCAACTGGTGAACATGAAGCAGTAGAATTACGTGATGGTGGAAAAGCTTTTCTAGGAAAAGGAGTTTTAAATGCGGTGAAAAATGTTAATACCGTTATTGCCGAAGAATTGATCGGTACTTCAGTTTTTGAACAAAACTTGATTGACCAAACAATGATTGATTTAGATGGGACTGCAAACAAATCAAACTTAGGAGCTAATGCAATTTTAGGAGTTTCTCTTGCTGTTGCAAAAGCAGCGGCAAATGAATTAGGTTTGCCTTTATATAGATATGTAGGAGGTGTTTCTGCAAACACTTTACCTGTTCCTATGATGAATATCATCAACGGAGGTTCACATTCTGACGCACCTATTGCATTTCAAGAATTTATGATTTTTCCAGTAAAAGCAACTTCTTTTACACATGCTATGCAAATGGGAACTGAAATTTTTCATAGTCTTAAAAAAGTGCTTCATGATAGAGGTTTGAGTACTGCAGTTGGAGATGAAGGTGGTTTTGCTCCAAATTTACCTGGAGGAACTGAAGATGCATTAGATACAATCAAAAAAGCAGTTGAAAATGCGGGTTATACTTTTGGAGACGAAATTATGATCGCTTTAGATTGTGCTGCTGCTGAATTTTATGTAAACGGAAAATACGATTATTCTAAATTTGAAGGGGAAACTGGAAAAATTAGATCTTCTGCTGAACAAGTAGATTATTTAGCTGAATTAGCTGCTAAATACCCTATTATCTCTATTGAAGATGGAATGGACGAAAATGACTGGGATGGATGGAAATTATTAACTGAAAAAATAGGTGATAAAGTACAATTAGTTGGTGATGATTTATTTGTTACAAATGTAGAACGTTTGTCAACAGGGATTCAAAAAGGAATTGCTAATTCTATACTTATTAAAGTAAACCAAATTGGTACATTAACTGAAACTATTGCTGCAGTTAACATGGCGAAAAATGCTGGATATACTTCAGTAATGTCACATCGCTCAGGAGAAACAGAAGATAATACAATTGCTGATTTAGCAGTTGCATTAAATTGTGGGCAAATAAAAACAGGATCTGCTTCAAGATCTGACCGTATGGCAAAATACAATCAATTGTTAAGAATTGAAGAAGAGCTAGGAAATACTGCGTATTTCCCAGGTCTAAATACTTTTAAAATAAAATAAATTTTTTATTTACTATTATAGAGAGCCATTCGTTTTATACGAATGGCTTTTTTTATTAAATTTAACAATATCATTATAGTTTTATCTTTTTATTTAATGTTATTATCCTTAGATTTGATAAATTATTAAATATTAAGATTTATTTGCAAAATATTATGTCAAAAACAGCTATATTAGAAATTGATGGTAAAAAATACGACTTTCCTATAATTGAAGGGAGCGAAAATGAAGAAGCTATCGATATTAACAAATTACGTGATTTAACAGGGATTATTACTTTAGATCCAGGGTATAAAAACTCAGGTTCTTGTACAAGTAAAATTACTTTCTTAGATGGTGAATTAGGGATTTTACGTTATAGAGGGTATTCAATAGAAGACTTAGCTGATAAAGCTGATTTTTTAGAAGTTTCATTTCTTTTAATATTTGGAGAATTACCTACAGCTGCTCAATTAGAGCAGTTTGAAGTTGATATTAGAAAGCATACTTTGGTTAACGAAGAGATGAAAAACATCATTGACGGTTTTCCAAGAACAGCTCATCCAATGGGTGTTTTGGCAGCTTTAACAAGTGCTTTAACTGCATTTAATCCTAAGTCGGTAAATGTTGACAATGAAAAGGAAATGTACCACGCTGTTTGTAAAACAATGGGTAAATTTTTAGTTATTGCAACTTGGACTTATAGAAAAAGCATGGGGTATCCTTTAAATTATTATGATAATACTAAAGGGTATGTAGAAAACTTTATGCGTTTAATGTTTGAATTGCCAACTGAGCCTTACAAGGCAAATCCTGTAGTGATTGATGCATTAGATAAATTGTTTATTTTACATGCTGATCACGAACAAAACTGTTCTACTTCAACTGTAAGAATGGTTGGGTCTTCTCATGCAGGTTTATTTGCTTCTATTTCTGCAGGAGTTTCTGCACTTTGGGGACCTCTTCATGGAGGTGCTAATCAAGCCGTTCTTGAAATGTTAGAAGAAATACATAAAAACGGAGGTGATACTGATGCTTATATGGCTAAAGCCAAAGATAAAAATGACCCTTTTAGATTAATGGGTTTTGGACATCGTGTTTATAAGAATTTTGACCCTCGTGCTAAAATTATTAAAAAGGCAGCTAATGAAGTTTTAGAAATATTAGGAGTTGACGATCCTATTCTTGAAATTGCTAAAAAATTAGAAGCGGCTGCTTTAGAAGACGAATATTTCAAGTCAAGAAATTTGTATCCTAATGTAGATTTCTATTCAGGAATTATCTATAGAGCTTTAGGAATTCCTACTGATATGTTTACTGTAATGTTTGCTATTGGAAGGTTACCGGGCTGGATCGCTCAATGGAAAGAAATGCGTGAAAATAAAGAGCCTATTGGTAGGCCAAGACAAATATATACTGGTGCAGCCTTAAGAGATTTTAAGAAACCAGAATAAATAAAACCAGAATCAAAAGCTTCACTACTAGTGAGGCTTTTTTTTTATCTTTGTCTAAAATATTATAAAAACATATGCTAGAATTAAAAGTAAATAATGAGACTTCAAAGTTGAGAGCTGTTGTGTTAGGGACTGCAGTTAGTAACGGACCAACTCCTTCAATTGATGAGGCATATGATCCTAAATCATTGGAGCATATTTTAGCGGGAACTTACCCAGTAGAGGAAGACATGGTTGCTGAAATGGAGGCTTTTCATGCTGTGCTGAAAAAATACCAGGTAACAGTTTTTAGACCTGAGTTAATTGATAATTGTAATCAGATATTTACTAGAGATATTGGATTTGTTATTGATGACACTTTTATTAAATCCAATATTTTACCTGATCGTGAAATGGAATTGGATGCAATCCAGTATATAATTGATCAAATTAATCCAATCAAAGTGGTACGCCCTCCTGAAAATGTACATATAGAAGGTGGTGATGTTATGTTGTGGAATAATTATATTTTTGTTGGTACTTACAAGGGAAGTGACTATGCGGATTATATAACAGCAAGGACAAATAAAGAAGGAGTCCAATTTATTAAAGATTTGTTCCCTAATAAGATTGTCAAAGAATTTGATTTGGTTAAATCTAAAACGCAAGCAAGAGATAATGCTTTACATCTAGATTGTTGTTTTCAATCAGTTGGTCTAAATAAAGGAATAATTTATAAAGGCGGATTTAGATCTGAAGCAGATTATATGTATTTAGTAGATTTATTCGGAGAAGACAATTTATTTCATATTACAAGAGAGGAAATGTATCATATGAATTCGAATATATTTTCAATAGATACAAATGTGGTAGTCTCGGAAAGAAATTTTACAAGACTAAATGACTGGTTAAGATCGAATGGATTTATTGTGGAAGAAATTCCATATGCAGAAATTTCTAAACAAGAAGGTTTGTTGAGATGTTCGACTTTGCCATTAATTAGAGAATAATTTACAGTAGAGATGCATGGTAGTGCGTCTCAATAATTTAAAATAATCAAAATGAAACAAACAACTAATTCTATTTTAATGATTCGCCCGGTGGCGTTTCGTATGAATGAACAAACGGCTGTAAATAATTATTATCAAAAAGTGCTGGATGGACTTTTACCAGCAACAGTAAATGCTAAAGCACAACAAGAATTTGACACTTTTGTTGAAAAACTGAGAGCTGTTGGTGTTGATGTTACGGTTGTGGATGATACTTTAAATCCAGATACACCAGATAGTATTTTTCCAAATAACTGGGTTTCTTTTCATGAAAATGGAGATGTGGCTCTTTACCCTATGTTTGCCGAAAATCGTCGTGTGGAACGTCGTGAGGAAATTTTGGATGATTTAGAAGAAAAAGGATTTAAAATCGAAAATATTGTTGATTATACTTCTGCTGAAGAAGATGGTTTTTTCTTGGAAGGAACAGGAAGTCTACTTCTTGATAGAGCCAATGAAAAAGCATATTGTGCATTATCTCCTAGAGCCGATGAAGAGTTGTTTATAGAATTCTGTGAAGACTTTGATTATGCACCTGTTTTATTCGAAGCTTTTCAAACGGTCAATGGGGAGAGAAAACTTATCTATCACACTAATGTAATGATGTGTTTGGGTGAAACTTTTGCAGTTATTTGTGCAGATTGTATAGATGACAAGAAAGAACGCAAAATGGTTTTAGAAAACCTAAAAAAGGATGGTAAAGAAATCATTTTAATCACAGAAGCTCAAGTAAATAATTTTGCAGGAAATATGCTTGAAGTTCGTGGAGCGGATGATAAGAGATACCTTGTAATGAGTGCTGCAGCGCATCAAAGCTTGAAACCAAAACAAATTGAACAATTAGAAAAACATGCTACAATTCTAAGTTCAAGTTTAGACACAATAGAGGCTTGCGGTGGTGGAAGTGCCAGATGCATGATGGCAGAAATATTTTTGCCTAGAGTTTAACTCATAAAAGATCTTAATTTAGAATGCCCCAAGAAGTAGAATTACTTTTTGGGGCATTTTTATTTTTTATCTTCTTTATTTACTTCATAAAATTGGTTTCGACAATTGTTATGATTGAGCTAATAATGTATTGAACCCCAATTGCAATAACAATAAAACCTACTATTCTTGAAATAGCTACAATTCCTGAAGCTCCCAGTATTTTTGCTAAATAATGAGCGCTTTTTAATGTGATGAAAATAGCAATGGCAACGGCTAAAATAGCTAAAACAGAAATAATAATATCCGATATGTTTTGGTGTTCGTGATAAAAAGCAATCAGTAATGAGATAGAACCAGGGCCAGCTAGCATTGGAATAGCAAGAGGTGTTAAAGCAATGTCGTTTCTTTTTTGCGCATCATTCTCTACCTTTTTATTTACCCCTCTTTTCTTGTTGAAATTCCCTGTTAGTAATGAAAATCCTGATGTGGCGATAATAATACCGCCAGCGATACGTAATGCTTCAATACTTATTCCAAAGAAAGACAAAACGTATTCACCAAAGAAAAACGAGATAATTAAAATGATAAAAACATTGATAGCGGTCCATAATGAAATTCTGGAACGTTCTTTTTTGTCATCGTCCATGGTGAGTCCTACAAAAATAGGAACAGTTCCAATTGGGTTTAAAACGGAGAAAAGCGCAGCAAATAAATAAATAAAAAGTTCCATGTTTTTTTGCGAAATTAGTGTGTTTGATTCAAGAAAAGAGTCTCCTTTAGTTTAAGAAAAGGTTATAATAAAAAGAAAAAGAAAATGATTTTTACTTTAGAAAAAATGAAAGATATTAATTTAATTGAAAACAAGCTATAGTATTTCACTACTTTTGCAAAAAATAAATAATTGCAATACAATGAAAAATAAAAAAACTTTAGTTCTTGGTGCTTCAACAAAACCAGAAAGATATGCTTTTAAAGCAATTACAATGCTTGTTGATAAAGGGCACTCTGTTTTGGCAATTGGGCAAAACAATGGTGAAGTAGCCGGAATTAAAATTAAGACTAAAGCGATTCCTTTGTCAAATATTGATACAATAAGTTTGTATTTAAACCCTGCTCGTCAACGTGATTATTACAATTATATAGTAGAGGCAAAGCCAAAACGTGTGATTTTTAATCCTGGAACAGAGAATCCTGAGTTGTATCAACTTTTAGAATTAAACAATATAAAGTCGGAGGTAGCGTGTACGTTAGTGCTATTGACGACTAATAGATATTAATTTTTATAGGAGCTAATTCCTGCTATCCGTTGCAATCTTTTCCTTTTTTAAAGGAAAAAAGGAAAAGGATTTCCACTGCTATCAGGGCTAAAAATCTAGAACGTTATTTTTTCTGTGGATGATTTGCTTATTAAAAGTAACCCAGAAAAAGTAATCAGACCGTTAATGATGATTAATTCGTTGTCAAAAACGTATCCAAAAAACAATGCTTTTGAATTCTCACTTATTAAAAAAGTAATTGCTGGAGATAAGACGCAAACTATTGGTACTAACTTATCTATTACTGTTTTTGATTTCATAAATAGCCCAAAACAATAAAGCCCTAATAATGGTCCGTAAGTGTAGGAAGCAACTCTAAATATCATTCCTACTACTGAGCTATCGTTTACTGCATTAAAGAATACAATTACTAGAAACATTAAAAACGAAAAGCCTACGTGAACAAAATGTCTTGTTCGCACTACATTAGGTTTGTTTAAATTTTCGGTTTTATCCATATTTAAAAAATCGACACAAAAAGAAGTCGTAAGTGCTGTTAGTGCTGAATCTGTAGTAGCAAATGTCGCTGCTGTCAGTCCCAATAGAAATATAATGGACGGAATAAGACTCAAGTGATGAAATGCAATTTCAGGAAAAAGTAAATCAGTCCTTGGTTTGCCCGTAACTAAATCCGTAGGAACTTCAATTCCATTTTTAGCGGCGTAAATATACAATAGTGCCCCAACGCTCAAGAAGAATATATTAATTAGAACAAAAATTCCAGTAAATGTAAACATGTTTTTTTGAGCCTCGCATATAGTGGCGCAACTCAAGTTTTTTTGCATTAAATCCTGGTCTAACCCAACCATGGCTATAGTAACAAATATACCCCCCAGGATTTGTTTAACAAAGTGAAATTTACTCGTCAAGAAATTTTCAAAGAAAAATATTTTAGAATAATTACTGTTTTTTACTTCTTCAAAAGCATCTACAAAGCTCAGGTTTAAACTTTGGCAAATAAAATAAATAGTTAGGAATACGGAGGTAACGAGGAAAAGAGTTTGTAAAGTATCTGTGATGATAATTGTTTTTAATCCCCCTCGATAGGTATAGGCAAAAATTAATGCCAATGAAATCAGAACTGTAGCAGCAAAAGGGATTCCATAAAAATCAAATACAAAGCGTTGTAAGACGATAACAACTAGATACAATCGAAATGCAGATCCAATAGTTCTACTGATAAGGAAAATAGTAGCAGCAGTTTTATAAGAGTAGGTTCCGAGTCTTCTTTCTATATATCCATATATAGAAGTTAAATTCATTCGGTAATACAATGGCAGTAGGATTTTTGCAATAATTATAAAACCTATGGCATTTCCTAAAACAAATTGAAAATACTTGAATTGCTCACCACTAGGCGCGCCCACTTCGCCAGGAACGGAGATAAAAGTCACGCCAGAAAGAGCTGTCCCTATCATTCCAAAAGCAACTAGATACCATTTTGAGTTTTTATTGGCTTTAAAAAAAGCTTCATTTCCACTGTTGTTTTTACTCGTAATATGAGAAATCGTAAATAAGATTCCGAAGTAAATAAGGATAAGTGATAGAATTGCGAATGGTGTCATCTTTTGTATTTTGAAGAGCCAAAATACAATTTTTTGTTTAATGGGATATTTGTTAGTTTGTTTATTTAAAAAAGTGCTGTTTTACAAGATGGATTCAAGAAATAACGCAATAATTAAATAAACAATTTGTTACATTTGTAGTTATGGAATTTTCTTCAAAATTAATAGAGAAAGCAGTAAACGAAATAGCTCAATTACCTGGTATAGGTAAAAGATCTGCTTTGCGTTTGGCACTGCATTTATTGAAACAACCCAAAGAGCAAACTGGTTTTTTAGCTCAAGCATTAATAAATATGCGAGAGGATATCAAATATTGTGAGAATTGCCATAATATTTCGGATAGTGTTACTTGTGAAATTTGTGCTAATATAAATAGAAACCATCAAATTGTGTGTGTAGTTGAAGACATTCGCGATGTAATGGCTATTGAAAACACAGGACAGTTTAGGGGAATATACCATGTTTTAGGAGGGAAAATTTCGCCTATTGATGGGGTGGGTCCTAGTCAGTTAAAAATTAGTACTCTTGTTGAAAAGGTAAAATTGGGAAATGTAAGCGAGGTAATCTTTGCGTTAAGCTCCACAATGGAAGGGGACACAACAAATTTTTATATTTTCAAACAAATTGCCCATTCTGATGTTGTTGTATCAACAATTGCTCGAGGAATTGCTGTTGGTGATGAACTTGAATATGCGGATGAAGTTACTTTAGGGAGAAGTATATTGCAAAGAGTTCCATTTGAAAAGTCATTCAAAAATAATTAATTTATATTAAAAATAACTAAACTTTTAATATAGTGAATGAAAAGCTATATTTGTTACCTAAAATAAAATAATGAACAAGAATATATTCTATTTATTGCTAAGTATTAGTGTGTTATTAACTTCGTGTATTTCAACTCATGATTTAATTTATTTGCAAAATAAAGACGGTGTAACTACCGAAAACTCTATTTCTGCAGTTATGTCAAAGCCGTATCGATTGCAAACAAATGATGTTTTAAGTATCAATATAAAAGCAATTGATCCAAAATTAGTGGCAATTTTTAGCACAACTGAAAGTGCTGAAGCTGGAAAGTCTGAATCAGAACTGTATTTTAGTGGTTTTACTGTTGATGATCATGGGAATATAAGAATGCCAATTTTGGGAGAACTAAATGTTATTGGATATACTCTTGATGAAATAAGAATTAGAATCGAGAAACAATTGCTGGAAGAATATTTTAAAAAGGAAGCGAATATATTTGTAACCGTTAGATTGGCTGGATTCAAATACACAATAAATGGTGAAGTTGGTAGTACGGGTACTAAAATTTTGTTTCAAGATCATGTAAATATAATGGAAGCAATTGCTAATTCGGGTGATATTACGATTACCGGAAATAGAAAAGCGGTTACCATAATAAGACAATCTCCCACTGGAAGTGAGATGCATGATATCGATTTGACGGATATCAATGTAATGAATTCTCCTTATTTTTATTTGCAACCTAATGATTATATATATGTTAAGCCACTCAAGCAAAAAACTTGGGGAACAGGAAAAACGGGTATAGAATCTTTAGGGACGATTATAACTTTATTATCATTGGCTACAACTACTTTTTTATTATTAAAAAATTAAAATACATTTCAAAGAATGTTAGATATAAAAGATTTTTCGATTTTTGAAAACCAAGTAAGTTTTGACTTTAAGGGTTTTTTGATAAAAATCGGAAGCTACTGGAAATGGTTTCTTATCAGCTTACTGATTACATTTACGATTGCTTACCAAGTAAATATTCGTAAGGAAAAGGTGTTTAGTATGGAGACGGTTATTTCTGTAAAAGAAGAAAGTAATCCTCTTTTTACCTCCAATACTAGTTTAGTTTTTAATTGGGGAGGAACGTCTGATCAGGTTCAGACTATTTCTACTACACTTCAATCGCGTTCCCATAATGAGTTGGTCGTCGATAAACTGCAGTATTACATTGATTATCTGACTCAAGGGAAATACAATATGGTGGATGCCTATGGGGCTGTACCTTTTTATGTAAGTATTGATAAAGCAAAAGGACAAATTGCAGGTAATCTAATTAGTATTAAATTTCTTAGTGATACCGAGTATGAAATCAAAATCCCTTTTGAGAATAATGCTGTTTCAATAATCAACTATACGGATAACTCCTATAGTAGCACGGCTGTGGCTGTGGGTGAATTTGTAAAAAAATATAAAGTAGGAGAACAGGTTTCCTTGCCTTTCTTAAATTGGAAATTACTAATAAAAGGCAACCCAGGTTTTTATAAAGGGAATGAATATTTTGTGCGTTTTAATGATTTTGACGGAACTGTTTCTCGTTATAAAGGTATAAATGTTCGTTCAGATGATAAAGGGGCATCTATAATTACCTTGGGAATGCAGGGAGGAAATAAGGCAAGAATGGTTGAGTATTTGAATTCGACTGTAAAGATGCTTATTAAAAGACAATTAGATGATAAAAATCGATTTGCTACAAATACAATAGGTTTTATAGATAGTACGCTAGTTGCAATGGAATCCCAGTTAAAAGAAACAGGGAATGAGTTAAAAACATTTAGGAAGGGTAAAAATATATACGATATTGAAGAAGGTGGTGGTAAGTTTTCGGATCAAATGTTAGAATTTGATGTAAAGAAAGATGAGATTACTCGTAAAATGGCCTATTATAATTCTTTAAAGTCTTATTTGAAGAATAGTGTTGATTATTCTAGACTACCGGCTCCATCAGTGGCAGGAATTGAAGATCCAAATATTGCCGTTAACATATCTAAGTTGATTGCGCTATCTACTCAAAGATCTGAAATGGCTTATGCTGTAAAAAGTGAGAAAATATTCAAGGATTTTGACAACCAAATGGAGGCTGTTAAAAATGTTTTGCTAGTGAATATAGCATCAGCAAAATCTTCTTTGCAATTTGATTTGGCCATGATTAATAGTAAAATTAATCAAGCGGAAAGTACGATTAAAGCGCTTCCGGATGATCAGCAAGAATTGATTAAAATAAAGAGAAAGTATGACTTAAGTGATAATATCTATAGTACCTTTTTACAAAAAAGAAGTGAAGCAGATATTGTTAAAGCGGCCAATTTATCGGATATTCATTTTATTGATCCTGCTAAAGACATTGGCGGTGGGTTAATTGGACCTAAGACATCTGTAAATTATGTGTTGGCTTTATTTCTTGGGATTCTGTTTCCTTTGCTTTTTGTATTTATTATTTTTTTTGTTAATAATTCGATTCAAAATACGGAAGATATCAGCAAGTTAACTAAAATCCCTATAATTGGAGTTGTTGGATTAAATAAAGAAATTACAGATTTGGCCGTTTATGACAGGCCAAAATCAGCCTTGTCAGAATCTTTTAGGGCTATTCGATCATCACTTCAATTTTTATACAAACAGCAAAATGTTGAGGGTGCAAAAACACTTATGATAACATCTTCGGTCAGTGCTGAAGGGAAAACATTTTGTTCTATAAATATTGCTACTGTATTTGCATTAAGTGAAAAAAAGACGGTAATTATAGGATTGGATTTAAGAAAACCTAAGTTATTTGATGAATTTAATTTAGCGAATGATGTGGGAATTGTAAATTATTTAATTAAACAAAAAAGTGTTGATGAAATAATAAATCATACACAGATTCCCTATCTTGATGTTATTCTTTCAGGGCCTGTTCCTCCTAATCCTTCAGAGCTACTTATGGGAGATGGTATGGGGAAATTAATGGAAGAATTAAAGGAGAAATACGATTATATTATTTTGGACACACCACCAGTTGGACTTGTGTCTGACGCATTAGAGTTGTCTCAATATTCGGATGTTACTTTATATATAGTTAGGCAAAATTTCTCAAAGAAAGAAATGATTACTTTGTTAAACAATAGAATTAAACGAGGAGAACTGGATAATGCAAGTATCATTTTTAATGGCTTTGAGAATAAGGCAAAATATGGTGCGGGTTATGGATACGGTTATGGCTATGGCTACGGATATGGACCTTATTCAAATGGATATCATGATGATGACAAGCCAAAATCGATTATTCAAAAAGTTATTAGTACATTCCGTAAAGTATAAAACTTGATTTAAAGTATTTGGAGATGAAACAAGAAACAAAAAGTACACTTTTAATTACTGGTGGAGCTGGATTTATAGGCTCTAATCTGTGCGAATATTTTTTGGGAAAAGAATACAAAGTTATTTGTTTGGATAATTTTGCAACGGGGCATAGGTACAATTTGAAGGGTTTTATAAATCATCCTAATTTTAAATTAATAGAAGGAGATATTCGTAATGTAATTGATTGTGCGAATGCGGTGAAAGGCGTTGACTATGTTTTGCATCAAGCAGCCCTTGGCTCTGTTCCACGATCTATTAATGATCCAATTACGACAAATGATGTTAATGTTTCTGGTTTTTTGAATATGTTGGTTGCTTCAAGAGAGGCAAAAGTGAAGCGATTTATTTATGCTGCAAGTTCCTCTACTTATGGAGACTCAGTTGGTTTACCAAAGGTTGAAGAAGTGATAGGGAAGCCATTATCTCCTTATGCTATAACAAAATATGTTAACGAATTGTATGCGGAAATCTTTAGTAAAACCTATGGATTAGAAACAATTGGGTTGCGATATTTTAATGTGTTTGGTAGAAAACAAGATCCAAAAGGGGCGTATGCCGCCGTGATACCAAAATTTGTGATGCAGTTAATGCAGCATGAAAGTCCAAAAATTAACGGGGATGGGAATTTTTCACGTGATTTCACTTATATAGATAATGTAATCCAAATGAATGAATTGGCTATGACAACTCAGAATCCTTTAGCAATTAATACCGTTTATAATACTGCTTATGGAGATCGAAATACATTGAATAATTTAGTAAGTTATTTAAAAGAGTATTTATCAAAATACGATTCTAAAATTGCAACTATAGAAATAGAGTACGGTCCTAACAGAGAAGGGGATATTCCTCATTCTTTGGCTAGTATAGATAAAGCAAAAGGATTGTTAGGTTATGATCCTAAATATTCTTTGCAAGAAGGATTACATGAAGCAGTAGATTGGTACTGGGAAAATTTGAAATAAAAATTTTAAAATAAATAGAGTTACAAATTAAAAAGTTAAAAATGAGTATTACAAAAATTTGTTGCATAGGAGCTGGTTATGTTGGAGGTCCTACAATGGCAGTTATTGCACAAAAATGTCCGCATATTCAGGTTACAGTTGTTGACTTAAATGAAGAAAGAATTGCGGCATGGAATGATGAGAATGTAGATAATATTCCAATATATGAACCAGGACTTTCTGATATTGTTGCTGAAGCTAGAGGAAGAAATTTGTTTTTCTCTACTAATGTAGAAAAAGCAATTGATGAGGCTCAGATTATTTTTATATCAGTAAATACGCCTACTAAAACCTATGGAAAAGGGAAAGGAATGGCTGCTGATTTAAAGTACATTGAGTTGTGTGCGAGACAAATTGCTCGTATAGCAAAAGACAATAAAATAGTAGTGGAGAAATCAACCTTGCCAGTTAGAACCGCTGAAGCGATTAAAAGTATTTTAGACAATACAGGAAATGGTGTTCAGTTTCAGATTCTTTCTAATCCTGAGTTTTTGGCAGAAGGAACTGCAGTTACTGACTTGTTGAATCCTGACCGAATATTAATAGGTGGAGACACATCAGTAGAGGGTCAAAAAGCCATACAGTCACTAGTTGATGTTTATGCAAATTGGGTTCCTGCAGATAAGATATTAACTACAAACGTTTGGTCATCTGAATTGTCTAAATTGACAGCTAATGCTTTTCTAGCACAACGAATCTCATCAGTTAATGCCATGTCTGAACTTTGTGAAAAAACGGGTGCTGATGTGAACGAAGTAGCAAGAGCTATTGGAATGGATAGTAGAATTGGTTCTAAGTTTCTAAAAGCATCTGTTGGTTTTGGAGGTTCTTGTTTTCAAAAAGACATCTTAAATTTAGTATACATTGCTAAATCCTATGGCTTGCATGAAGTGGCTGATTATTGGGAGCAAGTTATTATAATGAATGACCACCAAAAAAGGCGTTTTTCTAATAAAATGGTTCAAACGCTTTATAATACGGTTGCCGATAAAAAAATAGCATTTTTAGGTTGGGCCTTTAAAAAAGACACCAACGATACAAGAGAATCTGCGGCTATTTATATTGCGGATGATTTAATAAATGAGCAAGCACAAATTGCAGTATATGACCCTAAGGTATCTTCTAAAAAAGTACTAGCAGATTTGGATTATCTTGAAACGAGAACTTCTGAGAAAAATAGTGCCAATGTAACTTCTTTTTCAGATCCTTATGAAGCTTGTGCGTCTGCACATGCTATAGCCGTTTTGACGGAATGGGATGAATTTATAGCATATGACTGGAAAAAAATTTATGATGGGATGCAAAAGCCTGCTTTTGTATTTGATGGAAGAAATATATTAGATCGAGCACAATTAGAATCTATTGGGTTTGTTTATCAAGGAATTGGTTCTTAAGGTTGTAATTATTTTTGATGATAATTTTCGTTTGTTCGAGTGGTTTTTTGATAAGTTTCATTACATAAAAAATAACTCGAACAACAGTTTTAATAATTACATCCAATGCGTTAAAGATTAATGTTTTTTAATACAAGTTGTAGAATGAATTGGTATGTTGTTTATACAAAACCGAAATGGGAGAAAAAAGTAGCGGAACAATTAACTAAAGCTGGTGTAGAATGTTATTGTCCATTGATTATAAAAATACATCAATGGTCAGATAGAAAGAAAAAAGTAGAAGTACCACTTTTTAATTCATATGTTTTTGTTCATTTAGCTGATGAAGACCGGAATTTAGTATTCCAATCGCCTGGATCGGTTCGCTATTTATTCTGGTTGGGTAAGCCTGCTATTGTTCGTGATGAAGAAATAAACACCATAAAAAACTGGCTTGACAAGCCTAATAAAATTGATATTGCAATTACTACACTTCAGGTTGGAGATAAAATCACCTTGGAGTCTGGTCCTTTCACAGCTCAAGAGGCCGTGATTCAGGAAGTAAAAAACACGCATTACGTTCTTGTATTAGAATCATTAGGTTGTGTACTGAAAATGAGTATAAAGTAAGTAGTTGTGAGAAGTGCGTTTTTTTTGAAGGAATCTTTTCTTTTGCCTTGATGCAAAAGAAACAAAAAATATTCATGGGTTGTTATTGTTTTTTTGGTATTCATGAATCTTCGATTTCAAGCCTGCAAATTAAAAGCTTAAAAACTACCTCAAAGTACCGTTCCGCAGCCCGAGCCGTTCGTCCTTCGTCCTCCACTCGCGGACTGCTGCCACTTCACTTTTTCGTTGTTTTTCTATGCTTTTTATTTGAGGGCGGGGAGAGGAGTGGTGCGAAGGAGTATTCAGTGTTCAGGAAGCAGTGTTCAGTTATAGTGAGTTTTGAGAAGTAAGTTGTTTTTTTGAAAGAGTTCTTTTCTTTTTTGCTTGATTAAAAAAGAAACAAAAAAATATTCATGGGTTGTTATTGTTTTTTTGGTATTCATGAATCTTCGATTTCAAGCCTGCAAATCAAAGGCTTAAAAACTACCTCAAAGTATGGTTCCGCAGCCCGAGCCGTTCGTCCATCAAAAAGCGGACAACGAATATCGATTCATGGTTAACCGTTTTCCGTCCATCAAAAAGTGAACATCGAACAACGAATATCGATTCATCGGTCAACGGTAATCGAACAATGAACATCGGTCATCGAGTTGTAATTGAATGTTTATTTGAGGGTGGGGAGAAGATTAGTTCTGAGTTTGGTGTTGAAAATGAGTTTAAAGTAGGATTATAGCTGTAAAATCAGTATTCGAAAAATGTTTGAATACTCAAGAAACACACCTTTTTATCTATATTAAGATATCACTAAATTTAGTGATATTTTTTTGTTTAAAAAGGAGTGTATTCGTTTTATGTTGTTGATAATAAGATTGTTGTGTTTTTTCGTTTGGTTTTTGGGGTTTTTCGAATCCTTTTCAAATGAAAAAGATAGAAAAAGACCGATATAAAGTAGCTATATTTGCAAACTTAAAATTATTTCACTTTCCGTCTCCTTTTTTGGGAGTATGGATCGCGAAGCGTTGTATTAATAGTACTAAAAGCTAATATCTATTAGTTGAATTATGGAATCAAATTTGAAAATAGCAGTTATCGGTTTGGGTTATGTTGGTTTGCCTCTAGCACGATTATTTGCTACTAAACATCCTGTAATTGGGTTTGATATAAATGAATCCAGAGTAAAAGAATTAAAAGCAGGTTATGATGCCACCCTTGAAATTGATGCTACAACATTAACTAAGGTACTTTTAAATGATACTACTAACGCCATTGGACTATACTGCACATCTATTTTAAAAGAGGTGACTAATTGTAATTATTATATTGTAACCGTTCCTACACCCGTTGATAAAAATAACAGGCCAGATTTGACTCCTTTATATAAATCCAGTGAAACAGTAGGTAAACTACTAAAAAGTGGAGATACTGTCATTTATGAATCTACGGTTTATCCTGGAGTAACAGAAGAAGAATGTGTACCTGTTTTAGAAAGAATTTCAGGTTTACAATTTAATGTTGATTTCTTTGTGGGGTATTCTCCTGAAAGAATTAATCCTGGAGATAAAGAGCATACTGTTGATAAAATACTTAAAGTGACCTCTGGTTCTACACCAGAAACGGCGCAAAAAGTGAATCGTTTATACCAGTCTGTGATTACAGCTGGAACGCATTTGGCTCCATCCATAAAAGTGGCCGAAGCTGCCAAAGTAATTGAAAATTCGCAACGAGATATTAATATTGCTTTTGTAAATGAATTGGCTAAAATTTTCAATTTATTAAATATTGATACCCAGGCCGTTTTGGAAGCGGCAGGAACCAAATGGAATTTTCTTCCTTTTAAACCTGGTTTAGTTGGTGGGCATTGTATAGGAGTTGATCCTTATTATTTAGCTCAAAAAGCACAAGAAATGGGATATCATCCTGAAATTATATTATCAGGTAGACGCTTAAATGATAGTATGGGAGAATACGTAGCCTCTCAAATAGTAAAACTAATGATAAAGAAAGGAATTACGGTCAATGGGGCAATGCTCTTAATGCTAGGGATTACTTTCAAGGAAAATTGTCCAGATGTTCGCAATACAAAGATTGTGGATGTGATTACTGCCTTAACAGATTATGGAATTACTGTCACTATATATGATCCATTGGCTGATCCTAAGTCTGTTGCTAAAGAATATAACTTGTTTACTTTAAATGAGACTCCTAATATGAAGTTTGACGCTATTGTTTTAGGTGTAGCCCATACTGAATTTTTAAGTTTGGATTTTTCAAGATTGCAAAAGTCCAATAGTATTTTGTATGATGTAAAAGGAGTTTTGGGTGATCGTGTTGATGGAAGATTGTAAAAATCGTTTTCCGTTCAACGTTTTCCGTACATCGAACATCGAATATTGTCCATCGTTTTCCGTTCATCATCTATCGAAAAACGGTCATCGAAGAACAGTCATCTAAAGTCAAATAGCGGTTATCGAATAACGGATAGCGAAAATCGAACAACGTCCATCGTTTTCCGTCCATCGTCTATCGAAAAACGGTCATCGAAGAACAGTCGTCTAAAGTCAAATAGCGGATAGCGAAAATCGTTTCTCGTCCATCGTTTTCCGTCCATCGTCTATCGAAAAACGGTCATCGAAGAACAGTCATCTAAAGTCAAATAGCGGATAGCGAAAATCGTTTCTCGTCCATCGTTTTCCGTCCATCGTCTATCGAAAAACGGTCATCGAAGAACAGTCATCTAAAGTCAAATAGCGGTTGTCGAATAACGGATAGCGAAAATCGTTTCTCGTCCATCGTTTTCCGTCCATCGTCTATCGAAAAACGGTCATCGAAGAACAGTCGTCTAAAGTCAAATAGCGGTTATCGAATAACGGATAGCGAAAATCGAACAACGAAAATCGAACAACGAATAACAATAAATCATGGAATCTAATTTAGAAGTATGGAAAATAGCGCATCAATTAACTTTGGCGGTATATAGAACTTCTCGAAATTTTCCTAAATCGGAACAATTTGCTTTAACTAGTCAAGTAAGGAGAAGTGCTAGTAGTGTACCAACAAATATAATTGAAGGACAAGCAAGACAATATAAAAAAGAATTCATTCAGTTCTTGTACATTTCAAAAGGGTCATTAGAAGAAACCAATTATCATCTTTTTTTAGCTAAAGAATTAGGATATCTCTCGGAAAGTGAATATGATGTTTTATTTGAATTGTGTAAAAGAGTAAAAATGATGTTGTATAAATTAATTAAATCGTTAGCTGCGTAATCATCCATCGTTTTCCGTCCATCGTCCATCGAAAAACGGTAATAGAAAAACGGTACTCGAATAACGAACATCGTCCATCGTTTTCCGTCCATCGTCCATCGTCCTTCGTCCATCGAAAAACGGTCATCGAACGACGGTCCATCGTCCATCGTTTTCCGTCCATCGTCCATCGTCCATCGAAAAACGGTAATCGAAAAACGGTACTCGAAAAACGAACATCGTCCATCGTTTTCCGTCCATCGTCCATCGCAAAACGTTAATCGAAAAACGTTAATCAAAAAACGGAAATCGTCCATCGAAAAGCAAACAACGAACAACGAACAACGAATATCGATTCATCGGTCATCGGTCATCGAACATCGGTCAACTAATAAAGAATAAAACATGGAAAACAAAAAATCAATTACGCACGTAATTCTTACTGGAGGAGTAGGTAGCCGATTATGGCCTTTATCACGTAAAAGTCAGCCTAAGCAATACTTGGATATTTTTGACGGTAAGTCTTTATTTGAGATGACTGTGGACCGCAACCGAAATATTGCTGATAAGGTGATGGTGGTAGGTAATATTGATAATTGTCATTTGAGTAGGAATGTTTTAGAAAAATCGAATACTGCATATGTAGATATAATTGAATCTACTCCACGAAATACAGCAGCAGCTATTGCTTTTGCAGCCTTTGCATCTGAACCAGATGATATATTGATTGTAACACCATCAGATCATATCATTGATGAGATGGAAATGTATGAAGATGCTATTAATGAAGCTGTTGATAAGGCATTAAATGGGTATATTGTTACTTTTGGAATTGTACCAACAAAACCAGAAATTGGATATGGGTATATAGAGCGCAAAGGAGATGATGTCATTTCTTTTAGAGAAAAACCAAACCAAGTTACCGCTGCCGCCTTTATTTCTAAAGGGAACTTTTTGTGGAATAGTGGAATGTTTTGTTTTAAAGCCAGTGTATTATTAGAAGAACTAAAATCTTTCCACCCTGAAGTATATGAAAAGTCGAAAATTGCTTGGGAAAATAATAAAGCAGGGAATTTAGATTTGGATTTATCCATGGATATTCCTTCTATTAGTATTGATTATGCAGTAATGGAGAGAAGTAAAAAAATTAAAGTAGTTGGATCCCAATTTGCGTGGTCTGATTTGGGCTCATTTGAATCGGTTTACGATTATTTATTGACTATTGGGCATAAAGTAGATGAAAACGGAAATATGGTGATTGGTACTAACAACTATACTGCTTTCATTGGAGTTAAAGATACCATATTTGTTTATACGCCAACAGCTAATTTAATTTTGAAAAAAGAATTTTCTCAAGATGTTAAGAGTGTTTATAGTGCACTCGAAAGAGCTAACTCTGATTTATTGAATTAAAAAATTATGAATAAAGACACTAAAATATACATTGCCGGACATAACGGGATGGTAGGGAGCGCTATTTGGCGGACTCTTATTGAAAAAGGGTATACCCATCTTATTGGATCTTCCAGTAAGGAGTTGGATCTAAGAAACCAACAAGAAGTGGCTGCTTTTATGGCTAAAGAAAAACCTGAAGTGATTATTGATGCTGCTGCAAAAGTAGGAGGGATATTGGCCAACAATGATTTTCCGTATCAGTTCCTTATGGAAAACATGCAAATCCAGAATAATCTAATCGACTCAGCAATGAAGTCTGATGTAGAGAAATTTATCTTTTTGGGAAGTTCTTGTATCTATCCTAAACTAGCTCCACAACCTTTAAAAGAAGAATATTTATTGACGGATACTTTAGAACCCACCAATGAATGGTACGCGATTGCAAAAATAACTGGGGTAAAAGCCTGTCAGGCCATCCGAAAACAATTCAATAAAGATTATGTAAGCCTAATGCCTACTAATTTGTATGGGACTCACGATAATTTTGATTTAACTTCTTCGCATGTTTTACCTGCGATGATGCGTAAATTTCATGAAGCAAAAATGAATAATAATGCGCCAGTTACTCTTTGGGGTAGCGGAACACCTATGCGCGAATTCCTTTTTGTAGATGATATGGCACAGTCAGTTGTTTTTGCATTAGAAAACAAACTACCTGATTATTTATATAATGTAGGGACTGGAGAGGATTTAACGATCAAGCAATTGGCAGAAACGATTCAAAAGATAATTGGACATCAAGGAGAAATTATTTGGGATCGTACTAAACCAGATGGTACACCAAGAAAATTAATGGATATTTCTAAAATGCATGCTTTGGGATGGAAACATCAAGTGCAATTAGAAGAAGGGATACAGAAGACGTATACTTGGTTTTTAGAGAATATCGATAAATTTAAGGAAGTGAAGATGTAGGGAAGGATTAACTGGTTAATCGTTTAATCGGTTAGGAAAAAGGTTAAGCAGTTAGTAAAGGTTTAATCGTTTAGGAAAAGGTTAACTGGTTAAAAAAGGTTAATTGGTTAGGAAAAGGTTAATTGGTTAGGAAAAGTTTAAATATTTACATTCGATTAAACGATTAACCAGTTCACCAAATAAACAAATAATCAGTTCACCAATTAAACTTTTGTTCGATTCAGCAATTAACCATTAGTTCGATTAAACAAATAACCAATTAACCAAATAACCGATTTGAGCTACCACATCTATTCTTTCGAAAAATTAGAAGTATATCAACTGGCCAGAAAGTTCAAAATTGATATAAAGTTGATGAGTCAAGGGTTTCCAAAAGAAGAAAGATTTGATTTAATCAGTCAAATTAATAGGTCATCAGCGAGTATCTCTGCTAATTTAGCGGAGGGTTCTGGAAGATCTTCTAATTTTGATCAGGCACATTTTACTAATATGTCCTATTCAACGGCGCTAGAAACGATAGATCATTTGAATACAGCCTTGGATATGAAATATATTAATGAAGATAGATATACGGAACTTAGAATAAAACTGGATGCTATTCTAAATAAATTGAATTCACTTTATAAATATCAAATCAATAATAAAGAGACGTTGAAGAAGAAAGTTTAAAAAGTTTAATTGTTTAAAAAGGTTAATCGGTTAGGAAAAGTTTAATCGGTTAGGAAAGGTTTAAATATTTCCACACGATTAAACGATTAACCAAATAACCAGTTCACCAAATAAACGATTAACCAATTAACCAATTAAACAATTAACCAATTAAACAATTAACCAAATAAACGATTCACCATCGTATAACAAAATTTCAATCACAACACACGATTAAACAATTAACCAAATAAACGATTCACCATCGTATAAAAAATACACGAACAACAAGCAATAAAATCATGGATAGTACACCACAAAAAGTAGCATTAGTTACAGGAATCACGGGTCAAGATGGATCTTATTTAGCAGAATTATTATTGGAAAAAGGATATATGGTTCATGGTGTGAAACGCCGCGCGTCTTCTTTTAATACCCAGCGTATTGATCATATCTATCAAGATCAACATGAAGCCCATGTTAATTTTAAATTGCATTATGGAGATTTGACGGACTCAACTAATATTATACGAATCATACAGGAAGTACAACCCGATGAAATCTATAACTTAGGAGCGATGTCTCATGTAAAGGTATCTTTTGATTCACCTGAATATGTTGCCAATGTAGATGGATTGGGAACGTTGAGAATCTTAGAGGCGGTTCGAATTTTAGGTTTAGGAAAAAAAACAAGAGTGTATCAAGCTTCTACTTCTGAATTGTATGGAGGGTTAGCAGAGAATAAAAATGCAAAAGGGTTTTATGATGAAAATTCCCCATTTTATCCCCGTTCTCCTTATGGAGCGGCTAAGATTTATGGTTTTTGGATTACTAAAAACTACCGTGAGGCCTATAATATGTTTGCTTGTAACGGAATTCTTTTTAATCATGAATCGCCAAGACGTGGGGAAACTTTTGTAACCCGTAAAATCACGATGGCAACGGCAGCAATTGCTAAAGGCAAGCAGGATTGTCTTTACCTAGGGAATCTTAATTCACAAAGGGATTGGGGTCATGCCAAGGACTATGTAGAAGCAATGTGGCGTATTTTACAGCAAGAGGTTCCAGAAGACTACGTTATTGCAACAGGTGTGACTACCTACATTAGAGATTTTATTATAATGGCTTTTGCTGAAGTAGGTATTGAATTGACTTTTGAAGGAGAGCAAGAAAGTGAAACTGCTAAAGTAGCTGCATGCAACAATCCTTTGTATCAGTTAGAAATAGGTACTGTGGTGGTTCGTGTAGACCCTGAATATTACCGTCCTACTGAAGTAGATCTATTAATAGGGGATCCTACCAAATCGAAGACGCAGTTGGGTTGGAAACCACAATATGATTTAGCTGCCTTGGTTAAAGAGATGGTAGCGAGTGATTTGAAATTGTATTAGTAAAGATTACTACGTAAAAGTAGATGGCTATACTGCTTTAAAATATAATGAACGTCATATTAATTATATTAAAAATAGTGCAATAAATTGATCTTGTAGTAGGTAAAAATAATATTAAATATTGAAAAAAATAGAAACAAATAAAGGTTCAAGTTTAACAAAACTTACTGCAGTATACATGGTTGGTAATTTCTCATCGAAAATCCTATCTTTTCTTTTAGTTTTTGTTATGACTTATACACTTTCTAAAAAAGAAATAGGAGAGTATGATTTAATTATGACTACCATTTTTTTTATTGTTCCGTTTGTTAGTTTCCAAATTGATGCATCTTTATTGAGATGGCTTTTAGATTCGCCTGGTAAAGAACAATCGAAAGCTATTTTCGAAAATGTATTTTTCCTATTATTTTTCAACATAATTGTTTTTTCGATAATATTTTTCATACTCAATATAATATTTACAATTGAGTATGGTGCTTATTTATATGTTTTATCTGTTTTCCAGATTATTCTTCCAACATTACAGCAAGGAACAAGAGGGATTGGGAATAATAAACTTTATGCCGCAACTGGAGTTATTTATTCTCTATTGTATGTTTTTACTACAATTTTATTTTTATATGTTTTTAAGTTTGGAGTTGAGGGGGTATTATTAGGTAATATTATTGCAGTGTTTATTGTTTTAATATTATTATTATATAAAAATAAATGGTTCAAGTTTTTCAAATTCAAAAAACCTGATTTAAGTGTTTTGAAAGAGTTAATAAATTATTCATTACCGCTGCTGCCTAATAGTATAAGTTGGTGGATTGTTGGGTCTTCTACACGGTATATTATTTTGCTTTATTTGGGTGTTGAGCAAAATGGAATATTTGCCATTTCATATAAGTACCCAACAATTATAATGATGTTGTCAAATGTCTTTAACTTGGCATGGCAAGAAAAGGCTATTTTGTCTAATGGTTCAGGGGATATTAGTAAAGAGTCAGGTACTATATTAGATCAATATGTTAAACTTTTACTTGGTATAATAATAATTTTATCGTGTTTATCTAAATTTCTTATGACCCATTTGGTAAGTCCAGATTTTTTTGAGTCTTGGAAATATATGCCAATTTTGCTCTATGCTGTTTTTATGCAGGCATTATCAGCTTTTTACGGCGTAGGTTATTTGCGAAGTAGACGGACAAAAGGAGCTTTTGTTTCATCAATGTTGGGAGGAATAGTTACGTTAATTATTTCATTTATACTTGTAAAGCCTATGGGGTTGTATGGCGTCTCTTTAGCAATTTTATTGGGTTATCTTGTAATGTTAGTAATTCGTATTGAACAAACTAAAAAATTTTTCCCTGTGACATTTCCATTGAAACTGATTGTGATTTTATCCTTCGTATTTTTTATAATAAGTTGTATTAATTTCTATGAGAATAATTATCTGTTTATCTTGAGTTGTATTACGTCAATTGGAATATTTATTTATCTAAATGTTTCGTATTTAAAAAAATTAAAATTAAAATTAATAAAAAATCGTTAAAATGAAAAACAATAAGTATGGTTTGATGGCCTGTTCTAGACCATTAACAAATATTGGAGATTTTGTGCAAGCAATTGCTGCAAAACAATTTCTGCCACATGTAGATAAATATATTGATCGTGAGGAGCTAAATTCATATTCTGGGGACGATTTAAAAATGATTATGAATGGTTGGTATATGCATAATGCTAAAAATTGGCCGCCTTCCGTTAATATTGATCCATTGTATGTTTCTATGCATATAAATGCTTCTGTGGCTGAAGGGATGACAACAGAAAAAAGTATAGCGCATTTTATTAAACACCAGCCTATTGGCTGTAGAGATAAAACAACTGAAAGATTATTGAAATCTAAAGGAGTAGATGCTTATTTTTCTGGCTGTTTGACTCTAACATTAGGAAAAACATATAAAAGAGAAAAAGTCACTGATGATATTTATATTGTTGATCCTTTATTTCATTATTGGTCTTTGAAATCTATGTTGAAGAATCCTAGAAAGTTATTAAGTAGATTAACTAAAGGGAGGTTTACGGAATTTATTTTGAAGAGAAATATTTTAAAAAATAATTTTAGTAAAGAAATTCTAGATCGTGCTCAAATGATAAATCAAATGATGCCACTAACTTCTGTTGACGATAGTTTTATTATTGCTGATGAATATTTGAAAAAGCTTTGCAATGCTAAACTAGTTATTACATCAAGAATACATTGTGCACTTCCTTGTATCGCTATGGGGACACCTGTAGTCTTTTTAAATGGTGGTTTCGAAGGGTATAATAATCAATTTACAAGTAGGTTTGAAGGTTTAATTGACTTTTTTAATAGAATTGACATTGATACCAAAAGAAATGTCACAAGAAATTTTGATTTAAAAGGGAAGATAAGTCTAGATAATCTGCCAGTTAATAAAGAGCTTTATAAATCTTTTTCTGAAGAATTAGCAAAAAAATGTGATGATTTTGTAGCTTCTTAATTTTTTTTTAAAGAATACAATTATGAAAAAACTTGTTTTAATAACACGTAGATTTCCATATTATACCACGGAAGCTTTTTTAGAAACGGAGATAAAGTTTCTTGCTCAGCATTTTGATGAAATTAGCATATATCCCTCACAAATTGGTGTTCTTAAAAGAGAAGTTCCAAAAAATGTAAATGTTATTGATGACTTTTCTTTTCACTTTCAAAACAAAGTGAAAAGATTTTTTCAAACAATTTTCTCGAGTTTTTTTTGGAAATCAATTCTAGATTATAAAGATAGAATTAAATCGATTAAGGATGTTTTTTTACTTTTCAAGTATTCTTCAAGTTTTGTATCTTATAGCAAATTTTTTTTGAATCAAAGGAATACTCTTGATAGTTCAATCGTTTATACATATTGGCTTAACGAAGCTCCTCATGCATTTATTAATTTGAGAAGCGATCATGATTTCGATTTCAAAATAGTTTCAAGAGCTCATAGATTTGATATTTATGAAGGTTTGGATTCTACAATAAGCTTTTGGCCTTACAGAGATTTTGTTTTAAAAAAAATTGATACTGTATACAGTATTTCAAATGATGGCAAGAACTATCTAGAAGGCAAATATTTTAGTTCAAAAATTGCTGTAGCAAAATTAGGGGTTATTGATCTAGGTGGAATATCGATTCGTTCAGAAAAGGGAAGCTTCTCTATAGTATCAGTTTCAAGGGTAGAGCCTCTGAAAAGAGTTGATTTGATTTTTAAATCAATTTGTGATTTTGCGCAATTTCATAATGATTTGCACGTTAAGTGGGTTCACTTTGGGGATGGGTCAGTATTAAGCAAAATTGAAAGTGAAGTAACGTTGATTAAACACCCTAATCTAGATGTACAGCTAATGGGGAATGTAGAAAACAGTCAAATTTATCATTATTACAAAACAAGTACTGTAGATGTGTTTATTAACTTAAGTTCTTCAGAAGGTATCCCTGTGTCTATTATGGAAGCACAGTCATTTGGTATTCCAGTTATAGCGACAAATGTAGGTGGAAGTGGAGAGATTGTAAATGACAATAATGGTGTGTTATTGGTGTCAGACCCTACAATTAAAGACGTAGTTGAAGGAATAGACAAGATTATAAATTCTAATTTCACTCAAAATATTATAAAAACGGATTGGAATGTGAATTTCAATGCTGAGAGAAATTATAGCGATTTTACAAAGTCTTTATTATTATTAAGATAATAAATTTGGATTCGAATATATGAAAAAAAAAATTCTTTACATCATAGCTACCCAATATGATAATATGGGTGATTTATTGATTAATAAATGCCTAATAGATGAATTAGCTAATTATGGAAATGTCTATTTAGATACTAAAAAAGTTCCTGCTGATTTCAAAAAAATATTACTTGAACATCCGAATACTTTTGAATTAAGCGCAATTAGTAATTTTAGCTTCAAAGGAAAAGGCCTTCTTTTAGTTCCTTTTATAAAACATAATAAATATTCTCATCTTTTTAAAAGCCCTGGTCCGTTTGGAGGAGCGAAAACTGTAAATGATAAAATAAGATATTTAATCTTTTATTATTTATTTTTTATTATGAAACGAAAAGGGGCTGAATCATATCTTATAGGAAATGATTTGATTGTAAAGTCTAAATTTGATGCTTGGGTTTTTAGAAAATTCTCTTTTGTTCTAGAAAGGATGTTCGTGAGAAGTAAAAAAAATGTTGAAATTTTTAAAGAATTACAAATTTCAAATGTTGGTTATGTGCCAGATTTATGCTTTTTAATGAATAGTGAAGATAAATCTAGTGAAAAAAATAAAGTAGGAGTTTCATTCAGAGATTTAGAAAATGGTGTTTTACATGAAAAAATTGTAAAATCGATTAAAGAAATGATAGTTTTTTATTCCAATAAAAGTTATCAAATAGAGTTTTTTTATCAGGTAGAGAGAGATTGTTTATATAATGAAAATTTATATAATTTATTCAAAGAGATGCCTAATGTTAGTTTTAGAAAGGGAGCATTAACATGGGAACAGCGAGACTTTTATAAAGATGTTGATGCTGTTTTAAGTAATAGATTGCATGTGTTATTATTAGCTCAAAGTTACAATTCAATACCGATGGCATTAATAGATGATAATGCTAAAACTATAAAAATAAAAGATATTTACGAAAGTATTGGATTAGAAGATTTTATTTATAGCGATCTATCGTCTAATCAAATTAAATTTATTTATTCATCAAAAGTGAATCTAAAAAGTCGAATTATTGATGTAAATCAAGCGCAAAAAGTGATTTTTAAAAATCAATTAGAATCTATTTTTAAATAGTATTATTGTTATAAACACGTATTTCAGATTATTGAATTAAATGGGTATTTATATATTTATTGCAGTATTTCTTGGGGTTTTAGCATTTGACAGGAAGACTAATTTGTTTCTGCCTTTTATTTTGCTTTTTATAGTTAGTGTTTTTAGAGCTCAAACTGTAGGAATAGACTATGTAGCATATAAAACAGCTTATTTGTATGAGATATCTTCAAATGTACCTCTCTCCTATTTACTGTACAAATTTGAAATCGGATGGTTATTTTTGAATATTTTTATGCAAAGTTTTAGCGGTAGTTTTGAATTTTTAATTGCAATAGTCTCTTTTTTTACAATATTCTCTTTTTTTTATGTTCTAAGAAAAGAAACGAAATCTCCCATTTTTGCAATTTTATTATATGTTTTACTTTTCTATTATAGTTTATCATTTAGTTTAATAAAGCAAGGTTTAGCGACTTCATTCTTTTTATTGTCAGTATATTTCTTTTCTGAAAACAAAAAGGTAAAATCTATATTTAGTGCACTTTTGTTTGCGGTGCTTCATTATTCGTCAATAGCATTGATACCTTTTGCTATTTTGGCTCATTATATAAAAGTAAGCAATAAGAAAATGCTGATTTCTTTATTAGTTACCTTTTGTATTGGGATATTGGGTATTACAGATGAAGCTAGATCTTTGATTATGTTGTTGCCTTTTGAAAAATATGCACACTATGCAGATTATAAAGTGGATGTGGATGTTAATAGATTAAATGTATATCTTTTTTTAGTACCTAAAAACATTATGTGTTGCATCATTTTTTATTATTTGCCAGAAGCAAAAAAAATTTATAAAAATCTATTTTTTTTCGGATTGATTATCGCAAATTTATTTATTTCAATTTCTTTAGTTTCTCGATTTGTGTTGTATTTTTTTTCGTTTGAAATAATATTACTTACAAATTTAATATTTCTTTATAACGGTAAGAAAAGGACTAATTTGTTGTTTGCAGTAATAATATATGCACTAGTCTATTTTATTTATAATTTAATAACAAATAGGGGTGGTGTTATACCGTATAAGTTATATTTTCAATGGTAAAAAACATGAATAAAACAGTTATCATCTATCATTATATTGCTTTGTATCGCTTACCTATTTTTCAAGAATTAATGAAAAGTGAATTGGTTGAGTTTACAATTTATTCAGGAAAAGATAGTGAGATTGACATAAAAACTGTTAATGAATCCATTGCTAAATTAAGTATTAAAGAAGGAGGATTACGATGGAAATTTTTAGATAACAAATGGTTGTTTAAAAAGAAATTTCTTTGGCAATCTGGTTTAATTAGTGAAATTCTTAAAAATAAATATGACTCATATATTTTTTTAGGATCGCCATACCATATTTCAACTTGGATAGGTGCAAGTATAGTTAGGTTGCAAAGAAAGAAAGTTTATTTTTGGATGCATGGTGTCTATACTGATAAAATTGGATTTGTTGACTATATAAAACTTTTTATTTTTTATAAAATATCAAACGGATTTTTCTTATATGGTAATAGATCTGCAAATATTCTGAATAATTTTAAGATTAAAAGTCCTGATAATATACATGTTATTTATAATTCCTTAGATTACGCTAAAAGCCTTAAATATAGGGCGGATTTTAAGATAGAACAAATAGATGAATATAGGTTTAATTATTTTAATAACACTAAATTACCTGTGGTTGTCTTTATAGGAAGATTAAATTATACTAAGAGAATTGATATGCTTATAGAAGCACAAAGTATGTTAAAGAAGAAATTTAACAGAAATTTTTTTAATTTATTGGTTATAGGTGATGGGGTAGAGAAAGATAATTTAATGTCAATTAGTAAGAATTTGGGGTTGGAAACTAATGTATGCTTTTTAGGAGCTATTTATGACGAGAAAATTAATAGTTATTGTCTTATGAATGCGGACTTATGTGTCACGCCGGGAGAAGTTGGTCTAACTGCGATACACTCTCTATCCTATGGAACTCCAGTAATATCTCATGATAATCTCAATGTACAAATGCCTGAAATAGAGGCTTTAGTTCCAGGTTCTACTGGTGATTTATATAGGTTTGATGATTTGCAAAGTCTGGCCGAAACCATTGAGAAATGGTTATTAAATAATCCTTCAAAAAATGAAACGGTAATGCAAAGGTGTTTTGATGTTGTAGATTTACATTATAATCCGCATTATCAGGCCAGCGTACTTAATTCGGTGCTAAAATAATTATAATGGGAGTGATAAGTGCCTTAAAAAATAGTGATTCATTGGCATCGCTATACAGGTTATATAAAAGGATTAAGATTCGTTTTTTATATGGATTAAAATTTGTACATCCTACATTCAATATCGGGGGTAAATGTAAAATAAGTCCTGATTTAATTGCTGGAGAATATGCTTTTATAGGTAAAAATTCATTAATTTATCCTGGAGTTAGTATTGGCAGATATAGTATGTTAGCTCAAAATGTTCAGATAATTGGTGATGACCATAACTTTAATATACCAGGTATGCCTTCGACATTTTCAGGTAGGCCACAGCTTAAAAGAACTGAAATAGGTCGCGATGTTTGGATCGGTGCAAATGCAATAATTATGGTTGGGGTGACCATAGGAGATGGGAGTATTATAGCTGCAGGATCTGTTGTGACCAAAGATGTTGGTTCATTTGTGATTTTTGGAGGAGTCCCGGCAAAATTTTTAAGAAATAGATTTGATTCATTGGAAAGTGAACAAGAACATACTAAAATGCTTAATGGGAAAGTTTTGAAAAACGTTAGGAATAAACCTTTAAAAATTAAATAATTAGTTTGAAATATTTAACTAATTTGGGTTAATACTAAAAAATATGGGAAAATTTTTTTTATTTTTTTTATTTTTTATTCACTATAATATATGGAGTAAAGCATATTATGTTTCAAATAGTGGCTCAGATGTGAATTCTGGAATAAGTCAGTTGGCATCATGGAATAGTATTCTTAAAATAAATAGTTTTAAATTTTCAGAAGGTGATAGAATACTTTTTCATAGAGGGGATGTTTTTTTTGGTACCTTAAAATTGCAGAGTAATAATATTTCAATTGATAGTTACGGTGAGGGTAATAAACCCATATTTTCTGGAGAGGAAATTTTAAATAATAAATGGGTTAAATTGTCTAATGATATCTGGCAATATACTTTTATTACTGAGAAGCCACAAAATATTAACGGATTGGTACGTGATGATAAATTGTTGCCAATTAGTAGAATGCCCAATAAAGAAACTGGCAGTGGTTATTTTTTTATGGATAGTGTAGGTGGGAATTCTAGTTTTAGTTCAAAACAATTGCAAGGTTTGGGAGATTTGTCTGGATTTGAAGTTGTTATTCGTGCTGAACGATTTAGAATGGTGAGAACAAAAATTTTGAATAGTAGGGGGAATATAATTACAATAAACGGTACACAATCTATTAAAAAATTAAATAAAGGATTTGGTTTTTTTATAGTAAATACTAAGGATGCAATTGATAAACAAGGTGAATGGTGTTATAATTCATCTAAAGGTATCCTATTACTGAAAGATAAAAATAACCCAAATGTAAATAGAATTAAATATATTAAGAATTACTATAATATTGAAATCTCAGGGTGCAGCGGTATAATTTTAAAAAATTTGGAGTTGAAGCATACTGCTAAAAGTGCAGTAAATATTTCAAATTCAAATAATATATTGGTAGAGAATATTGAGGTTTCTAATATAGTAGGAAATGGAATAAGTTTATATAATGTCGTAAATTCTAAAATTAATAATTGTAAACTTTATAATATAGCGTGGACTGGAATATTTGCTGATAAAACAAATAATAACCTTCAAATTTCTAATAATAATATTTATGACATTGGAGATGAGTCATATGCTAAAAGTAAAGTTTTTATAGGTATTGATTGTAATGCATCTTTTTCCAAAATTGAAAATAATACAATAAAGAATACAGGATATTCAGGAATTATTTCTGCAGGGATAAATAATTTGATAAGATATAATATTATTGATAGTACTTGTATCTCTCTTAATGATAGTGGCGGTATTTATTTGAATAATAATATAAACGATGTTGGGGGTACTATAATAGAAAGTAATTTTATTTCAAACACTATAGGTGAGTTGCAAGGGGCGCCATCAAGTAGAAATTTAGCTAATGGAATCTATATAGATGTAGGCTCTCATAATGTGATTGTTAAGAATAATACTATTTTTGATATTAATGGATCAGGTTTATTTATCAATTATACTGCAGGGAATAATTTAATATATAAAAACATAGTTTCTAATTGTGGACTAAGTGAATTCTATATAGCGGGGCACCCCTCTTCTTCTCCAAAATTAACTATTGATTCAAATGTGTTTATTTCATCAAAAAACGCAAGTTCTTCTCATAAAATGTTTAATTCTGAATATACTAAGAAATATACGGCATCTGATATTGGGGTTTTTAAACATAACTATTTCGTAAGTAGCTCTACTGCAAATCAAATAAACATAAGTTTTTTTTCAAAAGACAAAAACAAAAATATTTTTACAATGGCTGAATGGATTACTTCATTAAACCATTCGAGTAGTTCTGATAATAATTTTTTTGTTAATACAAATAATTCAATATTAATTTCAAATCCATCAGATACAATTAAACTAGTAAAAATTGGTAATGGCAAATATACTTCTATAAATGGAGATGTGTTTTCGAAAGAAATAAAATTAGATGCTTTCCAGTCCGAAGTATTATTCATAAAAAATCATAAATAAATATTTATGTCAAAAGTTAGATTAGACAAATTTAATTCTAAAGGTATAGATCGTGGGTCAAGTAAATTAAAAGAAATAATTTGGTATATGGTGAAGGTAGTTTTCTTTCTTTCGGCAATTCCTTTTCCATCTACATTTAAGATAATAGTTTTGCGTTTTTTTGGTGCAATTATAGGTGAAGGTGTTGTAATAAAACCTAGAGTTAATATCCATTTTCCATGGAAGTTAGTAGTAGGTAATCATGTGTGGATTGGAGAAGAAGCTTTTTTATTAAATTTTGAGTTGCTGTCCATTGGTAATAGTGTGTGTATTAGCCAGCGGGCTTTCCTTTGTGGAGGGAATCATGATTATAAAATACCGTCGATGCCGTATCGCAATGGGCCAATTACTCTTCAAGATGGGTGTTGGGTAGGTGCTAGTGTCTTTGTAGGTCCTAATGTAACGATTGGTATTGATTCAGTTGTTTCAGCAGGTTCAGTGGTTACGCAATCGCTAGAAGAAAATGGAGTTTTCAGAGGAAACCCCGCACAATTAATTAAAAATCGTTGGTAAAAAATAAAATTATGCGCATCTCTATCATTACTATTTGTTATAATCGTAAAGCTACAATTGAGCAATCAATAAAGAGTGTTTTAGGGCAAGATTATCCAAATATAGAATACATCATTATCGATGGAAATTCAACTGATGGGACAAAAGAAATTATTGAGTCTTATTCTGGGAAAATCGCTACATATAGATCAGAACCCGATAAAGGAATGTACGATGCTATCAATAAGGGTTTATATCTGGCGACAGGTGATATTGTTGGTTTGATGCATTCGGATGATGTGTTTTATGATTCCACTGTCGTTTCTAAAATTGTAGCCAAATTTGAGAATGAATTGGAAACTGAAGGGATTTACGGGAATGGAATTTACGTTACGAATGATGCTGACGAAAAGTTGGTTCGCAACAGAATAGGAGGAGCCTATAATTTTGATAATTTAAAATCGGGTTGGTTGCCTTTGCATCCTACGGTTTATTTAAAGAGATCTCTTATTGAAAAATACGGAGGATATGATTTGAATTTTAACATTGCCTCAGATACTGAGTTTCTATTGCGTTATTTATTTAAGTATAAAATTAAACTGAGTTATTTGGATGAGTATATCGTTAAAATGAGAATGGGAGGTTTAAGTACCAGTTATTCAAGAGCCTTTGAGGTGCTACTAGAAGATTTTAGGATTTATAAGTATCATAATATTAGTCCGATTCGTGCCGTTTTTCAAAAGAAATTGCAAGCTTTACTACAATATTTAAAAAAATAATTTGTTTAATTACAACTTTCAATTTAACTTGAATTCCTTTTTTAAATTTATTTAATTCTTACATTTTTTATGTCAATTTTACAAAATTTAGCTGTTTACCGTTTTTCTCGCTATTTTAAACTTGGTTTTTTAATTTGGGATGTGTTATTAATGAATCTAGCTATTGTACTTTCTTTTTTATTACGATATGATAGTCTTGATAGAATTGATATCAAAGAGGTACGAACCATTTCTTTATTGTCCAATCTGTTTTGGATTGGATTATTACTCTATAATGACTCCTATCGGATTGTTCGTGTCGAACGGATTGAGAACATATTGATTCGAATGATTAAAATGGTTGTTATTCATTCGGCCCTGATTGCTGGGTTTGTATTGGTTTTAAAATATTCTGAAGTTTCTCGTTTGCGCATTTTTTATTTTTATGTTGTTTTTTTTATGTTACTTTTTGTATCTCGTGTCATTTTCATGAAGTTGTTAAAGTATATTCGGGCAGAAGGATATAATTTTAAAAATGTGATTATTATTGGAGCGAATGATACTGGGGAACGCATTCGTAGAATTTTATCAAAAGACCTGACTTATGGGTATCGCGTTTTGGGTTTTTTTGATGATAGGGTGGATCCTTTTGCCTTTATATCGGCTCCTATTTTGGGTGATTTTAATGCAATCAAAGAGTATCTACTAAAGGAAAAAGTAGATGAGATGTATATAGCTCTTCATATAGATAATATAAAAATAATTAACGAATTGACGGCTCTTTGTGAACGCCATATGGTTCGGATCAAGTTTTTGCCTGATTTTCAACTGTATACCAAATCTAGAAAGGTGGAGATTAGTTTTTATGAAAATACACCTGTATTGATGCTCCGTAAAGAACCTTTAGAACTCACTTTTAATTTATTGCTTAAGAAAGGCTTCGATCTTGTTTTTTCTTTTTTGGTCATCGTATTAATCTTTCCTTGGTTGTTTCCTATTATAGTGTTCTTAATAAAATTAGATTCTCCTGGACCTGCATTCTTTAAACAGGAACGATCCGGTAGGGAAAATGAATCTTTTCTTTGTTGGAAATTTAGAACCATGAAGGTAAATGCTAGTTCAGATCACCAACAAGCTACAAAAGGAGATAGTAGGGTGACTAAAATAGGGGCATTTATGCGTAAAACTAATATTGATGAATTGCCTCAGTTTTTTAATGTGTTTTGGGGTACCATGTCTGTGGTGGGTCCACGCCCCCATATGCTAAAGCATACCCAACAGTATTCGGAATTAATTAATAATTATCTGGTGCGTCATTATGCCAAACCAGGCATAACGGGTTGGGCACAGGTGAATGGGTATCGTGGGGAAACTAAGGAGTTAATTGATATGAAAGACCGTGTGGATCATGATATTTGGTATATTGAAAACTGGAGCTTGCTGTTAGACCTGAAAATTATTTATCTTACTGTTTTTAATGTGTTTAAAGGAGAGGAGAAGGCTTATTAGGGTTCAGTAATCAGTTTGCAGTGTTCAGTAATCAGTGTTCAGTTTGCAGTAATAAGTGTTCAAGCTATTGAGAAGCGTATTTAGTGAGAAGTGAAAAATAATAATCTACAGTATTCAGTAATCCTGTTTTGTGAATGCTAGGCCGTAATTAGGAGCAAAATTTCACTCATTGTTTATCATGCTAATCGGTTGACGTTTTTTTAAAACTATTGTGCTCGTAGACTAAGAGTGGCTAGCCAATAGGCAGTAATTGTTGTCCATTTTACAATGAAGATTGAACCGTAGCTTGGCAATTCTTTTTAATCGCTAATAAAAAAAATAATGCCTATATTTGTGGCCTTTAAAAATAAATCACATATGATATACCTTTCTTTATTAAAGAAAATAACTCCATTTCTATTACTGATATTGCTATTCTCTTGTACTCCAAAAAAGGATATTGTTTATTATCAGAATATCGAAAATCTAAAAAGCCAGGCGGAGTTGACTTCTTACGAAGTCAAGATTCAACCTGATGATTTGTTGATGATTATTGTTTCTGCCGAGGATCCTGAAATTGCAGCCCCTTTCAATTTAAAATCAGTTGCAATTCAATATTCAGGAAAACAAGATGCGGTTACCGGACAACAAACACAGCAGTTGTATTTAGTAGATGCCAGTGGATTTATCGAATTTCCTGTTTTAGGCAAATTAAAAGTAGGCGGATTAAGTCGGACTGATGTTTTATTAATGCTACAGCAAAAAATTGGGATTTATATTAAAAACCCGATTATTAATCTGCGCATTATGAATTTCAAGTTTTCAGTACAAGGAGAAGTTTCTTCACCAGGCATTTATTCTGTAGATTCAGAGCGCATTACATTGATAGAGGCTATTTCTAAAGCTAGGGATTTGACTATTTATGGAAAAAGAAATAACATATTAATTATCAGAGAGGTCAATGGGGTGAAATCCTATAATAGGGTAGATATTACCCAAGCTGATTTTATTAATTCTCCTTTTTATTATTTGGCTCAAAATGATGTAGTGTACGTGGAACCGAATAAAAATAAGATTAATGGCGCGGCGATTGGTCCTAATACAGGCGTTATAATTTCAGCGACTTCTTTACTGATTGCTTTAATAACATTAATAATACGTTTATAACTAATTTTTACATGGAAAATAATTTCGAGGAGGAGTACGAAAATGATTTTGATTTAAAAGGGTTCTTAGATAAATACCTCTTGCATTGGAAATGGTTTGTATTAGCAGTTATTATTTGTTTAGCAGGAGCCTTTGCTTATTTAAGATACACTGTACCACAATATAAGGCTACAACTTCTGTCTTAGTAAAAGATGAGAAAAAAGGAGGGATGCTTTCGGAGCTTTCTGCTTTTGCGGATATGGGATTGGGTGGTGGTATGGTCAATAATGTGGACAATGAAATTGAGATTCTAAAGTCAAGAAGCTTATTGGAAAGTACGGTTAGAAAACTCAATTTAAATATTCGTTTTTTTGTAAAAGGGAATATTGTTGATAAAGAAATTTATGATACTAGTCCAATTCAAGTTCAGGTTATAAATGATAAAGGGAAGTTTTATAAAGACCCAGTTGCTTTTACTTTTATAGATGGGAAAGGCGATTTTTTTGAATTAGCGGTCGAAGAAACAAACGGTAGTGCTAAATTTCTTTTAGGCTCGAAAAGGAATTTTAAATACAATACCCCCATTCCTACAGCTTATGGTTCTATTGTAATAAGTAAATCAGCATCAAATCGTGTATTTTTTAAAGAAGGGTTACACATATTGAAGATTTTGATTATTCCATTTGACGAAGTAGTAGATGAGTTTAGACAAAATCTTGAAATTTCAACGGTTAGTAAAACCAGTAGTGTGGTTGGAATATCAATTAAGGATCCTGTCATTAAAAAAGCAGAGGATTTTCTTGATACTATGATTCAAATATATAATGATGATGCTGCCGAAGACAAAAATTTTATTTCGGAGAATACCTCCATCTTTATTGCAAATAGACTGAAACTAATTACGCAAGAATTAGATGGTGTAGAGCAAGATGTACAAACATTTAAAAAAACAAACCAACTGACAGATATTGAGTCGGAAGCGAAGTTGTTTATTGAGGGGTCTAATGAATATGACAAAAAAGGAATTGAAACGGAGATTCAACTGAATGTGGTGTCTTCCATGTTGAACTTTATTAAGAAGAGTGATAATTCCGATTTATTACCTACAAATATTATTTCCAATGATAACAGTACGTCAGGATTAATTGGTTCTTACAATCAATTGGTTTTGGATCGCAATCGGATTTTAAAATCAGCTACCACTGAAAATCCTTCTGTAGTAAAAATGGATCAACAAATAGCTTCCTTAAAAAATAATGTACAAACCAGTTTATTGCGCATGCAATCGAGTTTAACCATACAAAAACGAGATCTAAATAAGGAGGAAGGATTGCTGAATGCTAAAATTGGTAAAATACCAGTTCAAGAACGTCAGTTTAGGGTAATCGCAAGGCAACAAAAGGTAAAAGAAGAGTTGTACTTGTATTTATTACAAAAAAGGGAAGAAACTGCTATTTCGATGTCGGCAACAGAACCAAATGCTCGCGTGATTGATGTGGCCAAAGCCAATAAAAAGCCAGTTTCACCCAATAAAAAAATTATTTATTTAGCAGGGCTGATATTGGGCTTGTTGGTCCCTTTTGGGGTTATCTATACAGACGATTTATTGGATACCAAGATAAAAAGTCGTTTGGATCTAGAGGGAAAAACGCTGATTCCTTTTATTGGGGATGTACCTACATCCGATTCTCCTTCTGAAATTATACAATCTGGAAGTAGAACAAGCTCGGCCGAGGCGTTGCGAATTATAAGAACTAATCTGGAGTTTATGTTTACCAAAGTTCCGGATGGTGAGGCGAAAACTGTGTTTTTGACATCTACTTTTCCTAGCGAAGGAAAAACATTTGTGTCTGTAAATTTAGCCGCTACCTTCGCTCTATCCGGTAAAAGAGTATTGTTAATAGGTATGGATATTAGAAATCCTAGATTAGATGAATATTTGACATTACCAGAAAGAGGAGTTACCAATTATTTGTCTTCTAAAGATTTGAAATTAGAAGATTTAATTGTGAAATATGCTGGATATGAAAATTTTCATATTCTTCCAGCGGGGATTATACCTCCTAATCCCGCTGAATTGTTAATGGGTAAAAATGTTGATGTGCTTTTTAAGGAATTAAAAACAAAATACGATTATATTATCGTTGATACCGCACCAGTTAGTTTGGTAACGGATACTTTATTAATTGCTAAACATGCTGATACTTTCATTTATGTGGCACGTGCTAACTTTTTGGAGAAACGCATGTTGAATATTGCCAATACGTTATACAAAGAAAATAAATTGCCAAACATGTGTCTGCTCTTAAATGATACTGATTCTACGAAAGGTTATGGCTATGGCTATGGTTATGGAATAAAAATGGAGAAAGATTCTTGGTATAAAAAAATATTTAAGATGTAATTAGGCCAGGGTATTTAAATTTTATCAAAAGCTCACGAAATGACTGTATTTCGTGAGTTTTTTTTTGTTATAATGCATGTTTTTGAAAATGAAGGTTTTGCCTTTTTTTTTAAGATATTTAGCTACCCTGCCTTTATTTTCTCTTCTATTTTGTTTTTATAATCTCTATTTTTTTGTTTGTCTATTTCCCTTAACAATCATAGCTATTCCTATTTTTTTAGTATAAATTTGTGGAAATTTGAGAAAGGTATTCACAAAAAATGTGATTTACTAGGGCGAAGCCGTGTATCCTTTTTAGAGGTTAAAAGGGCTGTAATAGGTATTGTGCTTTTAATTTAAGGGAGTGATATTTGAAATTTGACTAATACTAATTTTATTTAAACATGAAAAAAATATTTATTGCGATTGTATTGCTATTGGCACTTTTCCAGTCTTCGACTGTACTGGCTCAAGATTTGTTTAAAACGAATGATTTGAGTACGATAAAAGTAGACTATTTATCAGATGCTGATGTTGCTAAAATAAAAGGGCAATTGCAATCCAATAATGTGTCCATCGAGCAAGCAGAGCCAATGGCTTTGTCTAAGGGAATGCCAGCGAATGAATTTGCTAAACTAAAGAAGAGAATAGCTGCATTAACTCCACTAAATAAAGAGGTAGTTAAAATAGATAAGGATTTGCAAAAAGAAGGTGATAGTGAGTATGCAAGAAAACAAGAAAAGATTGTCAATACTAAACTAAAGGATAGTCTCAATTCACTTGTTTTTGGTTCTGAACTGTTTGATAATCCTACGCTTAATTTTGAACCTAATTTAAAATTAGCGACCCCCATGAATTATATTTTGGGGCCTGGTGATGAATTGCAAGTAAGCGTATATGGAGTACAGGAATATAATGCTAGTATTCCCGTATCAGTAGAGGGGAAAGTTGCGATTCAATATGTAGGAGAACTATCAGTTTCAGGATTGACTATTGAAGCGGCTACCCAAAAAATTAAAGGCGCTATGGCCAAGGTCTATACTACTATTGGCTCAGGACAGTCTCAGGTAGGAATAAGTTTGGGTCGTATTAGAACCATTCGAGTAACTATAATTGGTAGTAAGCAGCCTGGGAATTATTCTATTTCCTCTTTAGCAACTGTTTATAATGCATTGTTTTTGGGAGGTGGACCTGGAAAGAACGGAAGCTATAGAAACATTGAATTATTGAGAGATAATAAAGTTTATAGAACAGTTGATATTTATCAGTTTTTAGTAGGTGGAGACCAATCGGATAATGTAGGTTTAAAAGATAATGATGTCATTCGGATTCCAGCTTATAATCAGCGAGTAACGGTAGAAGGGCAGGTAAAACGTCCTGGTATTTTTGAGATGAAAAAAGGAGAACATTTCTCCGACTTATTGACTTTTGCTTCTGGATTTAATGAGTTTGCCTATACAGCATCTGTTAATGTACTTCAAAAAACGGGAAAAGAATTTAAAGTAAAAGATATTAATGCTTCTGAATTTACTACTTACAGCCCTTCCTCTGGCGATGTTTTTAGAGTAACAAAAATTTTAAACCGATTTGAAAACCGTATTAAAATTGAAGGCGCCGTCTTTAGACCAGACACCTATTCTTTTTATGAAGGCATGCGAATTTCTGACTTGGTTCTAAAAGCCGATGGGCTTAAAGATGACGCCTATAGTAAAAGAGCTAGGATTATTCGATTGCAATCCGATTTAACTACTGAGATTGTAAATGTAGATTTAGAACAAGCTTTAAAAGGAAATTTAGAAGCAGACATCACTTTAAAAAAGGAAGATGTGGTAACAGTTTATTCTATCTTGGATTTTGTAGATGAATATAAAATAACTATCGATGGTGAAATAAAAAAACCAGGAGTTTATGATTATTATGAAGGATTGACCTTGAATGACTTATTGGTACAAGCTGGCGGATTGACCGGCTCCGCTTCAAAGCGAGTGGAAGTGGCAAGAATGATTGTCTCCGAGGAGATTGATAATTCGAATCCTAATAAAGCCGAATTGTTTAATATTGAAATTACACCTGAGAACAACGAGCAAGCCAAAAATTTTGCTTTGTCCCCTTTTGATGTAGTGAATATACGTAGAATGGCAGTGTATGATAAACCAGAAATGGTTACTATAAGTGGTGCTGTCAATTATGCTGGGAAATATGTATTGGCCAATAAAAAAACCAAAGTCTATGATATTGTTGAACGAGCAGGAGGTTTAACCACTATAGCTAATAGTGATGGTGTAAAAATAAAAAGACCCATAAAAGCGAAACAAATTGAAGAAGTGGAAAGTATCAATTTGAATTTGGGAAAGAAAGACAGTATTCAAAATAAATTAGAGAAAAAATTAAAAGAAGATTTGAAGTTTGCTATCATCCCTGTAGATTGGAAATCGATCGTTAAAAATAAAAACAGCAATACTAATGTTACGCTGTTTCCAGGTGATGAAATTGAGGTTGCCACTTTTAACGAAGGCGTGAAAGTGACTGGGAATGTATTGTTGACTTCGGAGATTCCTTATGACAAAGGTAAGGGTTTTGGTTATTATTTAAATTCTGTAGGAGGGGTGGATGCTAAAGGTTGGAAGAAAAAAGCGTATATTATTTATCCTAATGGAAAAGCAGCTGTTACGAAGTCTTTCTTTTTTGTGAAATCCTATCCTAAAGTAACTCCAGGTTCTCAAATCATTGTTCCTGAACAACCAGATGTCAAAAAGATGAGTACTGGAGAATGGGTGAGTATCGGTAGTGTTATTACGAGTCTTGCTTTATTAATTGTTACCGCTTTTAAATAATAACTGGATATGCATATGGATAATAAGAAAACAGCCAGCGAGGAAATTTCTTTGAAAGAATTATTTGAAAAAGCCAAAGAATGGTTTGATTATTTACTTTCACAATGGAGAATAATTGTAGTAGCTGGAATTATAGGAGCTACTTTGGGATTAACCTATTCTTTTATAAAAAAGCCGATTTATACTGCTACATTGTCTTTTGCATTGGAAGATGAAAATTCTGGGGGTGGGCTGGGTGGCGCCCTTGGTTTGGCAAGTTCTTTTGGACTTGATTTAGGTGGTAGCGGGGGAAGTATTTTTACTGGAACTAACTTGACTGAATTGTTTAAGTCAAGATCTATGGTGGAGCAGACATTATTAAGCCCAATTACTGTAAACGGGAAGATTATTTCTTTGGCTGAAATGTATATTCAGAATAACGAATGGAGAGATAAGTGGAATGATAATTCCAAATTTAAGGATATTCATTTTTTGCCGGATGCAAAAAGGAACTATTTTACTCGAGTGCACGATAGTATTTTAGGGGTAATTTATACTGATTTGTCCAAGACTGCTTTATCTGTTGGTCAAAGAGATAAAAAAGTGGCTATAATTAATATAGATGTCGCTTCTACAAGCGAACTGTTTTCTAAATATTTTTGTGAAGCCTTGGCTAAAAATGTTTCTGATTTTTATATAGAAACAAAAAGTAAGAAATCCCGTGATAATATGCTTATTTTAGAACGACAAACGGATTCCATTCGTCGTGAATTGAATGGTGCTATTGCTGGAGTTGCAGTTGCTAATGATAATACTTTTGGATTGAATCCAGCTATGAATGTACGTCGTGTTCCTTCTGCCCGAAGACAGGTAGATGTTCAAGCCAATACAGCGATTTTGACAGAGTTAGTAAAACAATCAGAATTAGCAAAAGTCACTTTGCGTAAAGAAACGCCTTTGATTCAGATTATAGATAAGCCTATTTTACCTTTGCCAAAAGAACGTTTTGGTAAAGCTAAAGGTATAGTTTTCGGAGGATTTTTGGCGAGTATTTTAGTTGTTATTTTTTTGCTATTGAAGAGGGTTTTTAAAACACTATTAATTAGTTAAAAATATTTGGTTTTATTTATTTAATTTCTTGTAATGAAGGGTTTTATGCAATTAAAAATTGGTGTTTTAGTTAATAAATTTACTAGTTATTTTACTCATGGGCATGAAAGAACTTTGCTTGCTAAAAAAAACATACTATTTTCTCTTTTTTTGAAAGGAATATCCATTGTGATCTCATTAATTCAAATACCATTGACTATTTCATATATAAATCCTAAGGAATATGGTATATGGCTTACTTTAAGTTCAGTAGTTGGATTATTTAATTTCTTTGATATAGGTTTAAGTAATGGTTTGAAAAATAAGTTGGCGGAGGCAAATGCCAATGGATATAATAAATTATCTAGCATTTATATAAGTACTACTTATGCAATAATTGGTCTTATATCTGTTGCATTATTGGTGGTTTTTTTTATATGCAATTTTTTTTTAAATTGGAATTTTATTTTGAATGTTGAAAAAGATATTGATATCAACTTAAATCTCGTAGCACTTATTGTTTTTGGGTCATTTTGTATTCAATTAGTTTTGCAAATATTAAATAGTGTATTAACCGCTTTTCATGCTCTTGCAAAGGTAGCGTTGATTTCTTGTATAGGCCAAGTGTGCACCTTAGTAGCTATTTTAATTTTAAAAAATACAATAAGCTCTTCATTTCTTTATTTAGTAATAATTCTTACAGTTACTCCAATACTGATTCAATTCTTAGCCTCAATTTATTATTATACTAGTTCTTATAAATCTTTTGTTCCAAAATTTAAAATGGTTGATTTTAGTTTTGCAAAAAATCTACTAAAAATTGGAGGGTTATTCTTTTTTATTCAGTTAGGGTCCCTTTTATTATTTCAAACGGATAATATTGTAATAACTCAATTGTTTGGTCCTGAAGAAGTAACGGTATTTAACCTTTGTTACAAATTATTTTCAGTTATTGTAATGATTTTTACTATTGTTATGAATCCATTTTGGTCTGCTTTTACGGATGCGTATGTTAAAGGTGATATTATTTGGATTAAAAATATATTTAGAAAACTTTATAAATATTGGGTGTTATTAATTATTCTATGTCTACTTCTTTTTGTTTTATCCCCTTATATTTTTAAATTTTGGATTGGTGATAAGGTCCATATTTCATTATCGTTATCATTTGCAATGTTTGTTTATACTATTTCAATTTGTTGGATGATGATTCATAATATTTTTATCAATGGAGTAGGAAAATTGAAACTGCAATTTTATTTGTACATAATTGCGACAGTAATCAATATTCCTTTGTGTATTACTTTAGGAAGGTATTTTGGACTTATTGGAGTAACAGTATCTAATATTATTGTTGTACTATTTATGGGAAGTGTTTTGTGTTTTCAAGCAAAATTGATAGTCAATGGTGAAGCAAAAGGTATTTGGAATAAGTAATAAAAATTTTAAAAAAGAATTGACTTTTTACCTCAAATTACAGTAATACAGATTTATTGGGTTAATAAAAGATAAATTAGAAACATAACCTCTATCGCTAGAGTTTGAAAATTAAAAGATTAAATAATTTGTAATGATAAGATTTATTTATAGAATGTATGAAAGAATATATAAAAAAATATTTTTTCATCTTTCACATCATTTGACTGCTTTTTATTTTAGAAATAATGGAATAATCTGGAAAAATTTCACTTCTATCGGTGTTCCTTTATTGGATATAAAAAAATCAAGTGTTGTTCAATTTGGTGTTGATTTAGTACTGGTAAATAAGGATAAATTTGCTACTCTAGGAAAAAACAATCGATGTAAGTTTGTAGTTGCTGAAAATGCACAATTGATAGTAGGTGATAAAGTGGCTATGAGCAATGCAACAATTGTTGCAACAAAAGCGATAACCCTAGGTAATAATATTATGATTGGTGGGGGAGTAACAATTGTAGATTCGGATTTTCATTCTTTAAATCCTGAACATTGGCACAGTAGTAAAGATGAAGCGAATATGAAGAGTGAGACTGTTACGATCCACGATAATGTTTTTATTGGAATGGATTCTATAATTTTAAAAGGAGTAACGATTGGCTCAAATTCAGTAATCGCTGCTGGATCTGTCGTTTCTAGAGATATTCCTTTTAACCAAATTTGGGGTGGTAATCCTGCAAAGTTTATTAGACAAAATAATTTGATTTAGAATATGGATGTAGTTGTTGTATTTAATGGGATTGGCAATCAAATGTCACAATATGCATTCTATTTGCAGAAGAAGAAAATTAATTCCTCGACTTATTTAATTTCTTCTTGTCATGAACATAATGGATTGGAAATTAATTCTGTTTTTAATATTTCTTGGAATGAACGTTTTATCAATAAGGGTTTAAAAATCTTGTTTAGGTTATTGATGACACGACGATTAAAAATCATTACTAATCCGCTTAAATACTTGCTAAAATTAGGTGGGGTTAAAGTAATCGAGGAAAATTTTAATTATGATTTTAATCCCCAATATCTTAAACCTTCCAAAGGGATCACTTTTTATATCGGTGGATGGCATAATGAGAAATATTTTGTAAATATTAAAAACGATGTATTGAAGAGTTTTAGTTTTAGTAAAGAAATTGATGCGCTAAGTTTAGCTTTGGCTAAAGAGATGTCAGAGAATGAGTCTGTAGCTATACATGTTCGTAGAGGAGACTATTTAAATGAGGAAAATATTAATATATTTGGTCGAGTATGTACTAAATCTTATTTTGAAAAAGCAATTAATATAATGAATGACCAAATTGATTTGCCTCATTATTATATTTTTTCTAATGATATAGCTTGGGTAAAGGAAAATTTAAATCTTGAACGAGTGACTTATATTACCCATAACAGTGGTAAAAATTCATGGAGAGATATTTTTTTAATGGCGAATTGTAAACATAATATTATAGCTAATAGTAGCTTTAGTTGGTGGGGAGCTTGGCTTAACAAAAATGAGATTAATAAAGTAGTTTCTCCAGCTAAATTTTTAAATAGCGATAAAACTAGTGATATTTATCCAAATCGGTGGATTAAAATTTATGATAATTAAAATGAAAAATGCAGCATTTACTATTTGTGCAAAAAATTATCTGGCACAGGCTTTTACTTTAAAAAAGTCATTTCAAAAATTAAATCCAAATTGTGATTTTTTTATTTTTTTATCAGATGATCCTGATGAATTAGGAGATGACCTAAAACATTTTACATTACTGAATGATAGTTGGTTGCCGGGTTGGAAAAAAATGGCATTTAAGTATAATGTGATTGAGTTTTCCACTTCGATAAAACCATTTTGTTTTGAAAAAATGTTTGATGAAGGTTTCGAAAAGGTTCTTTATTTAGATCCAGATATTTACGTTACAAATCCATTAGATGAAATTTATGAATATTTAGATGAAAAATCTATAGTATTAACACCTCATTATTGTAATATTCAAACGGAGTATACAGGATCTATTACTGAAGAGGAAATATTATTTGTTGGGATTTATAATTTAGGTTTTACAGCAATAAGAAATAATTCAACTGGTAGTAAAATTGTGAAGTGGTGGATGAATCGATTAGCAAATAAATGTTATGCAGATAAATTTGACGCTTTACATGTTGATCAGAAATGGATGGATTTTATACCTGCTTTTTTTCCCAATGATGTATTAATTACACATCATATGGGAATTAATCCAGCTATATGGAACCTTCATGAAAGAGAATTAGTTATTGATAAAAATGGAGAGTATCAGATAAAAAATATAGAAACACAAGAATTGTTTGCATTATTGTTTTTTCATTTTTCCGGATTTGATCCATTTAAACCCAAATTGATTAATCGTAGACATCCTAAATATAATACTGATGTTTATCCTTCCTATATCCCTCTTTTTAAAAGTTATATTGATGATGTTTATGAAAATGGATATGATACTTACTCAAAAATGTCGTATTCATTTAATTCATTTAAAAATGGAGAGAATATTATTCCTTTATATAGAAGACTTTTTAGAGCTTTAGAATCTGATTTTCCTGTAGAAAATCCATTTGAAGAAGGGAATAATTTTTTTAAAGCCCTAGATGAAAATAGACTTTTGACTGGTGTTAAATCTAATGCATTTTCTACATTTAAGGAGACTGAAAAATTACGAAGAGGAACGTTAGGCAATCTAGTTATTAAGGCATTTAAATTTGTTAAATTTTTGATTGGTATCCGCTATTATTCTTCTTTATTAACATTTGTTAATGATATCACACGACTGGATAAACAAATTTTCCTAATGAAAAAAAATGATTAAATTTAATAAAAATGTTGTTATAGCAGCTCTAGCTAGAGATTGTGAGGATTCATTAATCAATAATATTCCACTTATTGATCACTTAAGAAGTAAATTTTCATGGTCTCAGGTCGTGGTAGTAGAAAATGATAGTAAAGATAATACTAAAGAAATTTTATTTAATTGGGAAAAGAAAAGTGAGGGTGTCAAAATCATTTCCCAAGATTTTGGGATTAAGACTATTCCTGATCAAACTGTAGCAATGGCCTCACCAACTACAAGTTTTTATAGAATTGAAAAAATGTCATTTTATAGAAATATGTATTTAGATTATATCGATACATTAGGTCATGATATTGATTATTTGATAGTTATAGATATTGATGTTAAAACATTTTCTGTTGATGAACTTGTCAATTCGATAGATCAGGCAAATAATAATTGGGGGGGGATATTTTCTAATGGAGTAACAATAAGTAGCTATTTAGGATTTAAATCTAAAATATATTACGATGTTTTTGCTGTTTATGAATATCCGCAAAAAGATTTTTTTTCATATACCGATGAGTCATTGGAAAGAACATTTAGAACAATTAATAAAAACACTAAGAAATATAAATACCATAATGTTATTTCTGCATTTGGAGGAATTGGTATTTATAAATATCCTGCTATTAAATCACTCCGGTATAAAGCGATAAAAAATATGTTTAATGATAATGAAGGAATTTGTGAACATATTCCATTTAATATGGGTATTATTGATGCAGGATATAAAAATTATATTTCCAGAGATTTCTTTCTTGAATACGGGACACACAAGTTTGGTCTAATTTTAAAACTTTTTCTTCACCCCAAATTTTTCAACTTTATTTATAGTTTGCGCGGTAAAAAAAATAGATAGAATTATTTTTTAAAGTTCAGTTTATGTTTTTTTATTTAAAATGGTGTTTTTTAGAATTTTATTATGACAAATAAATTACAAGGTAAAAATGCCTTTTATATTGATACCTATGCTCAAGGATCATACCATGAAATGTTCAATTCGTCATTAATTTTAATGTGTTCTTTGATTTTTGATAAAGTTGAGTGTAGGTTGAGTAAAAGTTCCTTTGAAGCATTTAAAAATTTGATAGGCGAAGCTGTTCCGCATAATATAAATTACCAAGATGTTTTTGTAATTAAGGGGCAGGGACGTTATGATTTACTTTTTCGATATTTGTTTAGCACTTTTCAAAATATGCGCTATTTAATAGCAGTACCTAAAGATTCTGTCTTAATTTTCCCCTATAATAATCTTTTTAGTCTTAGAGTTTTAAATTTTTTCAATAAGATTTTCAAAAAAAAGATATTAATTTTTTGTCATGGAGAAATGGAAGGAATTGTTACTGACTTAAAGGTGGGAGGGTTTCTTCATCGAATGTTAATTAGGTTGAGTCAGGATTTCTTTCTTAATCCTAATGTTACCATTTCGGATGGAATTCATTTTTCAATTATGGGTGAGCGCATACATAAAAATTTAGCTGAAATACTTTCGAGAGATAAAATTTCAAAATTTGTGAGTATTGATCATTCTTATATATTTAAAAGTACTGAAGAGGTAAACCTTAAAGAAAAAGATAAATTATTACGTATTGGTACTGTAGGTCTTCTAAATGAAACTAAAGGTATGATGGGTTTTATTGAGTTTGTAAATAAAATAAATCCATTATATAAACAAAAACTTAATATTTCCGTAACGGGTAAGATTGAGAAGAATGCGCAATTGTTATCCTCACTAGGGATTGACATCGCGCCACAAGATCAAATTATTTCAAGGAATGAATATAATAAGAGAATCGAAGATTTAGATATTTTACTTTTCTTTTATCCAAAAGATAGTTATAAAATTACAGCTAGTGGAGCAATCATGGATGCTATATTTCAAAGAAAAACAATATTAGCTTTACATAATGATTATTTTGAATATGTTTTTGATAAATTCGGAAAATTCGGGTATCTGGTAAATAGTATAGCTGAAATGGAAAATCTTTTGTATCAATTAATAGATACAAAAGAAAATATTAATGTAGAATTTGATACTCTTCAGGAAAAGTTCTCTCCTCAGGTAATAAGTTTGCAATTATTAAGTGAATTGCGACGTATTGGCTACTTAAATTCCTGATAATGATATTTTACTTTTTAATATTTGGCGTATTGGCCTTGTTTTCGTTTCTGGAAATTTTTGGATTAAAAAAGCTGGAGGGTATCGTTTTATTTAGTTTGATGTCTTTTTTTTTATTTTCTCTTTCGTTCCTTAGATGGGAGACAGGTACCGATTGGGATGCTTATCTTGATTTTTTTAATGGCAGCTCTGAATGGTTTACTATTGGTGAATTTGAATGGGGATATTCCAGAATTAACGAGTTTGTAAAGATTTTTTTTAATAATTATACCTTTTTATTATTTGTTTTAGCGGTTATTCTTTTTAGTTTTCAAAGTAAAGCTATTTTAAATTTTAGCCCTTATCCTATAACCTCTCTTCTAATTCTTTGGAGTACAACTTTTGCGAATGTGTTTTTTGTTCGACAAACAGTTGCAACAGCCATACTTTTTTTTTCAATAAAATATATTCAAGAAAAGAAATTCTGGATTTTTTTGTCAATGATTGGCTTAGCTATGTTGTTTCATAGGACATCTATTATTTTTATTTTTGCATGGTGGATTTATAAATTAAAATTAAGGCCATTAACCCTAATTCTTTATGTGGCGGCAAGTTTTTGTCTTTCGATAGTGTTGGGTAAACTATTTGAAAGTTTGGGGGAACTTGCAGGGGGTATAGTTCAGCAAAAAATTGATTATTATTTGAGTGATAGTGATAATACTTTTGGTGGAAAAACACCAGTTGCAGAAATAATTATGAAAGGATTTGCAAACAAGATTTTTATTTTTGCAATAGTCACAAGCATGTTAAAAAAAATAACGGAAAATGAACCCGAGTTTCAAGGTTATTTTAACTTGTATTGGGCGGGAGTTGTTTTATATTTTAGCACAGTTTCTTTATCAATAGCATTAGTCCGCTTATCTCTTGTGTACGACATGGTTTTAATCATACTAATCCCATTTGTCTTAAAATATACTAAGAATACTTACGGAAGATTTTTATTGTATAGCACTTTTGTTTTTTATTTGTTAGCTCGATTTTATACGGCGCTAACAGGAAATTATATTGAATTATTTGTGCCATTTAAAACAATATTTGGCTAGTCATACTAATTATCTTGTGTTTTTAAGTTTTTTAAATTAAAAGCCAATAACTTATTTTAAAATAAATGAATCGAATTTTATTTATCACAGCTTTTCCTCCAAATAAACTTACCGCAGGTCAAAATTACTCTAAAGAACTCCTTAGTTTATTGTCAGAAGATTATAATGTAGATTTAATTTTTTTTTCATATCCTAACCACGAAATTGAAGTTAATTCAAAAGTTAATGTTTTAAAAAAAGTTAATGTTTCAACAGTTTCAAAAATTTATAGTTGGATTCATTTTCCCTTCTTACATCCTTTCTTTTTATTACGATTTAGATTTAGATTGTTGTTTTTTTTAATCAAGAATGCCAAAAATTACAAGTTTTTATATTTTGATTTTTCTCAAGTATTTATTTATTCTCCTTTTTTGACGAAATCAGTTAAGATTTTAATGTGTCATGATGTGATTTATCAAAAATTTAAAAGAAACCGTTTTTTTTATTTTAACCCATTCAACTCCTTGTTATTATTTACAGAGAGATATATTTTAAAGTCTGCTGATCTTCTCCTTACTTTCAGTAAAAAAGATCAACTCTTACTCAAGGATAATTATGGTTTAAATTCAAGTACAATTAATTTTTTTATCAGTGATAAAATTAAATTTATTGATTATAGTAAAATTACGTTAAGTTTTAAGTTTTGCTTTTTTGGAGCTTGGAACAGACCTGAAAATGCTAAAGGATTAAATTGGTTTGTAGACCATGTATTGCCGCATCTTAAACATGAGCTTAAATTTGAAATAATTGGGCCAGGTTTAGATGGAGCGCTTATTTCTAAAATTAAGGATAACAAAAACATTAAGTATTTAGGTTTTTTAGAAGATCCTTATGTAAAAATTGCTGAAAGTCAAGCGTTAATTGCGCCAATTTTTCAGGGAGCTGGCGTAAAAGTTAAAGTTATTGAATCGCTTGCTGTCGGGACACCAGTACTAGGAACAGAGGTAGCTTTTGAAGGAATAGATAATTTTTACGAGGGGTCATTTTTATTATGTAATGAAGCAAAAGATTTTATATCAGTACTAAATAAATTAGAACCAATTTCAATAGATACTAAAAGAGATATCCAAAAAACTTTTGAAAAATCTTATCAAGAAAATAAAATTAAAGATTTACTTGTTTCTTTGACTAAATAATATATCAATGAAAATTTCTGAATTCCTAAACAAAGATAATAATAATCTAGATTTGGCTCGCATCATATTGGCTTGCTTAGTTATAGTTGGACATAGTGAAGCAATTAACGGATCAGGTATTTATTGGATTGATCCTTTTCATCATTTTTTAAAATTTACTTATGCAGGAGCATTTGCAGTAAAAGTGTTTTTATTTATTAGTGGACTAGTCGTCACAAATAGTTATTTGTCTAAAAAGAGTGTCGTTTATTTTGTAATATCTAGATTATTTAGAATTTTACCGGGTTTGTTATTTGTACTTTTAGTTACTGTTTTCATCTTTGGTCCGATAGTAACTAATTTAGAGTTTAAAGAATATTTATCGCAGTTAAATTATTTTGCCTACATAAGGCATAATATTGTGTTTTATTCGGATTATTTACTTCCGGGTGTTTTTGTAGAAAACCTTTATCCTAATATAGTAAATGGATCTTTATGGACTTTGAGATATGAGATTGGATGTTATATTATATTACCTATTTTGTTTTTATTTTTGGGTAATAGAAATAAAAAATATTTTATATTTCCTATTTTATTAGTTTTTATTGATACTTTGTTGCCTAATAGGTTTTTTTTAGGTTTTATAGATAATAATCCTGAAAAATATTTATTACCCATGGCATTTGCCTATGGAGTTTTTTTTGCTATTTTTTCTACTAAGATTTTTATTAATATTTACGTGGTATTAGTTTCATTTTTAGTCTTTTTTTTCTTGAAAAGCACGATTTATGCTGAGATCTTATTTACGTTAGCGTCTTGTAATCTTGTACTATTTTTATCTTCTCTGAAATATATTTTAAAAATGAAGCCCAAATATGATATATCTTATGGCGTTTATTTATGGGGGTTCTTAATTCAACAGACTTTATTTAGTTTATTTGGCCATATTAATATAATTATTCATTGTTTATTAGCGATCCTCTTTTCAGTTGTGCTAGCTGTAATCACATTTATATTTATAGAAAAACCTTTTATGAATTTTGGGAAAGCTTTCTTGAATTTTATTAATGAAAAATATCTTAACTCAGTTAAAGTGATCTGATTTTTATGAAAAGAAAAAATATCTTTTAAATAAATTAAAATAAAATGAAAAATAAAGTAACGTCATGTATTGTTTTATATCGTAATGATTTCCAAATGTTAGAAAGAGCAATCCAATCGTTATTGAACTCAAATGCTATAGACAAACTGTTTTTAGTTGATAATTCACCAACAGATGATTTGAAAGTTCTAGCAGTTGATAGTAGAATTGATTATTTCTACAATCCTTCCAACCCAGGTTTTGGTGCAGCACATAATATTGCGATTATTAAATCAATAGAAGCAGGTTCAAAATATCATTTCGTAATAAATCCCGATGCTTATTTTGAAGAAGACATTATTATTACTATGGTTGACTTTATGAATCAAAATAAAGATATTGGTATGATGATGCCTAAAGTTTTAAATGAAGACGGATCTATTCAATATTTACCAAAATTACTTCCTTCTCCTTACAGCATTTTAATGCGAAAATTAAAAAAACCCTCTGGTATATATAATAAGTTTATTAATCAATATGAATTGAGGTCGATTGATCAAGACGTTATTTATAATGTTCCTGTGCTTTCAGGATGCTTTACTTTATTGAATTTAGAAGCAATCAAAGAAGTGGGTATGTATGACGATAACTATTTTATGTATTTTGAAGATTGGGATTTGTCAAGAAGGATGAATACAAGATATAAAACCATTTATTTTCCGAAAGTTTCTATTTATCATGGATATGATTCTGGAGCGAATAAAAGCAGTAAATTGTTTAAGATATTTATCAATTCAGCTATTACTTATTTTAATAAATGGGGATGGTTTTTTGATAGCGAACGAAAAAGACTAAATAAAAAGGCATTGTCCCAATTTAATTAAATGAAAATCACCATCACTGGGACCTCAGGTTTTGTAGGAACCAATCTTAAAGACTATTTGAAAATATCACACCATGTGTGTCCTATCAGCGTTCGTTATGTCCCTAATCAGCACTTTGATTTAAGAGGGGATGCCATCATTCATTTAGCAGGGAAAGCCCACAATTTAAAAAAAGTTTCCAATCCTTCGGATTATTATGAAGCCAATTTTGAATTAACCAAGCAACTGTTTGATGCTTTCTTAGTTTCTGAAGCTTCTGTTTTTATTTTTATGAGTACCGTAAAAGCGGCAGCCGATGAGGTAAACGGAATATTGACTGAAGAAACTTTTCCGAATCCCAAAACGCATTATGGAATTGCGAAATTTCAAGCAGAGCAGTATATTTTATCTCATAAATTACCTCAAGGAAAAAAAGTTTATATTTTAAGGCCTTGCATGATTCATGGCCCAGGAAATAAAGGGAATTTGAATTTGTTATATCAATTGGTAGCTAAGGGATTGCCTTGGCCACTAGGAGATTTTAAAAATGAACGTTCTTTTTTGAGTGTCGAAAATCTTTGTTTTGTAATCAAAGAAATTTTAGAAAATAAAAATATTGCATCGGGTGTTTATCAAATTGCGGATAATGAGTCTTTATCAACCAATGAGTTGATTGAGTTGTTAGGGATAAGTTTAGGAAAAAAAAACAGGGTTTTAAATATACCATCCTCTTGGATTAAAAAAATTGCTCAAATTGGTGATTATTTGCATTTACCACTCAATTCAGAAAGGCTGCAAAAATTAACGGAGAATTATGTTGTTAGTAATTCTAAAATAGTAATAGCTATGAATAAAACTTTGCCAATTGAATCAAAAGAGGGTATGTTAAAAACATTTCAATCATTTAAAAAATAATTACAATATGACCATCGAAAAAACATTTATACAAGATTTAGTAATCGTAAATCCAACCGTTTTTGAAGATTCCCGTGGGTATTTCTTTGAAGCCTATAATCAAGCTAAATTTCACGAAAATGGAATTATGTATGATTTTATTCAAGATAATCAATCTTTTTCTAAAAGAGGTGTAATACGTGGCTTGCATTTACAAATTAACCCATTTGCACAAGCAAAACTGGTACGTGTGTTAGAAGGGGAAATTTTAGATGTAGCGGTAGACTTACGTAAAAACTCACTTACATATGGAAAACATTTCAGTGTTGTTTTAAGTGCCGAAAATAAAAAGCAATTGATGGTACCTCATGGATTTGCACATGGTTTTTCGGTTTTAAGCGAAACGGCTTCTGTCATGTATAAAGTAGATCGGTTGTACCATAAAGAAAGTGAAAGAGGGATTCGTTATGATGATCCCACTTTGGCTATTGATTGGCAGGTAAGTACTGATGAAGTAATCGTTTCAGAAAAGGATGTAATTTTACCCTCTTTTGATCAAATCGATTGGACATTTGAATAATATGCAAAAAATTTTAGTAACAGGAGCCACTGGACAGTTGGGCTCAGAGTTGAAAGTGTTGTCAGAAAACTATTGGCAATATGAATGGGTTTTCGCGGATAGAACTCAAATTTCATTGGATCATTTGTCTAAGTTGAAAATTCAATTGGAGTTAATTCGTCCAAATTTCATATTAAATTGCGGCGCTTATACTGCAGTGGATAAAGCAGAAACGGAACAAAATCTAGCAGATATTGTTAATCATCAATCAGTTAAAGTACTTGCGCAATATGCGAATGAGAATAAAGTAAAACTAATTCATATTTCGACGGATTATGTTTTTGATGGGTCTTCTGCTATTGCATTAACAGAAGAAGCTTTAACGCAGCCTATTAATGTATATGGTGCCACCAAAAGAGCTGGGGAATTAGCGGCGATCGCAGTTAATCCGGATGTTATTATTATTAGAACTTCTTGGGTTTACAGTAGGTTTGGGAATAATTTTGTAAAAACCATGCAACGTTTGTTGCAAGAACGAGATAGTATTAGTGTGGTAAATGATCAAGTAGGTTCACCAACTTATGCGGCCGATTTAGCGCAGGCTATGATGACAATTGTTGAAGCTCCTGAATGGATTCCAGGTATTTATAATTACTCAAATGAAGGCGAAATCAGTTGGTACGAATTTGTATTAGCTATTCAAGAAATTGGGGGTTATGAATGTGATGTGAAGGGAATACCATCATCATCTTATCCTACCCCTGCAAAACGTCCTGCCTTTTCTTTATTAGATAAAACAAAAATTAAAAGGGTTTATAATGTTGTAGTTCCTGATTATAAGGATAGTTTGAAGAAATGTTTAGAAATTAAAGTTTAAAGTTGTTCAATTAGTAAATTGGACAAATATCAAAATATAAAATAGTATGAAAAATATATTAATTACAGGTGGAGCGGGATTTATTGGATCCCACGTAGTACGTCTTTTTGTGAAAAAATACCCGCAATACCAAATATTCAATTTGGATGCCTTGACTTATGCCGGAAATTTGGAGAATATAGTTGATATTGAAAAGGAGCCCAATTATACGTTTATAAAAGGAGATATTGTAGACGCACCATTTATTGATGCTTTATTTGCGGAACATCAATTTGATGGAGTTTTGCATTTGGCTGCCGAATCACATGTAGATCGTTCTATTACCGATCCGTTATCCTTTGTGAAAACAAATGTTATAGGAACAATGAATTTGTTAAATGCTGCCAAAACGATTTGGAATGGTAACTATGTAGGAAAACGTTTTTACCACATTAGTACTGATGAGGTTTATGGTAGTTTAGGTTCCGAAGGGTTGTTTACGGAAACTACTGCTTATGATCCTAACTCTCCTTATTCAGCTTCTAAAGCCAGTTCGGATCATTTTGTTCGTGCTTATGGAGAAACCTATGGTTTGCCCTATGTGTTGACCAATTGTTCGAATAATTATGGGCCTTTTCATTTTCCAGAAAAATTGATTCCTTTGTTTATCAATAATATTATTCAAAACAAGCCTTTGCCGGTCTATGGCGATGGGAAATACACTCGTGATTGGTTGTTTGTAGAAGATCATGCGGTTGCAATTGATTTGGTTTTTCATGAAGGTGTAAATCATGATACGTATAATATAGGTGGATTTAATGAATGGCAAAATATCGATTTGGTGAAATTGCTCTGCAAAATTATGGACGAGAAATTAGGAAGAATTGCTGGAACATCAGAGCAATTGATTTCCTATGTAAAAGACCGTCCGGGTCATGATTTGCGTTACGCGATTGATGCCAGTAAAATCAATAAAGAGTTAGGATGGAAACCTTCAGTAACTTTTGAGCAAGGGTTGGAAAGAACTGTAAATTGGTATTTAGAAAACCAGACTTGGTTGAATAATATTACTTCGGGAGAATATGCAACTTATTATGAAAACCAGTACAAGTAATTCGTTAATCGTGATCCGTAATTCGAAGCTCCAAATAGACAGTATTAGTGCAAATGAAAGATCATAAAGACTTAGATGTATGGAAACAGTCGATGGTGCTTGCAGAAGATATTTATGCGTTAACAAAAAATTTCCCAGCAGATGAAAAATACGGATTGTCAAGCCAAATTAAGAGAGCAGTAGTTTCTATTCCCAGTAATATTGCTGAAGGTGCTGGTAGAAAAGGTGACAAAGAATTTATACAGTTCTTGTATATCGCTATGGGTTCATTATCTGAACTAGAAACGCAATTAATTTTAGCCAATCGATTACAGTTTATAAATTCGATTGAAATTTATCTAAGTCAAATTGAAAAGATTAAAAAAATGCTTTTTGGTCTTATCAGATATGTAAATAATAAATAAGAATGTAATTCGAATTACGCTTTTCGAATCACTAATAACAAAAAAAAATATGAAAGGAATTATATTAGCAGGGGGTTCTGGAACGCGTTTGCATCCACTTACATTAGCAATGAGTAAACAAATGATGCCAGTGTATGATAAACCGATGATTTATTATCCATTATCTACTTTGATGACTGCTGGAATAAATGAGATTTTAATTATTTCCACACCACATGACTTACCTAATTTCAAAAAAATTTTGGGTGACGGATCGGCTATTGGTTGTCAATTTAGTTATGCTGAACAAGCAATTCCCAATGGATTGGCACAAGCTTTTGTAATAGGGGAAGAATTCATTGGGAACGATAGTGTCGCACTAGTATTAGGAGATAATATTTTCTTTGGTTCTAATATGGATGAGTTATTGCAATCCAATACGAATCCTGAAGGAGGCGTTGTTTTTGCCTATCATGTTTCGGATCCAGAGCGATATGGAGTAGTGGAATTTGATAAAAATTTAAATGCACTTTCTATTGAAGAAAAACCATTAGTTCCAAAATCAAATTATGCAGTTCCAGGGTTGTATTTTTATGATAATTCAGTAGTTGAAATTGCCAAAAACATTAAACCAAGTGCTCGTGGGGAATACGAAATTACGGATGTAAATAAAGTATATCTTGAAAAAGGAGCGTTGAAAGTGGGTATCCTAAGTAGAGGTACGGCTTGGCTAGATACGGGAACATTTAATAGTTTGATGCAAGCAGGACAATTTGTTCAAGTAATTGAAGAACGTCAGGGGTTGAAAGTGGGTTGTATTGAGGAAATTGCTTGGAGACAAGGTTTTATTTCAGAAGAACAATTAAAAGAACTTGCTGCACCTTTGAAGAAATCTGGTTATGGCGAGTATCTGTTAGAATTATTAAAACATAAATTGTAAGGAATCCCTGTTTAGGTTTTGATTACCTATATTTTAAAATATGATATATATTGCATTACTAGTTGTATTGGTTGGAATTGAGCTTCTTTATTTCAAAATTGCCAATAAATATAATATTATTGATAAACCCAATTCCAGATCTTCCCATACTACTATAACTTTACGAGGAGGTGGGATTATTTTTCCAATTGCTATTTGTATTGCATTTATTCTAGGCTATGTGTCTTGGGAAATAGCATTGGCAGTTGTAATCGTTGCGGTCGTTAGTTTTATAGATGATATTAAACCGTTATCTCAATTACCTCGTTTTGCGTCACATGTTATTGCTGTGGCATTGGTGTTTTATGATTTAAATTTATTTACGGAATCTTTATGGATACTCCCCATTGTATTTGTATTGCTAATAGGTTGGGTTAATGCCTTTAATTTTATGGATGGAATTAATGGAATTACTGTTTTGTATGCGCTTACTGCCATTATTAGTTTTTCGGTTTTACCTACACAAGTTTCCAGTTTGCCTTTGTTGATCACCATGGGATTGTCTTGTTTTGTTTTTGGAATATTTAATGTTAGAAAAAAAGCCAAAACCTTTGCAGGAGATGTAGGAAGCATAAGTATGGCTTTGTTCTTAGGGTATTTCATGATTAAAACCATTATAGTTACCAACCAATTCGGATATATACTTTTTTTCTCGGTATATGGTATCGATGCTGTTGTAACGATTTTGAACCGAATTAAAAAAAGAGAAAATATTTTTGAACCCCATCGTTCTCATTTGTATCAATATTTAGCAAATGAGATGGGTTTTTCCCATGTTTTAGTTGCTGTTATTTATGCTGGATTACAATTGGGTATTAATGGTTTGATTATTTATATGGATAATCAAGGCAATTTATCAGGGCTTTTCATTCTAGAGTTACTACTTACGTTGACTCTTGCTTATTTATTATTGAGAGCTTTAATTGTTAGAAAAATGAATAAAATAGACCTGTAAAAACTTTATTCGAATGGCAAAGCGTGTTTTTGATATTGTTTTCGCTCTGTTTTTATTGGCTTTCTTATTTTGGTTAATTATCATTTCTGTTATAATTGCCACTATAGATACTCATACAAATGGAATATTTATTCAAGAACGAATAGGTCAATTTGGAAATAAATTTAACATTTATAAAATCCGAACTATTAGAGAATCATCGGCTATTGGTGCTATTTCTATTTCAAAAACAGGACAATTCTTTCGAAAGTATAAAATTGATGAGTTGCCTCAATTATTAAATGTTTTAAAAGGGGATATGAGTATTGTTGGCCCTAGACCAGATGTTTCAGGATATTATGATGTATTAGAAGGAGAGCGTCGGAAACTATTGGAATTGAAACCAGGATTAACCAGTATTGCAGCTATAAAATATTCGAATGAAGATGCTATTTTAAATAAACAAGAGAACTCTTTGCTTTTTAATGACACTTTTATTTTTCCGGATAAAGTAAAGTTGAATCTTGACTATTATTATAACCACAGTATTTGGGGAGATATTAGAATAATTTTTGAAACTATTAGGGTTACTTTATTTTAAGAGGAATTACTATAGTTTTTGTGTGAATCTTATTAATCATAAAATGATTAAAAACAAAATTTGGCTTTCTCCACCACATATGGGAGGAAGCGAACAAAAATACATTCAGGAAGCTTTCGCTACGAATTGGATCGCTCCTATGGGCGCTAATATTGATGTTTTCGAAGCTAATTTGGAAAATTATTTAGGCTCAGGATATGTGACCACATTAACTTCAGGAACTGCGGCTATTCATTTGGGATTAATTTTATTAGGAGTTAAAGCGGGAGATGAAGTCCTTTGTCAAAGTTTTACATTTACAGCTTCGGCAAATCCTATTTTATACCAAGGAGCAATACCTGTTTTTATCGATAGTGAGGAGGATACTTGGAATTTATGCCCGATTGCTCTGGAAGAAGCTATTATTGACCGAATCGCTAAAGGGAAAACTCCTAAAGCAATTATAGCCGTTACACTTTATGGTGTACCTTATAAAACAGATGAAATTAGAGCAGTAGCAACTAAGTACGGAATACCAATTCTTGAAGATAGTGCGGAAGCTTTAGGAAGCAGTTATAAAGGAAAACGTTGTGGCACTTTTGGAGATGTAAGTGTATTGTCATTTAACGGGAGTAAAATTATTACCACTTCTGGAGGTGGTGCAGTGGTTACAAAAACAAAAGAACTTAAAGATAGAGCCCTTTTTTTGGCTACTCAAGCCAAAGAGAATACGCCATATTATCAACATTGCGAAGTAGGATATAATTATAGAATGAGTAATGTTCTGGCAGGAATTGGCAGGGGACAAATGGAAGTACTGGAAAGCCATTTAGAGTCGCGAAGAAAAATGCATGAATTTTATGTAGCTCTATTCAAGAATATAAAAGGTGTTACCGTTTATACAGTTCCAAATACGGATTATTATTCTAATTATTGGTTGAGTACAATACTAGTTGATTCCGAAAAAACCAATGGAATCACCAATGAAAATATTAGAGTAAGTCTTGAAGTAGAAAATATAGAATCCCGACTTTTGTGGAAACCGATGCATTTACAACCTGTTTTTTCTAACTTTTCATATTATGGAAAAAACGTTTCCGAAACACTTTTTTATAATGGACTTTGCCTGCCTTCTGGCAGCGCACTTTCTGAAGAGGATCGTTCTAGGATTAAATCAGTACTAATTAATTTATTTAATAGGTAAGTTAGTAAAATGAAAGGTTGAATTATTTATTATAATTCACTTTTGGTCATTTATATATACGTAATTATAATGAATTGTATCATTTTTTTTTCGATTCATTATGTCTTATTTTTGATATATTATATAGCATTAGTCTAAAAAAAAAATATTTTTATTTTGAGTAATAATACAAAATCAGGTTCAACATCATTTATATCTCATTTTTTCTCTCGAGAAAATCTGCGATTTAATATTCATAATTTAAGTTATTTGCCAAGGTGGATCATTGTAATGATGGATTTTGTAGTTCTTATGATCTCTTTTTTCTTTACCTATTTGATTTTTAGGGGCACAGGATTGGATTACATCATAACGCCTCATAGTGTTGTTTTTATATCATCTTTATTTGGGGTTAATATTTTCTTTTTTTGGTTGTTTAGAACCTATTCGGGAATAATTAGGCATTCTTCTTATATTGATGCTGTAAAATTGCTGTTTTCACAAATAGCTGTGCTGATCGTGTTTCTTGTTTTGAATTTTGCTTTTGAGGTACTATTTGGACAAAAAGCTTTTTTAAATACGGCGCTCTTTATCAATATGGTACTTTCCTTTTGTGGACTATTTTTATATCGTGTTATTGTAAAACAAACTTTTGAGCGTTATTTTTCGGAGACTAGTGATGTTAACTTATCAAGAACTATTATTTACGGTACAGATGCTAATGCGATATCAGTAGCCAAAGCATTAAAATTAGAAACGCCAGCCCGTTTTAAAATAGTCGGATTTGTAGATAAGAATAATCAGAATTCATCCAAAAGAATGTTGGATTTACCCATATTTATTCAAAAGAAAAAGTTGCCTATTTTAATGCGTTCCATTGGCGCCGAAGGGGTTGTAATAGCAGATAAAAGTTTGTCAAAAGAAGAGCGATTGGTAATTGTAGATCAGTGCCTGGAATTTAATTATAGGGTATATATGGTTCCTTTAATTACCGATTGGGAGAATCAAAAAGAAATTTCTCAAAAAGTAAAGAATTTACAAATTGAAGATTTATTGGAAAGAAAACCTATTGTCTTAGATAGTAAATCCATATCCAAGCAACTCAAAGATAAGACCATATTAATTACTGGAGCAGCAGGATCCATTGGTAGTGAAATTGTTAGGCAAGTATTACTCTTTAATCCAAGAACCGTACTTGTTTTAGATCAAGCAGAAACACCTTTACATCATTTGTTTCTAGAGATGAATGAAAATGTATTTAAGTCTAAAATAATTACCATAGTAGCTGACGTTAGAAATAAAGAATCTATGAACAATGTTTTTAAGCAGTATGGACCTCAAGTCGTCTTTCATGCTGCAGCTTATAAACATGTTCCATTGATGGAAGAAAATCCATCTCAAGCTATTCTCACTAATATAGTTGGTACAAAAATCTTGGCCGATTTATCTTGTGAATATCAAGTCAAAAAATTCGTTATGGTGTCTACTGATAAAGCAGTAAACCCAAGTAATGTAATGGGAGCAAGTAAAAGAATTGCTGAAAAATACGTGCAATCCCTTCAGTTAAAAAGTCAAAAGGAAAATAAACCAAAAGCAACAAAATTTATAACGACTCGTTTTGGAAATGTTTTAGGTTCGAATGGGTCAGTAGTTCCTTTGTTTACTAAGCAAATTGCTAGTGGTGGTCCTGTAACGATAACGCATCCTGATATTATTCGATATTTTATGACTATTCCTGAGGCATGTCAACTTGTACTTGAAGCGGGGGCTATGGGGAATGGAGGGGAAATTTATATTTTTGATATGGGGAAACCCGTCAAGATTATTGATTTGGCAAAAAAAATGATCAAGTTGGCAGGTTTTATTCCTGACAAAGACATCATGATAAAAGTAGTAGGGCTACGGCCTGGGGAAAAATTATATGAGGAATTATTAAACGATACTTCAAAAACGATTCCTACTTACCATAATAAAATTATGATTGCAGAAGAGATTCAAGATGAATATGAAACGTTGCATACTGATATTGAAGAACTAATTCAAATTGCCAATTTTTTTGACAATGAGGCGATGGTTTCAAAAATGAAAGAAATTGTACCCGAGTTTAAGAGCATGAATTCTAGTTATGAAGTCTTAGATGTGCATTAGAACGTGGACAATACTGTTTATTGTATTTTAAAAAACTGATTGTTGGCTATTATTTCTTTTAGCGGAGTGGTATCTTTTATTTTTACTTTTAAGTCAAAAGAAGCAATGTGATTGTTATGATGTACATCAGAACCCACATAGGAATACATTCCTTTTTGGAGTAATTGATCACTGATTTTAGCGATTTCGTTACCATAATATCCTACTGTCGATAATAAATTGAGCTGAAACAAACAGCCTGCTCTTTTTAGTTTTAGGTATTCGTTGAAATTATTATGATAAAATAAATAGCGTTCAGGATGTGCTAGTACAGGAATGTATCCCGCCACCTGTAAATCAAAAAGGATCGCGTACAATTGGATGGGTGCATTAATGTAGGACATCTCTACTAATACATAATTATCTTTCAATGTCAATAGTTCATGGGATTGAAAAAGACGCACAAACTGGTCGTCCATTAAATATTCTGCTGCCGCTTTAAAAGGCAAATGAATATTATTTTTTTTCAGTTCGGCCACCGTCTCCTTTTTATTTGCAATAATCTGGTCATGGGTATTGTCCCAAACATGTTGGATGATATGTGGTGTAGTTATGAACTCTGTAACGCCAAACCCTTGAAGTGCTTTCGTTAATCGTAAGCTGTCCTCAAATGTTCGAGCCCCGTCATCAATACCAGGTAAAAGATGGGAGTGGATATCGACATGATTGTCCGGAATTAAGTCCTTAAGTGCGGGTTTTGATTTGAAAATTGTAAGCATTCTGCAAATGTAGAAAAAATTAATCAGTGTTCAAGGGGGCAGTGATCAGTATTCAGTGTTCAGTATTCAGTGTTCAGTATTCAGTGTTCAGTGTTCAGTGTTCAGTGCTCAGTAAATAGTGATCAGTATTCAGTGTTCAGTGCTCAGTATTCAGTGTTCAGTATTCAGTAAACAGTGATTAGTAAACAGTGATCAGTAATTAGTATTCAGTTAGCAGTACACTCTGTTCCTTGCGTAATGAGTTGTAGCCCAATTGTCATCAGGCTGTGGGATTATAGTGTGCTATTATTGTGGAGGTGTTGTTTTTTCGGTGCAGCATTTTGTGTTTTTTTCGTTCTATTTTCGAAAATCCGATGAATAGAAACGTTAGGTGTACATCATTTCCTTTTGGTTTATTAGTTGATATTATTATGTTTTGTTTTACGGATTCTTTATCCAGAATCCATTCTTCGCTGTAACAGGTGTCGTGTGTGTCGTTCTCAAAATCCCAATTGGCTGTAGCCATAGCCAGATGTACGTGTGTAGCCTCTTCAGGCCAGTCTAAATGTTTCTTCGCCTTGAATTTAGACAGCGTAATTGTTTGATTGCTTAGATCCGATTGTTCTTTTGTTTTTAGGACTTTCTGCAGTGGTCTCAGACTGTTGCTTTCAAAAAGTAATAAAAAATCCTTCCCATTTGTTGTTTTTAATCCTTCCGCCAGCGTTCTTTTTCCCTGTGGTTGGGTTGTGTCTTCTTGTAAAATTTCGAACAGTAGTTTGTTTGCCCTACCAGCAAAGCTTCCCTCTTTTGCCCGTTCATTGAAACGGGATGCTAATTGACGAAATACAACCGATTTTTTTGCACAGCCTCCAAACTCTTGTCCCTGATTTCGTATCCTATCAAAAATGGGGTTGTTTTTAAATTCTTTGGCTGTGATGCCCGTTTTTCCTTTCGCCCTTGCATAGTTATTTCCGTCTGCAGTTACTACAAAGTTAATGTCGTCTATGGTTCCTTTGATTAAGAAGGGTGCTAGTATTTTTGCCATGTTTATTCGTTGTTCGTTGATCGTTTTTCGTTATCCGTTTTTCGTTGACCGATGTTCGTTTAGCATTGCTCGATGGACGATAAACGATGGACGATTTTCGTTGTTCGTGAATCGATGACCGTTAATCGTTATTCGTTGTTCGATGACCGTTTATTATTATTATTATTATTATTATTATTATTTGAACTGCTTATTGAACAGGTATTGTTTTCTTAGAAAAGTACATCAGCCGTTTTTTATGACTTCAATTGTTATCCAATTATACAACGCAAAACATGTTCCAGTTGAAGCCCTGAATAGTCACAAAACTCTTGAATGGAGAGTAGTTGATGTGGCTCTTTTTTCAAGGTGGTTTTTATCTTGTGCAGATATAACCGTGCTTGTCTGTATGTTTTACCAGTAATACGTTGTACATCTTTTGGATAAATACATACCCTGATGTTACTTGCAATCACATTTTTTTATTTTAATCCCTAATTAAAGTCCATTGACTTCTTTTAATTTGAAAACTTATGTAAAGTTATGAAAATTAATCACTTATGGATTGATTAAAAAGGGTAATTGTAGGCCTTTTAGTACCATTATTGACATCTGCTTTTTGAAATATGATTTAATTAATTGAAACTTTACTGAAATCATTCCCGATTTAGTTGCAACGAATATTCAGGATGAACAAGTAGTAAATTTTTTTTAACTTAAATTTTAAAGATTATGGCAAGACAAAAAGGAATAATTAAATTAAAAGGTACTATTGGCGATATTACTTTTTACAAAACCAAAGACGGTCATATGGCACGTGAAAAAGGAGGGGTTGAGGCAAGTAGAATTGCTAATGATCCCGCTTTTCAGCGCACGCGTGAAAATGGTGCTGAATTTGGACGAGCCGGTAAGGCAGGTAAAACTTTGCGAACGGCATTACGAACATTGCTATTGAATTCTGCCGACAGCCGAATGGTGAGCCGGCTTACCCAATCCATGATCAAAGTGATCCAGGCAGATTTGGTTAATGAACGTGGCTTACGCAATGTTATTGATGGCGAAGCTGAATTGTTAGTGGGATTTGAATTTAATGTAGGCGGAAAATTAGGTACTAGTTTATTTGCTCCGTTTTTAGGGTCAATTGATCGACTTACAGGGGAAATAACTGTTAATTTAGCTTCTTTTATACCCGCTACTATGATTGCTGCTCCTGGAGGCACTACCCATTTCAAAATTATTTCAGCAGGAGCTGAAATCAATTTTGAGGCTGATACATTTGTTAGTTCGACTGCGGAAACAGCTATTTTACCGTGGGATATGACTCCAACTGCTGTCATCAATCATTTGAATTCAGTAACACCCAATAGTGTGAGTCCCTTATTTTTGGCTCTTGGAGTGGAATATTACCAAGAGGTTAATGGAAGGATGTATCCTTTGAAAAATGGGGCTTATAATCCATTGGCATTGGTTCAAGTAAGTGGATTGTAAGATGGTTTTGGTATTGTCCAGAACTTATTTCCCAGAGGGAACTAATGGAAAACTAGTTTGTGATGGCCAATTTATTTGTTTTACAATTGAATTGCCATGGAGAGCAAATGAGAAAAGAGTTTCCTGTATTCCAGAAGGGTATTATTTATTGCGGAAGCGATATAACCAGAAATTTCAATGGCATATTGAAGTTGTTGCTGTAAAAAATAGAAGTTCAATTTTGTTGCATCCTGCTAATCATGCTATTCGTGAATTGAAGGGTTGTATTGGTCCAGTAACGCATCTTTCGGGGGCTGGTTCAGGTTTGGAATCCCGAATGGCTTTTGCTAAAGTTAAAAATTTAGTATATGAAGCTTTGGATCAGTCCGCAATCGTTTCGTTAATTGTTCAATCTTAAATTTATATTATGAATATAGTAAATAGAGCAAAAGCTCCAACGCCAAAATTTTTTAAAGACCTTCGTACTATAGGATTGGTTTTGGCTGCTTTAGGGAGTGTTATCATTAGCGCGCCTGTTGCCTTGCCTGTTGTTATTGGTTCGATTGGAGGGTACCTGGCTGTAGCCGGAGGTGTGCTGTCAGCAGTAAGTCAACTTACTACCTTTTATGGAGATGTTCCTTATCCTGATGAAGATGATAACGAGTAATCGTACGCTGATGGGTACGGCAGGAGGCACCTTCTTGAGTGTTGTTCCGAATTTGCATTCGGAGGATGTTTTGAAAACTGTTTTATTGGCTGCTGTTGGAGCGATAGTCAGTTTTGGAATATCGATGGTACTTAAATTTATAATAAAGAAGTACCAGAAATAGTTTTAATTTGGTTTTTATAACTGAAAGTTAAAACTGAACGAAAGCCCAAACCGAAAGGAATGGGCTTTTTTTGTTTATCGAGAATCGAGAATCGAAAATCGTTGCTCGTTGTTCGTTGCTTGATTTTTATTGTTATGAAAGAATTACGGGTGTACTACTGTTAATTTTTTTCTTGTTTAAAAAGATAAAGGAGGAGGAGTGAAAAATGTTTTATTAAGTAATTTGTCATCTCGACAAAGGAGAGATCACACAAGTAGGAGCAGGTAATTCTGGTAAAGCAGAAATGTTTTTATTTAACGTGATTTTTACTTTGAAGGGTGTTCTTTTCTTTTGCCTTGATGCAAAAGAAACAAAAGATCAAGCCTGAAAATAAAAAGCTTGAAAACTACCTTGAAGCGCCGTTCCACAGCCCGAGCCGTTCGTCCTTCGTCCTCAACTCGCGGACTGTTGCCACTTTACTTCATCGTTGTTTTCTTACGCTTTTTCTTTAAGGGCGTTTTGAGAAGGTTTTAATTGAACGTATACTTTTCTTATTGGTGTTTTTTATTAAAGATTTTTTTTGGTTTACTCTTTTTTGAACTGGTTCTGGTCTTCTGAAAAATTAAATAGAATTACCATGCTGCCTTTGAATGGATTGAATGAGGGTTCGTATTTAATATATCCTTTTTCGTTTAGCTCTTTCATGCATTTGTGATAGGTTGCTTTTGAGTAAATCTTACTTATTAGCATCACTTCCTCTCTGGATATGCTTATAGGATTTTGAAAATGGTTTACATTCCAGTATTGGAATAATGCAATATAAAGGCTTATATGAGTTGGGTTGAGGTTCTGGTCTTGTATGGTACGATCAAAAAAACCAGTGAGGTGTTTTATGTAATTCATGTTAGAAATAAATGGGTGGTAATGAAAAAGAATGCTTTGTTCGGTTAAAACTCTTTCTCTTTCTTTGATGTCGTGCAAATGGAACTTTATTAATCATTTTATATGTGTTTTAGTTATCTATTGGTTCTTCATTCAATCAATTTCCTAGTAGTTCGATATCAAAAAATTGTCGTACCGAAATGAACATATCCTGTCCCATGATTCACATGGTTTTAGCTATTAATACTTTCACTTCTAAATAAATGTGAATCTCCTTCTTTTTTAGTTACTGATAATACCTCATCCACTGTTTCGATGAAGTTAATGTGTTTGATTTTGCCATTCGTTAGTTGTTTTAAATATAGATTTCTAAAATTCACCATAAAAAATGAAAGTTTTTTCATGTTATTCTATAATACTCCCAATATGACAAGTTATATTCCCGAATTGACAACAAATACATCAAAAAAAGATAAATAATACTAAAATAATAACTGATGTAATTGTAAATGTTTCTATTTTTGTTAAAATACTATTCTAATAAATTTATAGAACATGATTGCAGCCCATGATCTTTATGAGAATAACTATGCTCGATTTTGGATTATCGATGGCATTCTCTATTTTAAGTATAAGCCTAATACTACTATTAATATCAAAGTAGCTCAAAGTGTTGTGACTGATCGAATTTATTTTCAAAACGAAAAGTCTTATCCTATTTTGTGTGATGTTCGAGGTGTTGTAGGGACGGAGAAAGCAGGAAGGGATTATTTGGCTCAATCAGGTTCCGTATTGGCACAAGCCGTTGGTCTTATTGTGCACGAGAAAGTATTGTTGACAATTAGCAATTTTTACTTGCAGATTAGTAAGCCCTCTGTACCAACCCAAATATTTACTAAAGAAGAAGACGCTTTGATTTATTTGAACGGTTTTATATAGGATATCCTTTTTAGATTAAAGAAGAAATAGTATGGGGGAAAGGTAGAAATTAAATGGAAAGACCACATGACCAAAAACGTATTGTTACCATGCATCAGATGTTATTTGAAATGGCTCGTGGCAATTTTAATAGCCGTATTCCTTTAAGTACTTATGATGACGAATTAGAAACTCTCGTCGTCTTAATTAATATGGTTGCCGAAGAAATGAAAGAGTCTGTTTTTCATGTTGGTTATGTTAATACTCATAAGACCAATCAATTTGTAGCCCAAACCACTTTTGTTATAGACCCCTCTTTTGTAATCCAAAGTTTTACTTCAGAAGTTACTTCCTTTTTAGGTTATTCAGAATCTGAGTTGCTAGGCCAATCTATTGCTGGTATTTTAGCATCATCAGCTATGGGTGAACTTCAAAAAGTACTAGATGAGAGTAATTCAATATCAGCTACTATTACATTAGATTTTATACCAAAAGAGCATTTGCCAGTTTCTGTTTGTTGTAGTATTGGAAAATTAATCAATCGGTCGGAAATTATAATAAATCTAGTTACTCCTGTTCGTAAAGATTTTTATAATTCTATTGGTAGTCAAAATGATTGCGATAGACAAATGAAAAGCCGGAAAGTAAATGCGCATTTAATTCAGAAACTCTATGATTATATATTAGCACATCTTGAAGAACCTTTACCATCCTTAAAAGTGTTATCAAGTAAATTTGGCACTAATGAACATATGTTAAAAGACGGTTTTCGTCATTTTTTTAAGACCAGCATTTATCAGTTTTATAATGATGAACGATTGAAAAGAGCTTATTTCATGATCGAACATACTGCAATACCTTTGAAAAATATATCAAAGATGAATGGTTTTAATAATTATCCCAATTTCTCTAAATCGTTTAAAAAACAATTTGGTTTTTCGCCTTATGAATTGAAGCGGAATAAAACCGATTTTACATTTCAACCGGAAGATTGAATTTAAGTAATTTGCTTAATCGGAATTGGCTGTTTTTTATTCAAATAATGATCTAATCGGATACCTTTGACGCAATATTCCCCGAGCTTATGTCGTAATTTTAGTCATTTATAAAATCGCAATGCCGAACTTGAAAATTTCAGGTTCGGCATTGTTTCGTTCTCTCCCCGACCTTTCAATAGTAGGGGTGAGGAAGTGCATATCTCATTTTCGTTTTGCCCCGTCCCTAAAGGGAATCGAAAATTTGGAGTTTTTCATTCTAAAAAAGATGAAATTAGTACAAGCAATCCGTAGTTTAGATTTTTTTTGTGGAAAAAGGGATTCCTTTAAGATAATAATCAAACCATTCTTTTACTCTTGTATCAAGGTCTATTTGTGATTCGGGTTTGCCAATGGCATGGCCTTGGCCTGGATATACCAGAAACGTATGTGGTTTTTGCAGTCTTTGTAAGGCTAAATGTAGTTCGATGCTTTGCGTCCAATTCACGTTAGGGTCTTGCTGGCCTGTCCAAATCAACACTGGTGTATTTATGGAGGAAGCGTGTGCTATAGGTGAGTTTTCAATATATCCTTTGTAATTGTCAAACAAAGAGGCACCCATTCGCAATTGTGCGGATTCATAGCGCCACATATTGGAGCGCTCGCCACTGGATTCCATACTCAGGTAATTGCTGACTAGATCTGTACAGGCGGCACCCACGACTGCTGTTGCAAACCGATTAGTTTGTGAAATAATATAGGCAGTTTCATAACCACCAAAGGAACCGCCTATCAAACCAATGTGATTGGATTCTACGATGCCCTTCGCTAGAACAGTATCAATAGCTTCTTGTACGCATGAAACGGCAGATTGTCCTGGTGTTCCTACTTCATAGGCAATGTCTGGATAGAATACTAAATAGTCATCGAATGTATAATTAGTTGGATTAAACCCATCCGAATTGTATTGTGTAGGATTAATATAATGATGCATCATCCCGGATTGTCTTTCGTATAGGTGAACAATCATTGGATATTTTTTAGTAGATTGAAAACCTGCGGGATAAAATAAGACCCCTTTCAAGGGTTGGCCTTTTTGGTTTGTATAAGAAATCAGTTCAGCATGTCCACAGAAGAATTTATCCTGCTGCGGATTGGTTTTCAATACCAGCTGCTCTTTTTTCATGGTTTTGCTCCAAAGCTGTAATTTTGGTGAACTCTCAAACGACTCTTCTTTATATAGATATTTTTTAGTTTGCATTGCCTTTTTAAGCATGCTGATTCTTGCCTTTTTATATACCATCACATTGCACTGACCATTGCTTTCCAAGTAATAATATCCTGAGGCTTTATTATCACCCATGGCCTCAAGTACCGTTCCATTAGTAAAGTTAAAAGTGCGGGTAGGTAAATTAGATGAGGTATTGATGATGTCATTTTCATTTTGGTAGATTCTGAAACGAATTTTTTGCTCCCGACCTTGTGTTAGTCTTTTGGCGTTTTTTCCATCTGGAGTTACTGTCCAAATATCATACTGGTCGTACACAATAAGCTTACCGTCCTGTGTCCAACCCGGACTACCATAAGGCGGCGTTGCTCCAGGCTGATCGAATTCCAAGTTATAAACGGCTGAGGGAATTAGTGTTGTAACATTGGTCTGTTTTTCCAATATTGGATCGTATATCCACCATTTTTTATCTTTAAAATAATTGATATACCTGCCCTGTGGTGCTGCTCCTATATTTCCAATGGAATGGAGCTGTTTCTTTACTACTAAACTGCTTTTTCCTGTATTTAAATCGGTCAGGTAGAAGTCGGGTATTGCCTCAAATTCATACTGAGGTTCATAGGCCCCGTTATTAAAGGTCAATGCATAGTTTTGATTGCCAGTTAACAATACGTTTGGCAAATCATCTGTTCCTATTTGGACTATTTTATTTTCCTCTGGCCACCATACTGCCAATTTAGGAATATGGGAAGGGTCTAACTGTTGTCCATGATGTACGACTGTTGTTACACTACTCCATATTTGTACTGTTTCGTTTTCTTCCTTTTGAGGAACTGCAGCAGCTAGGTTAAAGAATATTCGTTTGCCATCTTCTGAAATTTCAAGCGGCACGCGAGCAAAGGGAATTACAATATGTTTGTCTTTAAAGAGATCTGTCGACAATAATGGGTCTAAAACTACTATTTTTGGTTTTTGTTCTAATTGGGTTATGTAGTATAGCTTGTGGTTTTTTAGTTTCGCAGTTTCGTTATTAGATTCTTGTAAAAAGGAGAGTACATCGCCTTTATTATTCCACGTAAGGGATTTAAAATCCCCTTCTTTTTCTTGAACTAATGTCTCGCTATTAAAATTGCAACTCATTCGAATCAACTTCACTGTATTTTCTTTTGGTGTTACGTAGGCTAAAAGAGTACCATCCCCATTAAAACGATATTCTGAAACTCCATTGATCGTCTGTTCTTTACCCGTTTGTAAATGGAGTATTTGGAGAGACTCTTCCTTCTGTGATTCCTGTTTTGTTAGAACTATATACTTTCCTCCAGCTACAAACTCATATTTAGAAACGTTTTGAATCCATTGCAGTACAGCCGTTTTTAAGTTTAGTAATGCCATTCCTTTCTTTGAATCTTGCGCAATCCACCATTTACTGTCTGGACTAAAAAGACCATTTTCTGCAGTTGGAAAATACTTTTTCTTCGCAGTTTGCGTGTTTTGTACAAATAATGTGTCCTTCGATGACTGATAATTCAGCTTGTAACTTATCCAATTTCCATCTTCTGAAATTTTTTCATCTGAGAGGGTACTCCATAATGGATAGTCTGCGGGTTTAAGTTGCCTTTTTGAAAAGGATTGGCTCCAAGAAGAGCCAATCCCAAGTATCAAAAGGAGAAAAATCCAGTTCGTATTCCCTTTTAATTCCATCCTCTTTTTCATTTTAATATCCTGGATTTTGATGTAGGTTTTTGTTCAGTAGTAATTCTGTTTGAGGAATGGGTAACCATTTATCGGTACTTTTCCATCCGGGCTTTAAAGGACTTAAAATCCCATCTGCTTGTTCTGTTCTTTTTAAGTCAAACCAGCGTTGCCCTAATTCAATGAATAATTCAACCCTGCGTTCTTGTTGAATAGCCAGCAACACGTTTTGGGGAGTGTCGGCACTCGTATCTGCTAATCCTGCGCGGTTTCGAATTAGGTTTAAATCAGCTAAAGCACCAATCCAATTATTTTGATGAGCCCTAGCTTCTGCACGGATGAGGTATTGTTCTTCTAATCGCAATATAATTGCAAATTCCTGAGAGCTTCCTGTATTGGCGATTTGTTTGTATTTGTATGGGTAGTACCATGTTTGAGTACCGTCTGTCACATTCCCCAACCAATGTTGCTTTCTTTGATCTCCAGTTTCGAATGCGTTTAGTAAATGGGTACTTATAGCAGTAATTGGAGGAGGACCGCTGCTAAAAATAAAAGTATGCGCATCATGCGTGTTCAGCCCCGAAATACCTGGGTGCAATTGCCAAATTGTTGAGAGATTTTCCTTTTGAAACACCTTATCTAAATCCGCTTCCAACTGGTATGTATTCGTATTAATTACTTGGGAGGCTTCCTCTTCGGCTAGTTGCCAAGCTCCTCTGTACAGGTAGACTCGTGCTAGTAATGCTGTTGCCGTCCCTTTATTTGGTCGAATGCGCTCTGCAGTACCATAATTATCGGTTAATATGCTTTTGGATAGCATTAAGTCGGTTGTAATTTTATCATATACTTCGTCTTCGGACATTCTCGAAACGGTACTATTTTTTTTATAATCTGTTGTTTCGATATATGGAATGTCTCCAAATAGATTTAGTAGATAAAAGTGAATAAATGCTCTAAGAAACAAGCCTTCTCCTTTTAAGATATTACGTTGCTCTGAAGGAATTGCGGTTGATTTTTCAAGACCTTCCAAAAGCGCGTTTACTGCATAAATTTGACTGTAACTGCTATTCCATAAAGAACTAACCATAGGATTTGAAGGGAGCACGGTATGATTGTAAAAATCTTCTAAAGGCGCACTGGGACTTCCATAATAGGTTAATTCATCCGAATAGTTTCCCAGTCCATTTGAAAGTCCATCTTGGTTTCCAGAAAGTATGCCGTTTTCTCTTAGTTGTGAATAGCAATTTGAAAGTGCTGCATTTGCTGTTGTAACATCTTCGAACACTGCAGTACCAGTAAGCTGTGATTGTGGCAAATCTACCTCCGTAAAACTTTCGCAGCCATTCAGCCACAAGCAAAGGAGTACTATTAATGCTATTATTAGCATTGACTGTATTAATTTATAGTATTTCATATCGAGGTATTTATAGTTTTTTAAAAGCTAAGGTTTAGTCCAAAAGTAAATTGACGTAAAGGAGGGGAGTAGAAAGCGGATTGATTTTCAGGATCGGCACCTTTGTACTTGGTCCATGTGAGGAGGTTTTGTCCTTGTAAATAGATTTTTGCTGTCCCCCCTTTTGTAACTTCTTTTGGAATCGTATATGAAATACTGATGCTTTTCAATCGGATGTAGGAAGCGTCACTTATGGTTGCGTTACTGTTGCTGTATAAGAAATAGGCATCTAATGCTGGTGCATTAGCTCCTGTTGTATATTGCTGAATTTCGGCATCGGTACCATTTTGTGGCCAGTGATTCAAAACCGCTTGTGACTGATTAGAGAAATCTCCTATCCAAGAAGCCGTGTATAAGTAATTACGCCCTTTTTGTTTTACGCCCTGAAATAGAAAATCCAGTGCCCAATTTTTATAGCTGAGTTGGTTACCAAATCCTCCAAATAATTGAGGTGCTGTATCTTCAATCCATTGGCGGTCTTCTGGTCCCGTAATTTTTCCGTCACCATTGTAGTCCTCAAATTGATAAACACCTGTAACTGGATCAATTCCTGTGTAGTGGTATGTTTTTTGGATACTCAATGATTTACCTATTACCAGCGAATTGGCGTAAGTAGATCCTTCTAAATCAGGAAATTCTAAGAGTTTATTTTGAGGTAGTGTCAGGTTTAATGTAGTCGTCCAATTGAACGCCATCTTTCTAAAATTGACTGTTCGCAATTCCAGTTCTAAACCTGTATTTTGAACTGTTGCATTTAAATTAGCTTGTAAAGAAGAAAAACCTGTAGTTCCTGGTTGTGGCACACCCACAAGTTGACTAGAAGAACGGTTGCAAAAATAGGCTGTAGTTAAGAAAATACGATCGTTGAGAAAACCAAGGTCGATTGCGACTTCCTTTTTTTTATTGGTTTCCCAACCAAAGGAAGGATTGAAAAGACGAGTAGGTTTTATCCCAATAGTACCATTGTAATTGTTGCTAGTAATCTCATAAGTGTCTAAGAATTGGTAATCACCAATCTGGTCATTTCCACTGGTACCATAACTGATTCGTAATTTTCCGAAACTTAAGAAACTATTATTATTTATGAACGCCTCCTTTGAGAATATCCAGGCTGCACCTATAGCTCCGAAATTAGCAAAGCGATTGCCAGGGCCAAAACGACTGGAACCATCTCTTCTTCCTGTTAAGTTGATGATGTATTTACTTTTCCAGTTGTAATTCATTCTACCAAAGAATGCTTGGTATTTGTAAATGGTTAACTGATCGTCAGTAATTGTTAAATAGGAAGCTGCAGCTATATTGTGCAGTAAACTGTTACTTGCAAAACCTGATCCGATTTGTGCCAATTGTTGCCCGGTTTGCTTTTGAAAAGTTGTGCCTGCCAATAGCATTAATTCTGAATTGCCTACCGTTTTCTTCCAATTGATCTGAGGTTCAATAATCCATGAGCTACGTTTGGCATTGTTTATAATAAGCGTGGAAACTTCACTACCCAGTCCATACGCTGGATTGTACATGGTAGAAGGAAATGTCCGATTTTCGGAGATATGATAGTCTGTATATCCTAGATTTGTTTTTATTTCCAAGTTTTCTAGTATGTTGTACGAAAGAACAGTATTAGCAATTAGGTTGGTTGTGTTGGCTGCATATTTGCCTTCCAAATAGCTTAACGGATTGTTCCAGGTGCCATTTTCCCAATTTAAGTTTCCTAGGGCATCGTATAGAGCTGGGGCATTTGGCGCCAGAATTGTAGCTTGGTACATTAGATCGTTTGCGGGTAGGCTATTCTCATCAGTAGCATAATCTGCAGTAAAGCTTATTTTAAAACGATTGTCAATAGAGCGGTGCGTGAGGCTGTTGTGAAACGCCAATTTTTCATATTTTGCATCCCCAGGGAAAATGGTGGTTTCGTTACGGTAGGTGCCACTTAATAAAAATTGAGTTTCGGCATTTCCACCAGAGACCATAGTTTGAATATTGTTCGTATTTGCAGTACCTCCCAGTAATTCTTTTTGCCAATTGGTGTAGCGGTTTTGATCCCAAGTGCCATTTACATCATAGGCGTACCCTGGATAGTCTGTAATTCCGTCATTGGCAAAGGCTTCCCTACGCATGGATAAATATTGTGCTGTATTTAGTAAATTCATGGTACGAGTTAGTTTTCCAAAACTGGAATACGTATTCATATCGAATTTGGTTTTTCCTTGTTTTCCTTTTTTGGTCGTTATGAGCACGACACCGTTGGATCCTCTTGAACCGTAGATTGCGGTAGCATCAGCATCTTTTAGTACTTCCATACTCTCAATATCTGAGGGGTTAATATTGTTGAGAGGACTTGCTGATCCTGCCAAAATATTGCCTGATGTCATCACTGAGCCTAATGATTGCGAACTGTATGGTACTCCATCCACAATATATAGCGGCGCATTACCATCAGTGCGAATACTGTTTATCCCTCTGATCTGTATGTCAAAACCTCCACCAGGAGTTCCAGTGGCTTGTGTTATTGTTACGCCAGACATTCTTCCTTGCATTGCTGCTAACGGATTATTTATAGGTTGTTTTTCTATATCCTTTGCAGTGATTTTCGCAATACTTCCTGTGCGTTCACTTTCTTTAACGGAGTAGTAGCCTGCGTTGACACGGACTTCTTGCAAGGAGGTGATGTCCTCCAGTAATTGTATGTTGATAGTTGTACGACCGTTTATGAAAATTGTTGCCGTTTTGAATCCTATGAAAGTGACCACTAGCGTATCAATTGGGTTCGCTTTTATGGTGTATTTTCCATCAAAGTCAGAAATAACGGTTGATTTTGCTTTTCCTTTTATGGAAATAGTAACACCAGTTAAGGGGTTGGTTCCATCCGTAATGGTACCGTTTATTTGTATTTGTTGCGGTAAGGAGTGGTTTTGCCTCAGTAGCTTGTTGGCTAGAGCAGGGGTACAGGATAATGAGAACCCGATAATAATCAGGTGCCAAAAAGCCAATCCACCCTTGTAAAATGAAAAATTTTTCATAAGTTTATATTTATTGTTTTTTATCGGTCTTATGTAATTCGCAAATAGCTATTGATGCTTGCATCGTATTAGCGTTAGCTCATTTCATAATATTGGTTTAGTTAATTGAAACGTTAGTTTTGTTAGCGGTGGTCCTCTAGTATAGCTTGCCGGCGTGTTAGAGGGCCTTTTTTATTAGTCGAAAGACTAAAGTCTTAAAGTCGAGAGTTAGACGGATGACTAAAAGAGTGGATTTGATTTTCTTTTATTGCATAGGCATTTCATTTAAAATTTTTTAAATAAGAAAAGCTTACTGCCGTTGCCTGTTGCAGCCAAACGCAGGCAGTGCCTTTCCCAACTAATTCAATAATTATTGGTATTGCGAGACTAATAAGAAGAGGCAGTGCTAAGAATGGAAGTTGAGTTTTGCCTAAATAATTGGCATAAAAAATGGCATGGAACTCAGCTTACTGCACTAGAGGTATTGGCCATACCTTACCACAAATAAGTGAGTCCACGCCATGGGACGTGAGCATCGTACTTATCATCTCGTGGTAATTTGAAAAGGCCAATTTTCTAGTACGAGATTCAAAGCGAATGCTTCAAATATTTTATATGAAGAATCGCAAATATATTAATTCTAAAACAAATATAGGAAATGTTTTTCATATTCGGACAACTGTCCGATTAAATTTAATTTTTAACGGCTTATTTTGTTTTTATGGGTGATTTAAACAGGAAAATATGCGACTATGTTGCCACTGAGTGGATTGGTGAGACTCAGGCAAAAACTGAGTTTGCATTAAATCACAATATTGATGAAAAAACAGCCCGCAGAATTTATAATGATAAAAATTATACAATAACCTTATTTACTTTAAATAAAATTTGCGAGGCTAGAAATATAAAGCTTTCAGAGTTTTTTAAGTTATTGGATTTGTAAATTTAAAATAGAAAGAAAAAGATGCTTATGCATTTTTTTCTGTTTTAAACCTAAACTGAAAACTTGTCAATTCGGGATTATTAGTTGTCAAAAAAGGAGTTTTTAATTTCCTGCTAAAAATGAAAATCCTATACCTTCTATATTTGAGGTATGGAATGGTATGAGATACTAATAGTGATTGTGATTATCCTACTGGGAGCCTATATAAGAGGGAAGATATATGAGTTTAGGAGGGATTATGATAAAAATGATAGTTGGAGGTAAAGAATTTTAATCGCCTGTATTTACTTGAAGTTAAGTGTTTTAAAATTTCGGATAACCTACTGATAGAAGTAATTTTGATAAAATTGCAGTAATCGAATAAAATAATTTTCATATATTTGCTGAGTAATTATGAAAACAAGAATATTAAATAAAGAAACTATAATAAAGTCTGTAGCCAAAATGGTTTCAGATAAAGAAATTGTACGTTCCTATTTGAAAGGAAAAACTCCTCTTAATACGTTAACAGAAAAAGGAATTAAGTTTGCAAAACCTTTATAATTACACCTTCGACGAAATTACTAGCACTTATAGTTTTACCACCAGAAATAATATTCAATATAGGATTGCTTTTTTAGTGGATGAAACTCTAAATTCGATTTCAACCAGTGAAGTGTTAATTGAAAATGTTTACCAAATTGTTATAGAGAAGGTTAGCGATGCACTCGAGCCATTCGACAACTTAGTGTCCAAAACTATTGAAAATATAATTTGTGCTTTTTTTTCTAATGTAAACAATTCACTAATTTATATTTGTTCAGACGATCAAGAAAAGGGAAAAATTCGTTTTAGTGTTTTTGACAGGTGGTATAGAAATAGCTCATTTAATCAATTTGTTACTAAAATTGATACTATTATATCTTTTGATTCTGAAGGAATAAATTATAATCTGTATACTTCATTTTTATATCATAATGATAATCCAAATATTGATTATATAGTAACTACTTACAATAACATTGAAAAAGTGTTAAATTCTGATAAATAAAATATAACTTGAACTTACGAAACAGTTTCCCTTTTACTTTTTCTTTGTTTTCTAATGCTTTTTATTTAATGGTGGTTTGGTTTGTCATCTCGACGAAGGAGAGATCACACAAGTAGGAACAGATGATTCTGGTAAGGAGTGATTTTTACTTTGAAGGGTGTTCTTTTCTTTTAGCTCACTGTACTTTTTTTGTTAGTGGTGTTCGCTGAATCTTCGATTTGCCTTGATGCAAAAGAAACAAAAATTATTCACGGGTTTATATTGTTTTTTTTGTATTCATGAATCTTCGATTTCAAGCCTGAAAATAAAAAGCTTGAAAACTACCTTGAAGCGCCGTTCCACAGCCCGAGCCGTTCGTCCTTCGTCCTCAACTCGCGGACTGTTGCCACTTCACTTCATCGTTGTTTTCTTACGCTTTTTCTTTAAGGGCGGTGTGAAATAACTACAAAATTTGTGACTAATTTACTCAAGCCGCTATTTTAAATAAACCTCTCAACTCTATTTCTTTTTGCAAGGGTGTTTTATAACCTAAACTAGAATGTAATCTTTGTGTATTGTACCACTGTATATAATCAGATGTACAATCATATAATTGCTGATATGTATTAAATTTATACCTATATAAACATTCATATTTTATTGTTTTAAAAAAACTTTCAGCTACAGCATTATCCCAACAATTTCCTTTTCTACTCATGCTTTGAGTAGTTTTAGTATTTTTATCTAATATTTGATTCATTTTTTTAGAAGCATATTGTACACCTCTATCAGAATGAAAGATATGATCTGGAGTTGTTTTTCTAGTATTCTTAGCTAATAACCAAGCTTTATAGATGGTGTTTTCAACTGTCATATCTTCGCTTAATGTCCATCCAATAATTTTTCTATCTGCGAGATCCATTATTGTTGTTAGGTAATTCCACTGGTCATTAACTCTAACATAAGTAATATCTGACACCCATTTTTGTCCTAATTGATTACTTGTAAAATCCCTATTTAGTATATTTTTTGCAATTGGATAAGTATGATTAGAATCTGTTGTAATAATAAATTTTCTTTTTAAAACACTTCTCAATCCTAGTTTTTTCATCAAAAACGCAATGTAAGAACGAGAATAATATAAATGACTTTGTTCTAACTTCTTTTGTATTCTATAACTACCATAAATCTCTTTGTTTTCATAAAATACCTGCTCAATTTTTTCCATTAAAACTAATGTGTCAGATTTTTTATAATCTAATAAAGAGCTTTTTAACCAATGATAATAAGCATTTTTACTGACTTTCATACAGTAACACATCTTCTCAACAGGATATTGATTCTTATTTTCAGAAATGAATTTATACCTTATCTGTCGTTCTTGGAAAAGATGCTCACCGCCTTTTTTAGAATATCTCGTTCTAATTTAACATCTTGAAGCTCTTTCTTTAGTTTCTTTAATTCGACTTCTACAGCAGATAGTTCAATTTTCTTAGAAAAATCTCCTGATTTCGAATCAAACTCTCTTCGCCACCTTCGTAGCATACTGTCATTTAAACCATATTCTTCACTAATCTCTTTTAGCGATTTACCAGACTTTAATAATTCTACAATCATAATTTTAAAGTCGTTTGCATAAACTTTTCCCATAATTCAAATATACTATTTATGGGCTTAATTATTTAGTCACAACAAAGATAGACACTCCAGTGTGAGGAGGTTGTAATTGAGCGTTTATTGGTTGATAGCTGTTTTTTTACTTTGAAGGGTGTTCTTTTCTTTTGCCTTGATGCAAAAGAAACAAAAGATCAAGCCTGAAAATAAAAAGCTTAAAAACTACCTTGAAGCGCCGTTCCACAGCCCGATCCGTTCGTCCTTCGTCCTCAACTCGCGGACTGTTACCACTTTACTTCATCGTTGTTTTCTTACACTTTTTATTTAAGGGCGGTGTGAGGAGGTTGTAATTGAACGTTTATTGGTTGCATGCAGTTTTTTTTATTTTTAAGTAAATCTTTTCTTTTGCCTTGATGCAAAAGAAACAAAAGATCAAGCCTGAAAATAAAAAGCTTGAAAACTAGCTCGAAGTTCCGTTACACAGCCCGAGCCGTTCGTCCTTCGTCCTCAACTCGCGGACTGTTGCCACTTCACTTCATCGTTGTTTTCTTACGCTTTTTCTTTAAGGGCGTTTTGAGAAGGTTTTAATTGTACGTATACTTTTCTTATTGGTGTTTTTTATATTAAATAATCTTTTCTTTTGCCTTGATGTAAAAGAAACAAAAGATCAAGCCTGAAAATTAAAAACTTAAAAACTACCTCTAAAACTATGTTCCGCAGCTCGAGCCGTTCGCCTTCTAGGCTCAACTCGCGGACTGTTACCACTTTACTTCATCGTTGTTTTCTTACGTTTTTTATTTAAGGGCGGGTTTAGGAGTTTTCAATTGTCAGTTATGAAAGATCAGGTTGAAAAAAGAAAAAACCATTTCTGATTTACGAAAGTTTTCTTTAATTTGTTAATTATTGCTATTATTTATAAAGGAATAGTATATTCGTAAAAAAACCACTCTTACTGCTAAATGGGCTTTGACTCATACTGTCAGTTAGAGCCGCGGAGCGCGTCTGGAAGTTTCGTTTTTTGCATTTATTATAATTTTTCACAGTCATTATGATGCAAATGCTATTCGAAAATAAATAAGTATAGAATGCTGTTTTTAAGGAAATAACACGTACAAAATATTTATATTTGTTCCGAAATGATGTAGTTTGTGGCTAATAAATAAAAGTCATTCTTCTCAGTCAACTGTCCCTAAGGATAGCTGTTTTTAAAATACACAACCAAAACTACGATTTAGCATAAACCAATGAATCAATCTGAACAGACGAATACCACCTGGTTATTTGAAATTACACCTAAAAACAAATTCTTCACGCTCAATCTTAAGGAAGTATGGCAGTATCGTGATTTGCTGCTACTTTTTGTAAAAAGAGATGTGGTTACGGTGTACAAACAAACCGTTTTAGGGCCACTTTGGTATTTAATACAACCATTGTTTACCTCTATTACGTTTACCATTATTTTTAACAATTTGGCGGGGATTGATACGGGTACCGTACCTCCTTTTCTGTTCAATTTAGCAGGTATTACGGTTTGGAATTATTTCACTGCCTGTCTTACGGGGACTTCGAACACTTTTGGTGCTAATGCAGGAATTTTTGGGAAAGTGTATTTCCCTCGAATTATTGTTCCTATGTCCATTGTAATTTCTAATTTATTGAAATTTGGGATTCAATTTTTAATATTTATCGCTTTTTATTTATACTATTATTTCCAAGGAGCGGCCATTAGTTTAAATGGGTTAAGTCTTTTGTTTCCATTCTTAATTGTAGTAATGGGTATCTTGGGTTTAGGCTTAGGCATGTTTATTTCTTCTTTGGTAACCAAATACAGAGACTTTAGTTACCTAATTGGTTTTGGGGTACAATTACTGATGTATGTATCAGCGGTAGTTTATCCTATGGCGTTGGTTGCAGCAAAAATGCCAGAGTATGCTTGGCTCGTTCAATATAATCCATTGGCTTATATCATTGAAACAACCCGTTATATGTTATTGAATGTTGGACATATTTCTATTTTAGGATTAGGCTATACGTTTGTGGTAACTGTAGTTGTTTTTTTAGTGGGTGTTTTAATTTTTAATAAGACCGAGAAGAGTTTTATTGATACGGTTTAATAAAAAATTTTAGAGTAATAGAGTAGTTTTTATTTGTATTTTCAATATTCTTCTACACAATGTACTTCAAACAAAAAATTAAATAAAAAACATATGTTTAATATAAAACGAGTGCCTACAGACGAAGAAGTAAAAGTTGATGTTCAGTCTATCTATGAAGGACATCATAAAGTTACATATAAAGGAATAAAAGCTATAAGATGCCCTTTTGATTATCTTATCTATCAAATGATAATCTACGAAGTGAAACCTGACTTGGTTATAGAAATTGGCACAAATATAGGAGGTGGATCACTATACATAGCAGATTTGTTAGATAGTTTAGGTAACGGAGTAGTACATACTATCGATATTTTAGACCAATCAGATTCGATAGTTAAAGAACATAAAAGGATAAAATTTTTTACAGAAGGTTGGGAAAATTATAATATCGAACTGACACAAGAATTCGAAACAATACTAATTATCGAAGATGCTTCACATATTTATAAAGACTCCATTGGAATCTTAAATAAATTTCATCAAATTGTTTCTAAAGATTCCTATTTCATTGTTGAAGACGGTATTATTAATAAATTAGGGTTAGAAAAAAAATATGATGGTGGTCCACTTAAAGCTATTCGAGAGTTTTTGCCTAACCATCCAGAATACATTGTAGATAGGAATTGGTGCGACATGTTTGGAAAAAACGCAACATTCAATGTCAATGGTTATTTGAAAAAGATAAAATGAAAAGAATTACAAAAGGAGTACTAAGAAGAATTAAATCTATTTTTCGTAAAAAAAAAGAGGTTTATGATTTTAATAAGTCTAATCCTCTCGGAGGAAATGGAGAGAGAGTTGATATACAATTGCAAAAAATTTTCGAATTTCAGAAATTGGACATGTATCAAAAGAGCCATTTTAAGCGGTATGAATTTGCTAAGAAAATAATTACTGAGGATAGTATTTGTGGTGATTTTGCTTGTGGAACGGGATATGGCTCAGTTTTAATCTCAGATAAAGCAAGTAAAGTTATTGGAGCCGACATAGATGAAGAAGTAATTACGGCTATAAAAGAACGGTATAAGGAAAAAACTAATATTACTTTTTTAAATGAAAATTTATTGAATCTTAAGTTTGATGAATTATTAGATACAATTATATCTTTTGAAACTATTGAACATTTTACTGAAGAGGATATTAAATTGCTGTTAAAAATATTTGCTAAATTCTTGAAAGAGAATGGACAGTTAATTTTTTCAACACCATATAAACAAGAAAGAAGTGAAGGGGCGATTAAACTTGGTTTTCATTTAACATTTTATATTGATGAAAATAAAATTAATGAATGGTTAAATGAAGCAGGATTCAAAACAGAAAGTATTAAATATCAAAACTATGATACGCATAACATACAAAATGATTTAGAAAAAAAAGATTTTATTATCTGCGTAGCACGAAAAATCACCGATGGTTAAAGTATCTATTTGCATTCCGACATATAATCAAGTTAAGTATTTAAAAAGAACAATAGATTCCGTTTTAAATCAAACCTATACTGATTATGAAATAATCATTACAGATGATTCCCCTACAAGTATTGTTTTTGATTTAGTGCAAGAATATCAATTGGAAGGGAAAATCCAGTATTACAAAAATGAAGTTCCATTAGGAAGTCCTGAAAATTGGAATGAGGCAATTAGAAAAGCTAAAGGGGAATATATTAAAATAATGCATCATGATGATTGGTTTACGTATTCCAATAGTTTGGGAATTTTTGTGGATTTGATGGAAAACAATAGCGATGTAACAATTGGTGTTGTAAGTTCAAGAAATGTAAATCTAATAGATAATTCAACAATTAATATCAATACACCTACCGAAAGCTGGATTAGACAAATAGAAAAAGAGCCAGTAGAATTAATTTGTGGAAATTTTATCGGTTCGCCAAGTGCTGTTATATATAAAAAAACTTTGGGTTTTCATTATGATAAAAATCTGAAATGGTTTGTTGATGTTGAATTTTATTCAAATCTTCTAAATAATAATAATAATAATAATAATAATAATAATAATAAAATTGCATTAAATAGTTTAGATGCTATAAGTATAGGTGTTGGGGAACTTCAAATTTCTAGGGAATGTGAAAATAATGGATTTGTAAACATATTTGAGTTTTTTTATTTTTTAAATAAATGGAATATTAATATTCTTGAATCCAATAAAAATATTCTAAACACAGCATTAAATATATGTTCAAAATTTAATTGTAAAAAAATTGAAGACATAAGAGCTTTTGGTTATAAAGATATTTTGCCATCTGATATAGAAAATGTTTTCAAATTAAATAGGAAAAATAAAAAAAGTAGGATAATGTTGTTGTTAGATAAAATAAAGAACTTGATTAAAATAACACTTAAACCATTTGTACCCTAAATTATTTGGAGAATCGAAGAAATTAATTATTCTAAAGCAACTTATAGAAATAATAGAATATTGGGAAAAAAATGGTCGTCCTACCCAACCTTATCATATATTAAAACAAAATATCGAAGAAAATATGGCTATTCGACTTTAGTTTAAACAGGAACGTACTTTTGGGCAATGGTAGAGGCAGTAGACAAAAATTAATGAAATTTTATCTGTTAAATTATTTGAAAAATCAAAAAAATATTAGAAAATATAAAAAAGACAGCAATATTCAGGTTGGATGGGATTATTCGGATGTTAAAAAAGCAAAAGGACAAAAAGTGTATACTATATTTGAAGAGTAGGATTCAATTTTTATTAGTTAACGATTTAACTACATTTTATTAATTGATTTTGAAAGGCAGTTCATTTGAGCCCGGTATTATCCTATATTTGAAGAGTTAATAGAATATATCAGAAATAACAATAAAAAATTTGAATTTCTTGTAAAACATGATCTTATATGATATGTTTTTAATGAGTTATTATTGATATGATAAACTTTTAATTTTTGTAATAAAAAGTTTTTGGAAAAAATAAATGATAATTGTTAAACTTCACGGCGCTTCAGGTAATCAAATGATTAAATACGCATTTGTAATCGTCAATTCATTAATAACTCACAATTATAAATTGACTCAAATATATTTGAACGTGCTAAAATCCACTAAAGATTTAATTTCAAACCAATGAATTTGATTGTGAGCGCAGTACCTACTGTAACCGTATTAATGCCAGTCTACAATTGCGAATTGTACATTAAAGAAGCGATAGATAGCATACTGAGTCAAACATTTTCTGATTTTGAGTTTTTAATCATTGATGATGCATCTGCAGACGGGACTGTTTCAATAATAAAAAGTTATATTGATTCCAGAATTAAATTAATTGAAAAACCATTAAATACTGGTTTGATAAATAGTTTAAATTTAGGATTGCAAATGGCAAAAGGCATCTATATTGCCCGAATGGACGGCGATGACATCAGTCTTCCAAATCGTTTTGCTAAGCAAGTTGCTTTTTTAGATGCGAATCAAGATATAACAGTTTGTGGGTCATGGTATACTGTCATAGGGACAGATACAATTATACAACTTCCGGAGCATCATGATGCCATTAAATTAGCCTTTTTAAAGGGAAATTGTATGGCACATTCATCTATAATGATGCGAAATCAATCAAAGGATGCGTTACCTATTGTGTATGATTCATCAAAGGAAACAGTAGAAGATTTTGATTTATGGGTTCGATTAGCCTTGCAAGGAAGTTTGTTACATAATTTGCAAGAAGTTTTATTCCAGTATCGCATGCACAATTCTCAAATATCGAGCCGACAAAATTTGAAGCAAATGGACAGTGTCTTAGAGATCAAGCATACTGTTTTTAATAGTTTAGAACTAAATTTGTTGCCACAGGAAAAATTGGTGTTAGATAAAGTGATTAATAATGGATTAGGTATTCATTATAATGATATTGCAATTTTTAGAAAATTGCAAATAAAATTATTAGACTCTAATATAAAAAATTTATTTGAGCCTGTGGGGTTTAAAAAAGAAATAGTAGATTTGGAAAAATTGGTAGTCAAGCGGTGTTTCATAACTAAACCCAATTATCAACCTAAAACTTATTTCAATTATTTAAAAGTTAAACCCGGCCTGAATTTCAAATTAACAATTTTTGAAGAAATCAAATTAATTGCTAAATCGTTTATTTTTTTTCAAACCAAAAAATAAATAGTAATGAGCGACCGTTACTTTTACCCCAAAGAACAAAAATGAGTAAGGATATTATTTTAAAAGCTGAAAACATTTCTAAACAATACCGTCTCGGGCAGGTAGGAACGGGTACTCTCAGTCACGACCTGAATCGATGGTGGCATCAAATTCGCGGCAAGGAAGATCCGTACCTTAAGATAGGCGATACCAACGACCGCAGTTCCAAAGGGGAAAGTGACTATGTTTGGGCGTTGCAAGATATTAATTTTGAGGTAGAACGGGGTGAACTTTTGGGCATCATTGGCAAAAACGGAGCAGGAAAATCGACTCTATTAAAAATATTATCAATGGTGACGTCTCCTACTACAGGTAGTATAAAATCACGAGGTCGTATCGCGTCATTGCTTGAAGTGGGAACGGGATTTAACCCGGAACTGACGGGAAAAGAGAATATTTACCTTAACGGTGCTATTTTGGGAATGACCAAAAAAGAAATTGCCTCGAAGTTGGATGAAATTATTGATTTCTCGGGTTGCGAACGTTATATCGATACCCCTGTAAAACGCTACAGTAGTGGAATGTATGTACGTTTGGCTTTTGCCGTCGCAGCTTTTCTCGAACCGGAAATTTTGATAGTGGATGAGGTTCTTGCTGTAGGCGATGCTGAGTTTCAGAAAAAAGCTATTGGTAAAATGCAGAATATTTCTAAAAAAGGAGGCAGAACGGTGTTGTTTGTGAGTCATAATATGGCGGCAATTCAAAAGTTATGTACTAAATGTATTTTATTACATAATGGAAAATTTGTAATGAAAGGTAAAACAGAGGAAGTCATAAAATTCTATTTAAACCAAACGGAATTGAATGATTCAGAATATATATTTAGCCATAAATTATCAGAAGCTAAAATTGCTTACGCTACTAAGCTAAGTATTGAGGATGTTGAAGGAAATTTAATGAATGAAGTACCAATTGGAAAACCTTGGACGGTAAAAATACATTTTAAGGTGAAAGAAAATATAAAAAATTTAATAGTTGCATTAGGTATTTCAGATCTAAATGATACTTCAATTAGGACCACTTGGTCTGCTCCTCTAAATGTAGGGCCTGGAGATTATATAGCTAGTTTCGTTGAAGAAATTGTGCATTTTAATTCAGGTCAATATAAATTAGTTGTCGGGATTTCTAGAGGTCTTCAAAGTATTGATTATATCGATAAAGATATTATTTTGACTATATCAGACATTGTTCATAAACAAGATGAATCTATTATTAATAATAAAAGTGGGTACATTAACAATCAAATGAAAATTAAAGTTGAACAAAAGTTTGATTTTAAATAGAATCGTTTATAATTAGGTTTAATTAAAATGACTTTAAAAAAAATAAAAAATAAATTGATTACTAAATTACTTAGTTCAGTTGATGACAAGTATATAAAAATATCGTTTTCTCAATGCGGAGAAGACTTGATTGTTAAATTCATTTTTGATTATTTGGGAATAAATCATCCAACTTATATTGATATTGGAGCACATCACCCTTATTATATTAGCAATACAGCTTTGTTTTATAAAAATGGTTGTAGAGGTTTTAATATAGAACCTGACCCTACTCTTTTCAAGGAATTTTTGAAGTATAGAAAAGAAGATACAAATCTAAATATTGGAATTAGTGATACTAATTGTGAATTGGATTTTTATATTATTTCTACTCCTACATTGAATACATTTTCGAAAGAAGAAGCAAATAAGTATACACAAGAAGGTAATTATAAAATAAAAAGGGTTGAAAATATAAAGGTTAAAACATTGAAAAATGTTATAGATGAATATTCTAAAGGAGTTTTTCCGCAATATTTAAGTATTGATGCTGAAGGTGTAGATGAAATAATTATTAAAGAGATTGATTTTAAAAATAATTATCCAATTGTGATATGTATTGAAACAATTTCATTTTCAACAAGTGGAAATGGAATTAAAAACACTAAGTTAATTGAATATATTGAAAACAAGGGATATATATTATATGCAGACACTAACATCAATACAATTTTTGTTAGGAAAAGTGTATGGCAAAAAGAAATATAATGCTATTGATTAAATTACAAGGCGGTCTAGGCAATCAAATGTTTCAATATTCATTTGCAAGTATACTTGCCAAAAAGAATAATACAAGTGTGTTCATAGATGCTAGTTTCTTTGAAAGGACAGAAAAAAGGCTTGGGTTTACACCAAGAAAATTTGAGCTTGTCATTTTTAATAATGAGTACACTGTGGCTTCAAATGCAGATATCCTTTCTTTTCATTATTTGTCTAAAATAAATAAGGTTAAAAAAAAACTGGGGTTTTGTTATCCTAAAATATACGTTGAATCTACTTTTGGTTTTCAAACGGATGCTTTGTCAATACAATCTCCAGTATATCTACAAGGTTATTTTCAGAGTTACAAATACCTTGTTGGATATGAGGGTTTTATAAGGCAACTGTTTTCTTTTCCTGTCGATAAATTAGACGATATTAACAACGGATTATTAATTAAAATAAAGAATTCAAACTCAATTTCTGTCCATATTAGAAGAGGGGATTATGTAAATGACGAAAAAACAGCACAATATCATGGTAGTTGTAGTTTGGACTATTATCTAGAGGCCATAAAACTATTCCCATCCAAAAATATGGACTTAACTTTGGTTTTCTTTTCGGATGATAGTGATTGGGTCAAAGAGCAATTTAATGATTTGCCCTATTCAAAAATAGTTGTTGACCACAATAAGGACGAGAATAGTTGGAAGGATATGCTATTAATGAGTTTTTGCAAACATAATATTATTGCCAATAGTTCCTTTAGTTGGTGGGCAGCATGGTTGAATACTAATCCTGACAAAACGGTAATAGCGCCAAAGAATTGGTTTCGCACAAAAGATTTAGATACCACGACATTAATACCTGAAGAATGGATAAAGATGTAAATAAACCAGTAGTCTCAGTTATTATGCCTGCATACAATGCTTCGGCATATATTCAGGAATCAATTAATTCTGTAATTGCACAAAAATATACTAATTGGGAATTGATTATTATTGATGATGGCTCTACAGATAGAACTTCGGAAATAATAATTAATAATTGCAGCCAAGATCTTCGAATAAAATATTTTCACCAAGAAAACGGTAAACAAGGTAAGGCCAGAAATTTAGGATTACTTCATAGCCGTGGAAAGTATATAGCATTTTTGGATGCTGATGATTTATGGCTGGCAGAAAAGTTAGATATTCAATTAGAGGAAATAAAAGCAAAAAATGTAGATTTAGTTTTTGCGAATTCTTATGTTTTCAATAATGATAATATTTCTGACAGAAGTAGGAAGATTAATATCCTTAACCAAGTCTTTAAAGGAGAAGAAGCATTAAGCCTTTTTCTTGAAATCAATAGAATTCCCATTCTTACAGTACTTGCCAAAAAAGAAAAAATCCTATTAGTTGATGGTTTTTCAGAGAAACCGGCTATACAAAATGCCGAAGATTATCATTTATGGTTGAAGATGTTAATTAGTGGCTTTGTTTTTTATGGTTCTGAAAAAACTTTAGCATCATATAGAGATCATAGTGAATCCTCTACAAGTCACGATAAATTAGCTAGTAAGCAATTGCCAGAAGTGTTTTTTGATTTGCTGCAAAATAACTCTGACGAAAAACATTTTTTTTTAAATGCCTTAAAAAAACAATTACGAAAACGTTATGCCCGAAGATTTTATATGAAATCGGAGTTTAATGTGATCATAGATGAAAATTGTCGTTATTTGGATAAGCCGTATTATGCTCCTCTTTTTAAAGCTATGAACTTTTTTATTGGAATAAAAATGACGAAGAAATTTTTAAATCACTTTATAAATGCCTAAAACTCCATAATGGTTCTTTGTTACTACCCAGTTCTATTTTATGGGAAAAATCGTTTCAAATGGTATTAGTGAAATATTATTCAGGCTGGCTGTTTATTTTGATCGAAGTAGAGATGTTACAAAAAAAATAGTCAATGAATGGTTTGGATTTTTTTTACTTTGAATATATCATTTATCAAAATTTGGGGTTTGTCTATCAAGATAGTTTCTGTTTCATTTTAAGTAGAGGTTGTTTTATTCTCAATGAAAGAATTGAAAAATTTATAGCAATTAAAACATAGTAGAAAACAGGGCTGATAATATTTTAAAACTATGGATTTTTATAATAAAAAAATTTTACTTGTGATTCATACCGGTTGTTTAGGCGGTGCAGAGAGGCAAGGTTTAGGGATTTCAAAAGTTTTAACTGGAGATTACAATTGTACCGTAAATCTATTACTAACCTTTTCTGAAGAAATGTCAAGTGAGTTCGAGAATTATGCAAAGGAATGTGGTGTTCAAAACATTCTGCATTTTGGAAGTCCGTATTTAATATTTAAGAGAGAGTTTACTTATAAAAATCTAAAACGTTTCATTTGGTCCATAAAATATCTTTTAAAGCTTAGAAAGGGGTTATTTCCTTATCAACCAGATATAATTATTCCTTTTTTAAATTTCCCTTCCAAAGTATCCTATTATTTATATAAATTATTGCCATCCGCTAAATTTACATTTTGGCATCAGTTGGGACTAGATAGTAATAGTCTTGATATATTTGAAAGTATTGCAGTAAATAATATTCCTTGTGTAATTGGTAATGCTACTAATTGTTTGAATATGTTTAAAACTATTTATAAAATAAATCCTAAAAAACTAAATGTTTTACCTCAGTATGTATCTCTGGAATATATAAAAGACGATAAAAAAACACTTAGATCTCAATATGAAATCCCTCAAAATGCTACTGTAATAGGGATGGTTGCCCACTATCGTCCCGAAAAAAAATATGAACTATTGTTAGATGTATTCGAGAAATTGACTGAAAAACACAATAATATATATTTAATTTTTTTGGGAAATAAAAATAGTACGATTGTAACTCAAAGTAAATTCAATTATTTAAAGGAAAAGGTGAAAGAAAAAGGATTGCGTTTTAAAATTTCTATTCTTTCAGAAGTTAAAGTTCAAGATGTTTTGAATATTTTAGATATTGGTGTTCTAGTTTCTGAAATAGAAGGGATGCCTAATGTGGTGATGGAATATATGTTATATGGATTGCCAGTTGTAACTACTAATCATCCTGGTTGTATAGAATTACTCAAAGACTCAGTTTTTTTAATAGAAAATGATGAGCAACAGTTGTATGATTCACTAAATCAGTTAATTATTTCGGAATCGTTAAGAAAAATAGAAGGCGATATTAATACCGAAAAAATTAAAGCCTATGATATGGCTTCGTACATGAAAAAATTGGAAATTATAATGAATAAAACCTTGTAAATTTATAAATACTATCGTTATTTTTTGCTTTGTGAATTAGAATATTATTAATAATCATGAATAAGAGTTTCCCTTTACTATCAATAGTAATTCCCTGTTATAACGATGCGCAATATATTGAACAATCAGTACTTTCAGCATTGAATCAAACTTATCCTTGTAAAGAGGTGATTGTTGTTGATGATGGTTCTAATGCTGAAACTAAAACAATTTTAAAAAAGCTACAGCCTAAAATCACGAAGTTGATTACACAGGAAAATCAAGGACAAAGTACAGCACGAAATAACGGCATTAGTTATGCCAAAGGTGAATATATTTTAAATCTTGACTCAGATGATTTTTTTGAAATTACCTTTTGTGAAAAGGCAATTCATAAATTTGAGGAGGATGAAGAAATAGCCATTGTGACTTGTAACGTAAACAGGTTTAATAAAAGTGGTCCTATTGATATTTTTTATCCTGATGGAGGTTTAATAAATAATTTTTTACTTACTAATTGTGCCATGGGAAGTGCAATGTTTAAAAAATCAGATTGGCAGGCCGCTAGCCGTTATGATGAAAATATGAGAAAAGGCTTTGAAGATTGGGAGTTTTATATTCGATTGGTAAAAAAAGGAAAAACCGCATATGTAATTCCAGAATTATTATTTAATTACCGTTTGAAAGAAAATTCAACAACAACAAAAGCCAACAAAATTAAATGGGAATTATTAGAATATATTTACATTAAACATCGTGAGCTATATATTACTCATTTTGATCTATTGATTAAGCATTTGTTATCTAAAATTGATAGAGAAGAAAAAGAAAAAATTAAAAACACAGAGAGAATAGAATTTAGAATTGGCAAGGCTGTTTTAAAGCCTATACGATGGATTAAAGCAATATTTAAATGAACAAGTTTCCACCACAAGTGACCATCATTATGGCAACCTACAATAGAGTTTCTTTTATTAGGGAAAGCTTAGAGTCCATAAAAAATCAAGTTTTTACAAATTGGGAATGTTTAATAATTGATGATGGAGGAACGGATAAGACCGCCGAAGTTATAGCCCCAGTTCTAGAACAAGACAAACGATTTCAGTTTTTTAAACGACCAGATAATTATTTAAAAGGATTGCCAGGTTGTCGCAATTACGGATTGGATTTGGCTAAAGGGGATTATATTATTTTTTTTGACGATGATGATATCGTGCATCCTCAAAATTTAGAATTGTCTGTTTTAGAATTATCCCGTAATGCCGTTTCTTTTTGCAGGTATATCAGAGCTGTTTTTTATGACACATTTGATTATAAATTTGATTATTCAAAAGATTATAATTCCTTTTTTATTGATAAAAGAGATGTTTTTAGCTTGTTAAATCAGGATCTCCCTTTTAATTCTTGTGCCGTTCTTTGGAAAAAAGAGTGCTTTGTTGAAAACCGGTACACAGAATATTTATTGCATGCCGAAGAATGGGAGTTGTATTCCAGAATTTTATCCACGGATATAACAGGAATATCCATTGAAAAAACCTTATTTTTTGCACGCAAACATAGTAATTCTATGACTGGACAGTATTTCAGATTAGATCCTATCAGGACGCAATCAAATATTGATGCCATTTTATTAGTTATAAAAAATCTTAAGGAAAAACAACAGCTAAATTATTCAATAATTCGTTATTTTGTCGCGATGTCATATGGATATAGTGAATATGATTTATTTGGTCAATTAATGAAACAATTAGAATATACGGGATTTGATTATTTTAAATGGCGATCATTTTATTTTGTTTTACCCCTAAGGTTTAGAATTACCAAATTAAAGAAAAGAATTATAAAAAAATAATCCATGCAAATTCTAATGTGTTTTGGCACGCGACCTGAAGCGATAAAAATGGCTCCACTTTATCACGAATTGCAAAAAAATAATTTTGATGTAAAAGTCTGTGTTACGGCTCAACATCGTGAGATGCTTGATCAGGTATTGGAGTTTTTTAAAATAGTGCCAGATTACGATTTAGACTTGATGCAGCCTGATCAAACCCTGAATAGGTTAAGTGCTAGCATATTATTCAAAATGGATGAAGTTCTTACTGCCGTAAAACCAGATTTGGTTTTGGTTCATGGGGATACTACTACTTCTGCTATGGTGGCTTTATCAGCTTTTCACTTGGGTATAAAAGTAGGCCATGTGGAGGCTGGATTACGAACGTATAATAAACTGGCTCCTTTTCCAGAAGAAATCAATAGGCAGTTTACGAGTATAATTGCCGATATTCATTTTACGCCTACTGCAGCAGCGACCCAAAATTTATTGAAAGAAGGAATTCATCAAGAAGCTATAGTTGAAACAGGTAACACTGTTATTGATGCCTTATTGTGGACGATTGATAAAATTGAAGATGAGCACTATTCACATTTGGAAATTGAAAATTTAAAAAAGATACTGCCAGTCCATAAAAAAATGGTGTTGGTAACGGGACATCGTAGAGAGAATTTTGGAGAAGGTTTCGTAAACCTGTGCGAAGCGCTTTTAACAGTTTCAAAAAGAGATGATGTGGCTATTGTTTATCCGGTGCATCTGAATCCGAATGTCAAAGATATTGTTTATGAAAAATTAGCAAGTAAAACTAATATTTACCTAATTCCTCCGGTTTCCTATCCTGCCTTTGTTTGGTTGATGCAACAGTCTTTTTTGATAGTAACCGATTCGGGAGGTATTCAAGAAGAGGCGCCAACATTAGGAAAGCCAGTACTTGTGACCCGAACTGTTTCAGAAAGACCTGAAGGAGTGGCGGCAGGGTTCTCTGTTTTAGTGGGGACGGAGCAACAAATAATAAAGGATAATATAGATTTAATATTAAATTGTTTTTCAGGTTTTAAAAACCAAATAAACCCATATGGTATGGGACTTGCCTCAAAAAGAATAGTCGTTCATTTATTAAATAAAACGGAATGAAAATTAAATCTATAATTTTAAGGATTATTAAATTTATTCCTAATTATGAGTTTAAAGTGTTTCTTCTTAAGCAAATTTTCGGTTATTCGATTGGTAAAAATGTTAAAATAGGAAGGGCTGTGATTAATTGTAATAAAGTGGTGATAGGAGACAATGTTTTAATAGCCGATAGAACTACTATATCGTGTAATGAATTATACATAGGAGCAAATACATCGATTCATTCAGGAAATGTAATTCAAGGAAGTGCAAATTTTTATCTTGGCAGTAATTCAAGAATTATAAATAATCACTATTTTGATTTATGGAATAACATACATATTGGAAACAATACGTGGATAGCGGGCAAAAACAGCGAATTTTGGACACATGGGTCGGTTCATACTAAGGATAATGAAAAAGACTTGTCAATAATAATTAAAGATCACGTGTATATCGGTTCATCCTCATTATTTGCACCTGGTGTGGTTATTGAATCTGTAAATTTAGTTGGATTAGGAAGTGTAGTCTCAGGAATTTTTAAGGAAAGTCTTACTATTATTGCAGGGAATTCAGCTAAAGTTGTAAAAAATAATATAGATTGGAGATCTAATTGGGGATGTAAATTATGAAAAAAATAATTGTTATAGTTGACTCCATAAATATTGAAGACAGTAGTGGTTCTAAAGCCAATGTGGCTTTAATAAACAATCTGGCTGAAGCTGGTTTTGAAGTTTTTGTGTATCATTATACTCTAAGAGATATAAAGTTAAAGGGTGCTTCTTGTTATGCTATTCCAGAAATGAAATATACTCCTCTATATTTTATGAGTCGAATTCAGAGGCTTATACAGCGCAATTCCACTATTAATTTAGCTCCATTTTTTGAGCGATTATTCGGTTTTTCGTTCACCTTTTTTAATGACACAAGAAGTATTGTGAAAGCTTTAAAAAAGCAATCTTTCAATCCAGATTTAGTAATAACACTTAGTAAAGGGGGTAGTTTTAGACCTCATTATGCTGTTTTGAAATTACCCCAATTGCATGATAAGTGGATGGCTTATGTTCATGATCCGTATCCATTTCATTTCTATCCACAGCCCTACCAATGGGTTGAACCCAGTTATAAATTTAAAGAAGCCTTCTTTAAAGAAGTTGCTGAAAAAGCAAAACACAGTGCCTTCCCAAGCCAATTATTGCTGGAGTGGATGGGTGGTTATTTTCCTGGTTTTATGGGAACAGGGGTTGTTATTCCGCATCAAAATTCAAAATATAAAATCCAAAATACTGTTTTTCCATCCTATTTTGATAGTTCAAAATTTAATTTGCTCCATGCTGGAAATCTATTAAATGCCCGTTCCCCAAAAGGATTGATAGAAGGATTAAAGTTGTTTTTTGAGAGATGTCCAGAGGCAAAAAAAGAAGTGCGCCTACTTTTGATAGGTTCTTGCATGGGTTTTTCTGAAATGTTAGGTGAATATAAAAAAAACATACCTGAACTTTATGTCCATGATGGTATTGTCCCCTTTGATGAAGTATTTAATATTCAACAAAACACTATTGTAAATATTATATTGGAGGCGAAATCCGAAATTAGCCCTTTTCTGCCAGCTAAGTTTCCACATTGTGTAGCAGCCAATAAAACGATTCTTTCTTTAGCGCCATACCTTAGTGAAGTCAAAAGACTATTGGGGGTTGACTACGAATATTGGTCAGATGTGGATGATGTTGCCAAAATAGCCAAATTGATAGAACAGATGTATACTCGATGGAAGGAAAATCCTGAGAATTTACTTTTAAATAGAATCGATCTGCAAGAGTATTTGTCGGTTGATTATTTAAAACAAACCATTATTAATCTTAAAAAATAATTTTTGATTATTAATTGCTTTTATGAAAGATCATTGAATGAAAAAATTAGCTGTTTTACTACCCGCTTTTAATGCTGCCCCTTATATCAAAGCAAGTATTGATTCTATTTTGAATCAAACATTCCATGATTTTGATTTGTATTTTTATGACGATTGTTCAAGTGATAACACTGCAGAAATTATTTCCTCATATAATAATCCCCGTATTTTTTATCGCAAGAATGCGGCAAATTTAGGTATCGCTAAAACGTTAAACAGAGGATTAGACGAATTGCTTCCTTATTATGAATTTATAGCCCGCATGGATGCCGATGATTGGGCGTACCCTCAACGGTTTGAAAAACAATTGGATTTTTTAAATAAAAATAAAGAAATAGTGCTTTGTGGTACGCAAGGATATTGGTTGAAAGATATCAATCAAAATCCTAGTGCAGGATGGAAATATCCAACAGATTGTGAATATATTAAATATTATTTGCTCTTTGCAGCTACTTTTGGCCACTCCTCAGTTATTTTTAGAAGCCAGACTATCGCAAACCATAATTTAAGATACGATGAGACAATAACTACTTGTGAAGATTGGGAACTATGGGTTCGAATTTCTAAAATAGGAACAATGGCTAATTTACCTGATTACCTGATGAAGTATCGTATTTTGGAAAATAGCAACCATAGGTCTTTAGAGAAAATAAATAAACATCTTGAAGAGCGATCTGCCATTATATCCAATTATTGGAGCTATTTTGGCATTCCATTTTTGGAGGAAGAGATTTATAAATTATATTTTAGTAGAAATGCTGTTTCAAAAAAGGAATTTAATTCTAAAATTCGAAAATTAATCCATGCTTTTAATGGTATCTATCATAAAACAAAAGATGATTTTTCTATAAAAGACAGAAATGAATTTAGTTATTTGTTAGCCAGAAAAATTTTGAATTATTGGAAGCGTTCTAAGGTCAGTAGATATAATCCTTTACCATGGATAATGATAGTTACCGAAGTAAAGTTCATGAATAAAATTAAGTTGGTCAAAAGTATAATACGATAATAATTTATGCAGGCTTCCATTGTAATAGTTTCTAAAGACAGAAAAGAAGAATTAGAAAAAACACTGCTGATACTTGAAAAATTAATTAATTTTTCAATCCATGAAGTATTGGTTTTTCTTGATGGTTGTAGTGACGCATCTGAACTTTTAATAACCCAATTTAAATGGGTGATATGGGAAAAATCTGAAAAATCAATTGGTGCTTCAGGTGCTAGAAATGCACTTTATCCAAAAGCAAAAGGAACATATTTAATCGGTTTGGATGATGATGCACATCCTTTGCAAAGTAATTTTATAGCACTTACCAAAACTATTTTCGAAAAATATCCCACTGTTGGCGTTCTCGCTTTTCAAGAAATTAAAGGTATTTTTAATTCCGATACCGAAGCCCTATTTCATAAAAAATTAACAGTAGATGAGTATTATTGTAATGACTTTATTGGCTGTGGTTTTGCTATTAAAAATGAAGTGTATAAGGCTACCAATGGCTTTCCTGTTTGGGTAGATATTTACGGAGAAGAATCTTGTGTTTCTATTGAAGTCATAGCGAAAGGATTTGATATTCTTTATACCAATAGAATAGCTGTTAATCATCGTGTCAACATGGAATTGCGAAAAAAATCAGGTGCAAATTATTTTAGATTTGGAAAACAATTGAAAAATGTCACTTATTATTATTTGGTGTACTATCCTTTTCCTTTCATAAAAATCACAAGATTATTTTGGCATAATTTTAAAAAATACGCAACTAAAGATTGGAGCTATTTTAAAATATATTTCCAAACTATCGGAATTGTACTGCTTTATTTACCGCAACTAATCAAATTTAGAAATCCTGTAAATACTAAAGTGTTAAAAAAGATGAAAAAACTGTCCAGTCCAAAGTTTTAAAAAGTTACATGCCAATCATAGTTTCTACTATGTTTATCAATCGATTACTTGTACTGTTTTAAAACACTTATTAACGAACTTTAATACCCATAAAAAAAGTATTTTTGTTAGTAAATAAACAAATTATAAATATTTAAAATGTTTTTAAAAAAATCATCGCCCTATATTATAGCCGAAATCGGACAGGCACACGAAGGCAGTCTCGGAATCTTGTATTCTTACATTGATGCCCTTGCTCCAACTGGGGTGAATGCAGTGAAGTTTCAAATGCACATCGCTAAGGCGGAAAGCAGTGAACACGAGCCTTTTCGGGTAAAATTCTCGATGGAGGATGAAACTCGTTTTGACTATTGGAAACGAATGGGTTTTTCTTTGGAGCAATGGAAAGGTATCAAAGGTCATTGTGATAGCGTGGGGCTTGACTTTATATGTTCTCCTTTTAGTAATTTAGCGGTAGACTGGCTGGAGGAAATTGGAGTTAAACAATACAAAATAGGGTCAGGTGAAGTGACTAACTTCTTGATTTTGGAAAAAATTGCTCAAACAGGAAAACGGGTGATTATATCTTCGGGTATGAGTTCCTATGCCGAATTAGATCAAACAGTCGATTTCCTTAAAGATAGGAAAGTTGATTTTTCTATTTTGCAATGCACGACTGCCTATCCTACTATGCCAGAACAGTATGGTTTGAATGTAATTCAAGAACTAAAAGAAAGATACAAGGTAGCTGTAGGTTTTTCAGATCATTCTGCCAGCATGGAAACGTGTATTGCCGCAACCGCTTTGGGTGCTAGTATTCTGGAGTTTCATGTTGTTTTTGACCGCCAACTATTTGGTCCGGATGCCAAAGCATCTTTAACCATTCCAGAAACTGCAGCATTAGTTTTAGCTGTGCAAAATGTTGCAACCGCCTTGTCAAACCCTATTGATAAAAATAACAATTCTCATTTTTATGAACTCAAACAAATTTTTGAAAAATCATTGGCAGTCAATAAATCATTGCCTAAAAATCATGTTATTACTTTTGGTGACTTAGAAGCGAAGAAACCAAAAGGGTTTGGGATTGACGCCCTGCGATTTCAGGAGGTTATCGGGACGGTTTTGAATCGAGATTTAAATCAATGGGATTTTTTGAATGAGAGGGATTTGTTTACATAATGGTGCTCGATTCCGCCGCAAAAATGCGGTCACTCTAACTAATGTTTGTTAGTTGAATAGTTGGTTAGTCACTTCGAGTGTTATTGGCTTGACGGAATAGGATTTAAAAACAAAAATGAATTAAATTAAAAATGTATCGAGAAGTATTGAATATGCAACCGTTTTCAATACGATTTTTAAACTTGGATGTTTTGTTTTAAAAAGAGAAGTATTCTATGCTTAAAAAAATCACTCGAACTGACGTGAGGGCTAAAAATAACCTTTCCCCTTGTCCGCTTTTTTACCTACTTTTAAACCCAAGAATAATAAAATTAAAATGCCAAAAAGAAAAATAGTTGTAGTAATAACGGCGCGTCCTTCTTATAGTCGCGTAAAAACAGTTTTGTCGGCGATTCAAAATCATCCTGATTTGGAATTACAATTAGTGGTTGCCGCATCAGCCTTGTTAGATCGCTACGGTTCTGCTGTGAATTATATTGAAAAAGATGGTTTTATCATTGCTGCAAAAGTATTTAATGTATTGGAAGGGGAGAATTTGACGGCCGCTGCTAAAACCACTGGAATTGGAATTTTGGAACTATCTACCGTTTTTGATAATCTGAAACCAGATATTGTCGTAACAGTAGCGGATCGATTTGAAACTATGGCTACTGCCATTGCGGCTTCCTATATGAATATCCCTTTGGCTCATATACAAGGGGGGGAAGTAACAGGTAATATTGATGAGAAAGTACGACATGCCATCACGAAATTAGCAGATTATCATTTTGTAGCCTCTGAAAATGCTAAAGAAAGAGTCATCAAATTGGGAGAAGACCCTAATATGGTTTTCAATACAGGATGTCCCTCTATTGATTTGGCAGACGAAGTACTACTGAGTAAAGTACTTCCTTTTGATCCGTATGATAAATATGGAGGAGTTGGAGCAAAGCCTGAGCTGTCGAATGGTTATTTAGTCGTTATGCAACATCCTGTAACTACAGAATATCAAGATTCTAGAAAACATATAGTAGCTACTCTTGAAGCGATTCATAAATTAAACAGACCGACTCTTTGGTTTTGGCCTAACGTAGATGCTGGAGCAGATGGAACTTCAACAGGAATTCGTGCTTTTAGAGAGCAACATCAGCTACCCAATGTTCATTTTTTTAAGAATATGGAAGGTAAAGATTTTTTGGAATTGTTGCAACACAGCGATTGTTTAATTGGAAATTCAAGTGTAGGAATTAGGGAATGCGCGTTCTTAGGCGTTCCTGTAGTTAACATCGGTTCTCGTCAAAATAGGAGAGATCGAGGAGGGAATAGTATCGATGTTGATTATTATCAGGATCGAATTGAGGATGCTGTTTTAGAGTCCATAAAAAGAGGAAAATCATTCTCTTCAACTATTTATGGAGACGGAAATGCAGGTACACAAATAGCTGAATTATTAATGCAATTGCCTTTGCAGTTTCATAAAACCATTATGTACTAATATGCGAATTTTAGGTGTTATACCAGCTCGAGGTGGATCGAAAGGAGTTCCAAGGAAAAATATTAAATTGTTAAACGGGAAACCATTGTTGCAATATACTTCTGAAATTGCTTTGAAATCACAGTATTTGACAGACGTAATTTTGTCTAGTGATGATAACCAGATAATTAGAGTTGCCAAAAGTTTGGGTATTCAAGCGCCATTTATAAGACCTACAGCATTAGCTGAAGACCAAACACCCACAATAGATGTCATTATTCACGCTTTAGAATGGTATGAGAATCAGGGCATTTTTTTTGATGGTGTTTGTCTACTACAAGTAACCAGTCCTTTTAGAACTCTTGTATTTTTAGATAAAGCCATCGATAAATTTATTACAAGCGGTTGCGATTCTTTGGTTTCGGTACAAAAAGTACCTCATGAATACAATCCACATTGGACTTTTGAAGTTAACCCCGAAGGGAACTTAAAAATTGCCACTGGCGAAGAAAAAATTATCAGCAGAAGACAAGACCTCCCAGAGGCCTATCATAGAGACGGAAGTATTTATATAATGAAAACCGAAGTCTTATTGAAACAGCATTCTTTGTATGGAAGAAGTACTTCATTCATTGAATCTACTCCAGAATTGTATTTAAATATTGATACGTTAGCCGATTGGGAAAAGGCCGAGTTAATGATAAAAAACAATCAAAAATAATGTGTGGAATTGCAGGAATAGTTGGTGATTTCAACAATTACCAGTTGGACACGATGTTGTTAAGTCAGCAGCATCGGGGTCCAGATGCAACTGGCACCTATATTGATGGAGGTTTTGCTTCTTTAGGGCATAATCGGCTAGCTATTATAGATTTATCTCCACAATCCAACCAACCTTTTTTGGATCCAGTTGGTCGCTATGTTCTCGTCTTTAATGGTGAAATCTATAATTATATAGAACTTAAAGCCGAGTTGAAAGAACACTATGTTTTTAAAACAGATTCAGATACCGAAGTTTTATTGGCGGCATTTTTAATCTATGGTAAGCAATGCCTACAAAAGTTGAATGGTATGTTTTCGTTTGCAATTTGGGATATTCAAGACAAAAAGTTATTTGCTGCAAGAGATCGATTTGGGGTCAAACCTTTTTTTTATAGCAGGCAAAATAACTCCTTTTATTTTTCATCTGAAATAAAAGCGATTCATGCTGCAGGGATTTCAAAAACTCCAAACGAGAAGGTTTGGGCCTCCTATTTTGTCTATGGCTCGTATGGAAATATTGACGAAACTTTTTGGGAAGGAATTGCACAATTGCCTGGGGGGCATTTTTTGGAATTTCAAAACGAGCGATTAATACTGAAAAAATGGTATTTTTTTGAAGATGAAGTAGCAAAACAATCTACGAATTTAACTTATGAGCAAGCTAAGAATCATTATTTAATGCTTTTAAAAGATAGTATTAAATTACGATTTCGATCAGACGTTCCAGTTGGTTTCAATATTAGTGGAGGTTTAGATAGTTCTGTTTTATTAGCGATGGTTAATAGTTCGGGAAATAATAATAATAATAAAATTAATGCCTATACTTTTTACACGGATAAACTAGAGTATGATGAATTACCTTGGGTAGAAATGATGGTTGCCAAAACCAAAAATCCCTTAACGAAAGTGTTGTTACAAGCAGATGAAGTTCCTGATTTTGCACAAAAGATGGAAGCGCAACAAGACGAACCTTACGGTGGAATTCCAACTTTGGCTTATGCCAAATTATTTGAGCAAGCCAGGAAAGATAAGGTTTTAGTATTGTTAGATGGTCAAGGTATGGACGAACAATGGGCGGGTTATGATTATTATACCAAAGAAAATGATGCCACCATTCAAGGGGTTACGGATTCACCCTTCAAAAGGAATATGCTTTCGGATGCTTTTCTAGCAAAAGCCGTAAAGCCGATTTATGCAGAACCTTTTATGGAAGTAATTTTAAATAAGCAATACCGTGATTTGTTTTATACCAAAATCCCTCGTGCATTGCGTTTCAATGATCGAATCTCGATGCTGTTTTCCACGGAATTGCGAGAACCTTTTTTGGATTATAGATTAGTAGAGTTTGCTTTTTCGTTACCATTGGATTTTAAAATAAAAAACGATTTAACTAAATTTATGTTACGTGAAATAGCCTCAGAATATTTAGTAAATGATTTGGTCTTTGCACCCAAAAGAGCCTTACAGACCCCACAACGGGAGTGGTTAGGGGAAGATTTGAAAAAGTGGGTTGAGAAATGTTTTTTAATTATTGAAAACTCCGATTATTCAAAATGGTTCAATCAAGAAGAATTACATAAAGAATTGGTAGCATATTTTAAAGGGGACAAACAATCCAGTTTTCATATCTGGCAGTGTATCAGTTTGTGTGAGATGACGCAGACTACTAATGGTTAGTGAAATTCATATTTGTTTCCATATTCATAATAAAAAACGATATTTGGAGATTAAAAAATAAATTAAATAGATTTAATGTTCAATAACAAAATATTTATATTACTTCCAGATGGAATTGGTTTGCGCAATTTTGCCTATTCCAGTTTTTATGAAATTGGGAAAAAGCAAGGTTTTGATGTCGCTTTTTGGAATAATACACCTTTTCCATTAACGGATCTGGGGTTTCAGGAAATCAAGATTGAAAATGCAAAACCAAATCCATTAACAGATATCTATAAGAATATAAAAATTCAAGCGGAACTTAATTTAAATATAAAGAAGACTAAAGACAAGGTATATAATACTTACCGTTTTCCGTTTTCTTACTCAACTTTAAAAATAGCAATAAAAAGTATTCTTATTCAGGTTCTAACTGGCTTCTATGATACAGATAAAGGGTTAGGCAAGATTCGTGAAAAAATGAATCGTTATGAACGAAAAACACTGTTTTACAAGCAAAGTTTAGAAACTTTACAAAAGGAAAAGCCTAGTTTGGTTTTTTGTACAAATCAAAGACCACTAATTGCAATCGCTCCTCTTCTTGCAGCCCAAGATTTAGGAATTCCTACAGCCACTTTTATTTTTTCATGGGACAATTTACCTAAAGCTACAATGGTGGTAGAAACCGACTATTATTTTGTTTGGAGTACTCATATGAAAGAAGAATTATTGTTTTATTATCCAAACATTAAAAGTGAAGCTATTTTTATAACGGGAACGCCCCAATTTGAAATGCATTTTGATAAGAGTACAATACTTTCTCGAGAGCTATTTTGCAAGCAAAATAACCTGGATGTAAACAAAAAGTATATTTGTTTTTCAGGTGATGACAGTGTAACTAGCCCTGATGATCCTCAATATCTTGAAGATCTTGCAAATGCTGTTTCGATTTTAAATAAAAAGGGAAATAATCTAGGAATTATTTTTAGGAGATGTCCTGTTGATTTTTCCAATCGCTACGATAGTATTATAAAAGAATATTCAGAGGTAATAGCATTAATTGATCCACTTTGGCAGCCATTAACATCATCATGGAATACGGTTCTGCCAACAAAAGCTGATAATCAATTACTCTCCAATTTAGCTGAACATTGTGAAATGGTACTAAATGTAGGTTCTTCAATGGTTTTTGATTTTATATCTCATAATAAACCCTGTTGCTATTTTAGATATAATCAAAAAATTCAACTAAACAAAAAATGGGATATTTTTAAATGTTATCGGTTTGTCCATTTTCGTTCAATGCCGAATGAAGAAGCTATAGTTTGGTTAAATAGTCCCAATGAAATTGTATCGAAAATTGAAAAGACTCTCAAGGATTCTAGTACAAATGTTGATCATGTTAAAAATTGGTTTAAAGTAATTAATCAACATCCGCCACAATATGCATCCAAAAGGATCTGGGACAGCATTAAAGCAATAATTTCATAAATTTCACTTACACTAGTATGTTTTTCAACTCATTATCTTTTGCTCTGTTTCTTCCTATTGTATTTGTGTTGTATTGGTTTGTTTTTAATAAAACTAAAAGTGCTCAAAATGCAGTTCTCATTATAGCGAGTTATTATTTTTATTCTTGTTGGGATTGGCGTTTTTTGTTTTTACTAGTTTTCTCAACTTTTTTGGATTATTATACCGGTATTCAAATTGAAAAAGCAAAAGCAACTGGTTTTCGAAAATTTTGGTTTTGGTTGAGTATCTGCATCAATCTTGGTTTTTTGGGTATTTTTAAATATTATAATTTTTTTGCAAGTTCCTTTTCTGAGTTATTAAATGGGTTTGGGTTGCATTCCAGTCCTTTGTTGCTAAATGTAGTTTTGCCAGTGGGAATTTCTTTTTATACTTTTCATGGATTATCGTACGTTATCGATATCTATTTAAAAAGGATAAAAGCCGAATATAATTTTGTTGATTATTCCTTGTTTGTTAGTTATTTTCCACTTCTGGTGGCTGGTCCTATTGAAAGAGCCACCCATTTATTACCGCAAGTAAAAGTAAAGAGAACCTTTGATTATGAAAAAGCCAAAGAAGGTGTATTTCAGTTTATTTGGGGTTTGGTCAAAAAAGTAGTTATTGCCGATACTTGTGCCACTTATGCCAATGCTGTTTTTGATCATTATACTTCCATGAATTCGCTATCATTAATTTTAGGTGCTATTTATTTTGCATTTCAAATTTATGGTGACTTCTCGGGTTATTCAGACATGGCATTGGGGATGTCTAAGTTATTTGGATTGGATTTATTACGAAACTTTAATTATCCCTATTTCTCCAGAGATATCGCTGAGTTTTGGCGTCGTTGGCACATTTCCTTGTCCTCCTGGTTTCGGGATTATGTCTATATCCCGCTGGGAGGAAGTAAAGGGAGTAAAATCAAACAAGTTAGAAATGTATTTGTTATTTTCTTACTAAGTGGTTTTTGGCATGGAGCCAATTGGACGTTTATAGCTTGGGGATTAATCAATGCATTGTATTTTTTACCCTTATTATTATTAAATAAAAACCGCTCTAATATAGAAACGGTTAACTTAGAATGGAATTTAAGTTCCATAAAAGTACTTTGGAATATTTTAGTTACTTTCGGGTTAAGTTGTTTGGCTTGGATATTTTTTAGAGCAAAATCTATTGAAATCGCTTTCGATTACATTGGTCGGATTTTTACTGATCGTACTTTTATACCACAATATTTAGAAAACGAAAGATACAGTTATGAAATACTAGGGATGATATTACTTTTTGTTCTAGTAGAATGGAATTCCAAAACTAAAGTTGAACCTATTTCTGGAAAATACAGTTGGGTGAAAATTACGCTTTGTCTAGCGGCTCTTATAGCATTAGGAACGTATTCTGATTACAAAGAGTTTATTTATTTTCAGTTTTGATATGTGTTTAGAATCGAATGCACTCGAGCTGTCAAATCGAATCCTTCAGCTTCGCTCAGGACGGCTACAGTTGAGCTGTCAAATCGAGTCCTTCGGCTTCGCTCAGGACGAGCTAATGTCGAGATTGGTTGAGGTAAAAAAGGGTCTCGACTGCGCTCGACCTGACAAAATTAGTTGAGTTGTCAAATCGAGTCCTTCGGCTTCGCTCAGGACGAGCTAAAGTCGAGATTGGTTGAGGTAAAAAAGGGTCTCGGCTACGCTCGACCTGACAAAATTAGTTGAGTTGTCAAATTGAGTCCTTCGGCTTCGCTCAGGACTTGCTAAAGTCGAGATTCGTTAATTTTAAAAACAGTATATGAAATTCTATTATGTATATATTCTTCTTTGTAAGGATGATTCGCTCTATGTTGGAGTAACTTCTGATATTGAAAGGAGGGTTATGGAACATAATGCAGGCAAATATCCCGACGCCTATACGCATAATAGAAGACCAGTTGCATTAGTTTTTCACCAAGATTTTATAGATCCTAATCAGGCTATTGAGTTTGAAAAGAAATTGAAAAAATGGAGTAGGGTTAAGAAGCAAGCGTTAATTGATGGAAATTTTGACAGATTACAAGATTTATCTGAATGCAGAAATGCAACGCATCATCAATTCAAACCAGATATTGAAGATATAGAAGAATAGTTTGACTATGTGTCTCGACTACCCTCGACTTGACAGTCGTATTTTATTATGTTTGTTTGTCAAATCGAGCCCTTCGGCTTCGCTCAGGACTTGCTACAGTCGAGCTGTCAAATCGAGCATAAGCATAATGGAACTGTCAAATCGAGCGCAGTCGAGATTTATAGTTTATTAAAATAGGGTCTCGACTGCGCTCGACCTGACAAATTTAGTTGACCTGTAAAATCGAGGGCAGTGCAATATAAAGCGTCTCGACTGCGCTCGACCTGACAAGCGCACTGTTTGTGTTAAATCGAGTGCTTATAATAAAATATAATATTATAATTTAAGATGAAACGGTTTTTAATTTTTACTATCAAAATACTTCTACTCATCTTTTTTGTGTTAGTTGTATTAGATATAGCCTATACAAAAGTATATTTACAGTCTTCTACTAGAGGAAAAATAGACTATGTTTATAACTCAAAGGCTAGATCTTACGATGTAGTAATTTTAGGGTCTTCTAGAGCTAATAATCATTTTGTAGCTTCAATGTTTGAAAAAAAAGGGTTAAAGACTTTTAATTATGGAATGAGTGGCGGACATTTATTTGAGACTTCTTTACTCCTGAAATTAATGATAGAAAGGAAATATGAAATTAAAAATGTGATACTGGAAGCCGATTTAAATTTGTCGAATGAGCAGGAGTCGGAGAGTGTTGCACCTAAATTTATGCCTTATATTCACAATTCTAAAGTAATTGAAAGCCATTTTGCCCAGCAGCCTAATTTTTGGGCATTATATTACATCCCATTTTATAGGTATATTGTTTTTGCACCGCAAATTGGTTTTAGGGAAATGTTTGATGTCGCTCGACAAAAACCCACAAAAATCTTGAATCACTTAGGATACAATCCGCTGGGTAAAAAACCAAATGCGAATATGAAAAATGATTTAACAAATTTAAAACTCTTGCACAATAAATATTACGAAGAGATAAAGCAAATTTGTTTAGCTAATAACATTAAATTAATTTCTGTTATGACACCCATGTGTTCTAATACTAAAGGGTTGGATTATTTTCAGAAAGTAAGTAAAGTCTATCCCGAAATTCACAACTATGAAAATGCTGTGGAGGGAGATCAATATTTTTCCTCATGCGGTCATATGAACGATACCGGAGCTCACAAGTTTACGACTTTAATTATCAATGATTTTTTTAAAAATTATTGATAAAATTTAGACTCTATTTTTTTTGATTTCCTATTATAAGTTACAATGAATCTAAGGTGATTATATATTTTATCTCTTCACTTTTTTAGTTTTTTAATGATAAATATTTATATGTTTTCAGTGCAGATGAAAAAATTCATAAAGTTTATTTTTCAAATTTTGGTGGTAATATTTTTGTTGCTTATCATCTTAGATCTAATTTATACAACAGTTTACATTCAATCTTCTAATCGAGGAAAAATTGACTCCGTTTATAATTCAAAAGCCAAAGATTATGATGTGATAATTTTAGGGTCTTCCCGAGCTAATAATCATTTTGTATCTAAAATATTCAACGACAAGGGATTAAAGGCTTTTAATTATGGAATGAGCGGCTCTAGTTTATTCGAAACTTCTTTAATGCTTAAATTGATGCTCGAAAGAAAATTTATTATTAAAAACGTTATTGTTGAAACTGATTTAAATCTTTTAAATGAAACAGAATCATATGGAATTGCTTCAAAATTTTTACCATATATTCATGATTCAAAATTAATAAAACTACATTTTTCAAATGAAAATGATTTTAAGGAATTGTATTACATTCCCTTTTATAGATATGTTGCTTACGATGTTCAAATTGGTTTTCGAGAAATGCTATTAAACGCAATACATAAAAAGACAATTCACCTTTGCAATGGTGGTTATATTGCTTTAAGCAATGAAATGGGAAATATGGAATATGATTTAAGGAATTTAAAGCCAATACATAATAAATACTACGAAGAAATTAAGACAATGTGTCACGTAAATAAGATTAATTTAATTGCTGTTATGACTCCCATGTGTGATAATACGAAAGGATTGGATTATTTTCAGAAGGTAAATGCTATCTATCCCGAAATTCACAATTATGAGAATGCTGTACAAGGCGACCAGTATTTTTCCTCCTGCGGGCACATGAATGATACCGGGTCACGACTGTTTACTAATATAATTATAAGAGATTTTTTTAAAAAATAAATTTCATTTTGCCTGAAGTATCAAGTGGATTATAAAAGAAATATATTCAGAATAGTGGTTTAATAAAAAGAAGTAAAAATTAGTAGTACGCTATCTTTGGTGAAAAATGAATTGACTATTATTTTAAAAGATATGTACCTTTAACAAAATTTAAATTTTATAATGATTACTTTTTCAAAACTCGAAAAAAAGGGACATCTGGGCAATCAATTATTTCAAATAGCTTCTACTATAGGTCTTGCTGTTGAGAATAATCATGATTTTTGTTTTCCTAAATGGAGTCCTAATTGTTTTTTTGAAAATGAATTGGCTGTTTTATCAAAACAAGAATTTATAGTTTATAAAGAAGAACAGTTTCATTATGAATCAAAAAAAATCGATGCAGGAAATTATGATTTGGAAGGTTGGTTTCAGTCCGAAAAATATTTTGATAAAGAACTTACCAAGTATTATTTTGAATTTAAGGCCGATTTAATAGATAAATTAGAAAATGTATATGAAGAGGCGTTTTCTAAAAAAACTATATTGTTATCTATTCGAAGAGGTGATTTTGTAGATCACCCTGATTATTTTCAGTTGCCAATTAATTATTTTCTTCTGGCATTAATACATAATTTTCCAGATTGGAAAGAAAGAAATCTTATCGTATTAAGTGATGACATTGATTATTGCAAATTTCATTTTTCATTTCTAGACAATGCCTTTTTTGGTGATTGTCTTTCAGGGATAGAGCAGTTAGCATTGGGTAGTTTGTGTGATGATTTTATTATTAGTAATTCAACGTTTTCATGGTGGTGTGCTTGGTTAGGAGAAAATGAGAACAGTACAGTTGTTCGACCTTTGCATTATTTCACAGCAGAAAAAAACAAAAGTGATAATGATAAAGACTATTTTCCGGATAGATGGAAAACATTCAATCATTTGAATCTGAAACTTGATTTAGAAAATACAATAATGGCTTTGAAAAGTGTGAATCCAATAACGGAAGAATATTTGTCTCATTGTTTTCATTTTGCAAACGAAAATCAAATGTTTTATTGGTCCAGTTTTAAAGAAGTTAATACACTTAAGGAGAATTCGCTCTTGCTGATAAATGATTGTATCATTCCGCCATTTTGTATTTATAATGCCATGCAAAAAGAAGAAAATTCAGTCGGGTTTTTAAAAGGAAGTTATTTGAATATTTCAAAATATTTAGATTATGATCTTTTTAAGAAACAGTTTGATTATGGATTGTTTACTAAAATCCTGAATCAAAAAAAGGGTAAACATAACCCAAAAGAGCTATTATTTGTTTTCTTTCCAAACAATCCAACCGAAAAAGAGATTTCCTTTTTGAATAATCTTCATAACAGCAAAGTATTTGAAACGCCAGGGTATACTCTTTACTTTTCTTTTGCGGGTAAAATTAAAGGTTTTTTCGAGAGTAAATATTACCTTGCTGTCAAAAAAAGAAGCCTTATTGTTTTTATAAAGACAAGGGTCAAAAATATAATCAGGCCTAAAAAGAATTAAAAAATGCACATTGGTTTCATAACATCACATTTTCCTTTTGATGATGCTAAAAGCGTTGGAGGTATTGGTACCAGTATCAAAAATTTAAGTGATGAATTAGTTGCTTTAGGCCATGAAGTTAGTGTTTTTGTATACGGACAAGAGAAAGATGATAAGTTTATTGAAGGAGGTATTACTTTAGTTACCATTAAGAACATTAAGATCAAAGGATTTTCCTGGTTTTTGACAAGAAAAAAAATTCAAAATACTATTCTTAAAGAGCATAAAATTTCTAAAATTGATATTGTTGAAACCCCTGATTGGGACGGAATCTCTTCTTTCATCAATTTGCACTGTCCCGTTGTCATGCGATTGCATGGTTCGGATACTTATTTCTGTTATTTGGATAATCGTCCCGTAAAATGGATCAATAAATTTCATGAAAAAAAGGCTTTAATAAAAGCCAATGGACATCTGTCCGTTAGTAAGTATACTGCAGATGTAACGAATCAGCTTTTCCATATTAATAAAAATTTCACAATAATTCCTAACGGCATTAACACTAATTTATTTAATATTGATTACACTTGTAATGATGCTAAAACCATTCTGTATTTTGGAGGGATTATCAGGAAAAAAGGAGTGCTAGAAATTCCTCATTTTTTTAATCAAGTGATTAAAAAAATTCCTGATGCCCAATTGATTTTAATAGGACAGGATATGTCTGATAAATTAACAGGAAACGCATCTACTTTTCAAATGATGCAACAATTATTTTCTGAAGATGCAGTATTAAATGTGAAGTTCTTAGGAAGTGTACCTTATCAGGAGATCAAGCAACATATTGAAAGCGCTACACTTTGTGTTTTCCCTTCTTACGCCGAAGCACTACCAGTGTCTTGGATCGAGGCTATGGCTATGGGAAAACCAGTTGTGGCCTCTAATGTTGGTTGGGCAAAAGAAGTCATTGATGATGGGATTGATGGTTTTTTAGTGCATCCTAGTCAACATTCAGAATTTGCCAATAAAATTATTCAATTACTTCAAAATGAAGGAATGCAAAAAGAATTAGGAATAAAAGCAAGAAAAAAGATAGAGCAAAAATTTAGTATGTCAATATTAGCTGAACAGAGTTTATTGTTTTATAAATCTTTAATAAATTAGTTTTGATAATAGTATATCATCAAAATGAAAAAATAATAGACGTTGTGTCTATGGATGATCAAAAAATTAAGTTTGATTATAAGCTGACTATTGCAGCAGGTTTACATGTTTTAGCCCAACAATTTCCAGATAAAAAGATAATCTGGTGTAGTTCAAGTGTTAAAGAGCAACTGAATCTAGAAGAAATACAAGTTTTATTTCATCACAATAAGATGATGCTTTCTTATGCACCCAATAGTACTAATTATTTAGGCAGTAAAATCGGCTACGTCGAAGAATCCCCATTTATAAACATCAATAAAAAAGTATCCTATCCTACCTGGCAAATGAGCAGTTTGGTTGGTATTGTTCATGGTTCGGTACTAATCGCTATAAAAGAAAAGATAAAATTAGATTCGGATTTTGAATATTATCTTAATTCAGTTGCCAAAGTTTGCATGCCTTTGGGACTACTCTGTTATTCGGAACCCAAACTTTTGAGAGAAGTGGGTGCCTTTAAGCAACAAAGTGCTTCTATTTATACTCTTTTTAAATTTGTAAAGCAGCATTATAGATTTAGATGGGTTTTATTGTTGTTATTAAATCTATTGATTTACGAAGGGAAGTTTCCTTTTGTCGCTTTTTTTATTTCTGTTTTTTTTAAAAATAGAAATAAAAATGGAATTCATCTTGATACCATTACGGTCCAATCTTACTTAAAAGTCATAGATAAAAGAACAATAGATGTTATCATACCTACAATTGGTAGAAGTGACTACCTGCATGATGTATTGAAAGATTTAGCGCAACAGACGCATCTACCAGTGACGGTTATTATAGTGGAACAAAATCCAGTAGCAGAAAGCAAATCGGAATTGGATTATTTACATAATGAAGAGTGGCCTTTTGCAATAGATCATACTTTTACGCATCAGCCGGGCGCTTGTAATGCCAGAAATATTGCATTGAGTAAGATAGAAAGTGAATTGGTTTTTTTAGCAGACGATGATGTTAGATTTAATAATTTCTTTGTTCAGGAAACACTAGAACATATCGAAAAATACGGAGTTAAATCAGTTTCAATAAATTGTTCTCATAGTCAAGAAAGACAGGCTTTTACAAAAATTTTCCAATGGGGAAGTTTTGGTTCTGGATGTAGTATTGTCTTTTCTGAAAGTTTAAAAGAATGTGAATTCAATTTGGGATTTGAATTTGGCTATGGTGAAGACAGCGATTTTGGAATGCAATTGCGTAATAATGGGGTGGATATATTGTACTTACCGAAGCCACAAATGTTACATTTAAGAGCGCCAGTAGGAGGATTCAGAACTAAACCTGATTTGTTATGGAAAGAAGATGCAATACAGCCTAAACCAGCACCAACCGTAATGCTGCATAAAATAGTAAATGAAACTGACGAACAAGTTTTATGTTATAAAACGTCTTTGTTTTTTAAATATTATAAGCATCAAAAAAATAAAAACCCGATGAAATATCTAATAAATTATAGAAAACAATGGAATCAGAGCGTATTCTGGGCAAACGAATTAAAAAATAAATCATGAAGTTTTCTTTAATCATCTGTACGTACATGCGTCCCAAATCTTTATTGCAATTGTTGCGATCCGTTCAACTGCAAACTTTATATCCTGATGAAATTTTAATAATTGATGGTTCAACTAACAAAGAAACGGAAGCTGTTATTGCTGAAAATGAGTTTAGGAATCTTCATTATTTTTTAGTGCAGGAAAACTTTAGGGGGTTGACCAAACAAAGAAATTTTGGAATAGATAAAGTAGCTGAGACAAGTGATGTTGTTGCATTTTTGGATGACGATACAGAATTGATCCCAAATTATTTTGAGGAATTAATCAAAACTTTTACAGTTAATCAAGAAATCTCGGGTGTTGGAGGGGTTGCGATTAATGAAAATAGATGGAGCTTGGCAGAGCCCAATAAAAAATATGATTCTAATCACTATTTTCAATTTGAGGGATTTGTGTACAAGGAAGGGCATCGCAATGTAGTACGCAATTACTTCGGACTGCACTCCAATCTTGGGCCAGGAAGAATGCCTGATTATTCGCATGGCAAAACTTGTGGGTTTCCTTTAAATGGGAAAACCTACGAGGTGGATCTATTGGTGGGCATGTCATTTGCGTTTCGAAAAAAAGTGTTTGATTCTTTACGATTTTCCTCTTATTTTGAAGGGTATGGTCTATATGAAGATGCAGATTTCAGTATCAGGGCTTTGCAATTTGGAAAAAATGTGATCAATACCAAGGTGCAATTAAATCATTATCATCATTTATCTGGAAGACCAAACCAATATAGATACGGTAAAATGGTAGTGACAAATGGGTGGTATGTGTGGCGAACTAAGAATCCTAAGCCAGCTCTACTGCATCAATTGAAATGGCATAGCATTACCTTACTTTTAATAGCAATACGATACAGTAATGTGCTTAATAAAAGCAATAAGAAAGAAGCACTGATGGAAGCTTTCGGAAGGACGGTAGGTTGGGGTAATCTGTATTTTAGTAAACCCAAATAATTTATGGTAAATAGAACGTATCTAATGTTGTGCTTCAAATAATTAATGACAATATTATGACAACAATACAATTATTGAATATACCTAATTTTTATTCTTCTTACTATTTGTTAGGATTGAGTCAAACGTATACCGTTAAATTCAAAATGGATAAGAATTTTATTAAGTTCAATAACAAACCGATACTGATTTTTAAGGTTAATGATACTATCGCGGTAATTGATAATGATGATCCTTCGGGTGTAAATCAAGAATTGTATGAACTAGCCAGTATTTATTTTGTAACTAATAAGCTTATCGATCATGATTCTTATAGTCAAAACAAAGTGAAGCCATTGTATCCCCATTATCCCGTTAATATAGTTTTGCTTTATTGTCGCATTTTTGGTTTAGGATTATTTCGCTATTTTAAAATAAAAGATATGGTGCAACAAATTTATATTCTTTTAAGAAGGCCGCTATATAGTCAATATAAAAAAAGTTTTAAAAAAGATAATTTTATTTTCTTCTCTTCTAATATTTGGAAAAAAGAATCTGAAACTAATCAAATTCGGGCTGAGTTTATTCGTTTTTGTAAAACAGATACTAGAATAACATTTAGAGGGGGGTTTATCCCTCGCTCTAATGGGGATAATTATGGGTTTTGCAAAGAACTTAATAATGAGATATATTCTCCTAAAATATTTTCAAAGTTAAGTGCTAAATCTAAAATTGCTTTAAACAATCCCGCAGTTCGTGGAGCGGTAAGTTGGAGACTTGCTGAATATTTGAATCAAGGTTTATTTGTAATATCATTCCCTTTTAAAATTGAGTTACCTCAAAATTTCATGCAGGGCTATGAACTGTGTTTTATTGAAGAAACTACAGAATATAAATATGTGTTAGATAAAGTAATAGATAATTCTGACTATCACGAGTCAATAGCTGAAAATGGTAAACTTTATTTTGATACCTATTGTACGCCGATGGCACAAGCAAAATATGTAGTTGAGTTGTTATTGAATAGTTAAAGAAATTTTAATATTGATCAGAAAAGTCTAAGCTTTAAAATATGAAGTTCGTAATTTTTACTCATGTTCTACATTCCAAAGAGGGTAATCAGTATTATGGGTATGCTCCCTATGTTCGAGAAATGAATGTTTGGGGGGAGAATGTGGATGAATTGGTTGTTGTTGCCCCAGTAACAGATTGTAAAAAGTCGGAGATTGATAGTTCTTATATACATCAAAATATACAATTGATAGCTATTTCAAAATTCGATGTTTTATCTTTAAGATCAGTGTTAGCTACTCTTTTTAAATTACCCAAGATTATTTGGACTATTTTTAAAGCTATGAAAAATGCTGATCACATTCACCTTCGCTGCCCCGGTAATGTTGGTTTAGTAGCTTGTTTTGTTCAAATTTTATTTCCAAACAAAATTAAAACAGCCAAATATGCTGGTAATTGGGATCCACAATCTAAGCAACCATGGACCTATCAATTGCAAAAATGGGTATTGAGTAATACTTTTTTGACTCGAAACATGCAGGTTTTGGTCTATGGGGACTGGAAAGGCATGACGGAAAATATAAAACCTTTTTTTACGGCAACTTATAAAGAGACCGAAAAAAAGCCAATAGTTCAAAAAGAGTTAAATACTACAATTAAATTTATTTTTGTGGGTACTTTGGTAAAAGGAAAGAACTCTTTGTATGCGATTCAATTGGTGGAAAACTTATATAAAAAAGGGATTGCAGTTTCTTTGCGATTGTATGGAGAAGGAATTGAACGAAAGAAATTGGAAGGTTATGTGCTAGATAAGAATTTAGAGTCTCTAATTCATTTTGAAGGAAATCAATCAAAAGAAAGGATTCAAAAAGCCTATCAAGAAAGTCATTTTGTACTTTTAGCATCTGAAAGTGAGGGTTGGCCCAAAGCGATTGCAGAAGGCATGTTTTGGGGTTGCGTTGCCGTCGCTACTTCTGTTTCTTGTGTTCCTTATATGTTAGATTACGGAAATAGAGGTGTTTTATTAGAAATGGATTTAGAAAAAGACCATGATCAATTAGAGGGTATAATTGTAAATCAAAATATCTATGATGCGATGCAAACGAACGCAGTGGCTTGGTCTAGACATTATACTCTAGATATATTTGAAAGCGAAATTAAAAAGTTACTCAACACTTCTAATTTACATTAAGTTGCTAAAAGCCGAAAATACGACAAATTATTTATAAGATTTTTTCTAAATTAATATAGTTTGCCAGTTTCGAATTGTTAAATTCGATATTAATTATCGAACTAAATTTAAAAGAGATATATTTGAAAATAGAAATAGTAAATACATGCGCATACTTCAAATCATAGATTCTTTAGCTGCAGGAGGCGCTGAACGTATGGCCGTTAATTATGCAAATGCTTTAACTAAAAAAGTGGAGTTCTCAGGATTAATAGCTACGAGACTTGAGGGACCGCTTTTACAGCAACTTAATACTAATGTGACTTATCATTTTTTAAATAAAAAAGGAAGTTTCGATTTGAAAGCGGTGTTTCGATTGAAAGCCTTTGTAAAACTGCATAAAATTACCATTATACAGGCGCATAGTACCTCTTTTTTTACTGGTTTCCTTTTAAAGTTGATTTGTCCTTCAATTCAATTAATATGGCATGATCACTATGGGGACAGTGAGTTTTTACACAAAAGGCCTAATAAGATATTAAAAGCGGTACTTCCTTTTTTTTCTGGAATTATAGCAGTAAACCACAAATTAAAGGATTGGGCAAAAGTGTACATGCATTTTAATAACACGGTGTATTTGCCTAATTTTACATCTGATGAAAATACAACTCAAGGGAATACTATTTTGAAAGGAATAGCAGGGAAGCGGATTGTATGTCTAGCTAATTTGAGGGAACAAAAAAATCATTTTTTATTAGTAGAGGTGGCAAGAAAGTTGAAAATTTCTCATCCAGATTGGACTTTTCATTTAGTAGGAAAAGACAGTAAGGACGGGTATGCAAATGAATTAAAAAGCAGCATTGTTGAATTAGAATTAAAAGAGACCGTTTTTATATATGGGGAAAAATCGGATATAAGTGCTATTTTGGGACAAAGTACAATTGGAATATTAACCTCTAAATCGGAAGGGTTACCCGTGGCGCTATTGGAATATGGGTTGTGTAAAATAGCGGTTGTAGTTATCGATGTAGGTGAAATCAATTCAGTCATTCAAAATGGAGTGAATGGATGTATGGTACCAAGCCAAGAGTCAGAATTGTTTTATATTGCCTTAATTCAACTCGTTGAAAATGAAAGGTTAAGAATGGAATTGGGTAATTCTCTTTATCAAACTATTTTAGAAACCTATTCTGAACAAGCCGTCATTACGCCCTATTTAAATTGGTTGCAAACCACTATTTTGAAATGAAAAAAGAAGAATCCTCTTATCTCTATTTAATTTTATTCCATGTTTTTATTGGGTTCGTTATTTATTTGGTGCCTTTTACAGCTAAACTATACGGTTACTCTATTTTTATATTAGGTCTTTATTATATGATTAAAACCCAAAATAAAAATCATGAAGCTTTACTGATAGCTGCCTATGTGGTAGGTTCTGAGGTGCTGTTGCGGATGACCGGAGGTAATATAACCTATGAGTTTTCTAAATATGGGGTCATGATTTTTATATTATTAGGGATGTATTATAGTGGTTTTTCAAGAGGAGCGACCCCTTATTGGATTTTTTTGTTATTATTGATTCCCAGTGTGGTGCTGTCGACCTTTGTTATTAACTTCGACACCAATCTTAGGAATACCATTGCATTTAATATTTCTGGTCCCGTTTGTTTGGCCATTGCTTCTTTATATACCTATAGACGCCGAATATCATTAGAACAAGTAAATAATATCCTTCTTTGTATAGGCTTGCCCATTATTTCCTGTACCATATACCTTATTTTTTATACACCTAATATTCAAGATGTAGTGACAGGAACCCAATCCAATTTTGAAACTTCTGGAGGTTTTGGGCCCAATCAAGTGGCTACTTTTTTAGGTTTGGGGATGTTTGTTTTCTTTTCTAGGATTATTTTGGAATCGCGGACCAAATTTATGGTGGTACTAAATTTAATTATTGTTTTTAACATAAGTTATCGTGGTATGGTTACTTTTTCCAGAGGGGGTATGGTAACTGGTTTTTTAATGATCGTTTTATTGTTGTTGTTTCTATATTATAAATCCAATTACAGAGGAAAGGTAAAACTTAATTATATTGTAGTCATTATTGGAATTGCCATGATAGGTATTTGGGGCTATACTTCTTTTCAGACAGGAGGATTAATCAATAAAAGGTATGCCAATCAAGATGCAGCGGGAAGAGTAAAAAAAAGTCAGTTTACAGGAAGAGAGGATATTGCTCAAACTGAAATTAATATGTTTTTTAATAACCCCATTTTTGGTGTGGGTGTTGGGAAAGGAGTAGAGGTTCGAGAAGTACAGACTGGCGTATTTGTATTGTCTCATGATGAAATTACCCGAATGCTTGCGGAGCATGGTTCTTTAGGGATTTTGGGATTATTAATTCTAATTTTCACCCCATTGGTATTATATCTGGAAAATAAATTCAATATGTTTTTATTGTGCTTTGTCGCTTTTTGGTTTTTGACTATTAATCATGCTGCTATGCGAACGGCTGTGCCTGCCTTTGTTTACTCGTTGTCTTTGTTGAATGTACAAATTGGCGGTGGTAAAAAAGAAAATGAAATTTAGTATTATTATTATTATTATTGGTCAGACTAGTGCGCTTCATTTTATTTTGCTTTCCTTTTTTTTCTACTGATTAAATCCGCTTTCACTCCTTACTCTTGGTGCTTCTACTACATTGCGTCTATCGATTTCGTACTGATCATTATTTAATAGAAGATGAAAAAATATTTGTAAAGCATTTTTGAACATGTTGTTGTTGATAGATTTAATTGTATTTGTAACTATTTTTGAACAAAATCACTAAATTGCAACAATAACCACAAACGACTGTATGTCCAAAAACAAAATTCATTTTGAAATCTCAGAAAGAAAAACAATTCTTTATCTGTTTGATATTGTTTTTGTAGTAGCTGCTTTGTATTTAGTAGGCAATTTATTTGATTTAGAATATTTAAAATATTCGGTTGGGAATTTTTACTGGGCTTCATTCCTAATCATTTATCTCAATGTTTTCGGGACTATTTTTGAGATGTATAACCTACAAGTTTCCAGTAATGAATACCAAATATTAAAAAGTACCTTACTTACCGTTTCTACCACCGTTCTAGTTTACCTGCTTACCCCTTTTTTTTCACCAGTATTGCCATCCAATCGATTACAAATTTTAGTTTTTTATATTGTTTTTTTTCTTACTTTAATTCTTTGGCGGTTGTTTTACGTTAAGTTTTTGGCGTCCAATCGATTTCTTCAAAATGCGGTACTTATTTGCGATAAAGATCAAGTAGAAGAGTTAATCCTAGGATTGGAAAACATTGATCCCCATTATAAAATAGTAGCGTATGTTAGTGCCGATACCTTAGTGAATGACGACTTTGAACGACATCATTACGTACAACATATAAAAAGAAATGATTTGGCTGCATTTGTTAGAGAGAAAGGTATTTCGGAAATTGTCATCGCCTCAAAAAACACCCAAGGAATAACATCCGAGTTGTATCTTCAATTATTAGCACTTTTGGAGTCGGGTAAAATTATTAGAGAGTATACACAAGTATATGAAAGCAAAACGCATCGCATTCCAGTACAATATATGGCAAGAGATTTTTATCGTTTTTTTCCTTTTAGTAGGAGCAATCATAATAAATTATATCTGTCTGTTGTAAGAGCGTTTGAGATTGGAATTTCTTTAATTGGATTAGCAATTGGTGTTGTTTTTATTCCATTTATACTCGTGGGAAATGCTTTAGCCAATCAAGGAAAATTATTTTATACTCAAGAAAGAATAGGTAAAGATGGTCAAGTATTTGCCATATTGAAATTTCGAACGATGGTGAAAAATGCGGAATCCAACGGAGCCGTTTTTGCGACTACTAATGATGTTCGAATTACTCGTTTTGGAAAATTTTTAAGGAAAACAAGAATAGATGAACTGCCCCAGTTTGTCAATATCTTAAAAGGGGAGATGGCAGTTATTGGTCCCCGTCCTGAGCGTCCTCATTTTGTAAAGGAAATCGCTGCAATCATGCCTTTTTATGAAACTAGACATATCATAAAGCCTGGTCTTACAGGTTGGGCTCAGGTGAATTATGCTTATGGTGAAACGATTGACGATAGTTTGATTAAACTACAGTATGACCTTTACTATATAAAACACAGAAGTTTTTATTTGGATCTAAATATTACGCTCAAAACAATAACTACTGTTTTATTTTATAGAGGACAATAATGTTATTCGTTGACCGATGTTCGAAGTTCGATATTCGATTTACGTTATTCGTAAACCACTTTTCGCTTCACGATGGCCGTAAAATGGTTAACAATAATTGATGTTCGTTGACCGATGTTCGATGTTCGATATTCGATGCTCGTTAGCGAATTTTCGAAGGACGAAAAACGGTTAACGGTTGACGACAATCAACATGCGTTTGTTTTGGATCACCAATCGCACTACTATTATTCCAGAAGTTACTATCAAAGGCATAACAATCATCAGGTGTGCTTTGTTTATTAGTATAAGGAGGTAAATCGCTAAAGAAAATAGGTTGAAAAAAGCCAAGTTTAAAATCCCTTTTCGGTTATTTTTAAAATAAAAATAGGCAAGAACTAATAAGGTGGGGTTGAATAAGAGTACATTATAGTTGTATCCTAATTCATGATGAGAGGAGTAAAACCCGATAAAAATAAAGAATAATCCCAATATTCCCATGGTTAAAAAATAGAATTGATTTATTCCTTTTTTATTGATTAAAATAATAAATCCAAGAAGTAGTAAGTACGTATATGTATTATTCCACCATGAGTTTTCCTCTATTTCATTTGATTCCAAAAGAATTTTGCTTTCATTAGCGAGAAGGTGATTTTGAAAACGAATTGTTTTTAAGCTTTTGAGTAGTTCAAAAGGTAAAAAGATACGTGTACCCAACTCATCCACTTTTTTTCCAAAAATGATGCTCGTTCCTAGTTTCTCATAAAAGTGATATTCAAAATAGGGGTAAAGAATTGTTCTGTATGTAATATCAGTATCTGTGTTTTTTACAACTGCAGTAGTGTCTAGTGTTTTATTAATCACGTCCACCACCATCGAGGTACAGTTTTTGTCGATAAATTTATAAGTATAATGACTTTCGCCAGATGCTAATGAAGTATTCAAATTATCAAACAATTTTTGCTTTAATGGTAAAGGAATATCTAATTCCTGCTCATAAACAGATCTTTTTTCATACCTGTATTCATTCATGAAATCATTGAAAGAATGGGTGACTGCAAAATACTGTAAGTCTCCTTTGATAAATTTGGGTACGAAATTAGGGGTGTTAAAATCAAAAGCGCCATAATTATATACCAGATCAATAAAATTGGGAGCATCTGTAATTCGGATAGCAGTATGTCCAAAAAGGGAGTAGGATTCATTACCCGTCCCACAGGTCAAAACACTGACTTTTGCATTTTCGGATAAAATAGCAGTTTGACTAAAAGTAGCGTTTATTGTGCTTAGAAAAGTGAAGGTTAAAATTATTTTTTTTAAAAGAGAGGTCTTCATTTTTGAAAATTGTAAAGAGTTGAAAATTAGTTTCTAAAAAGAGATAAGTCCACTTTTAGTGAAAAAATATTGGAATATAAAGCGGCACTTTGATTTCCTAAATCGGTTAAGGCATAATCTACTTGAATTCCCTTATACTTAAATCCGAGTCCTATATTGGGTTGAAATCCTACTTTTTTAGTATTATCCAATTGTTGGATGTTTTGAAAATTACCTACGCCAGCACGCAAAAAAACCAAGTCTAAGTAGCCAAATTCGAAACCTAAGGCAGGATCAATACTAACAAAATCATTCGAAAATATATCGTTTGTCTTTGAAAAGCGCATATTTAAATTGGCTGCAGCCAAAAGACTATAGTCATACCGAATGATAAATTTTTTTGAAAGTCCTAATTGTGCTTTTGGTGCCGTAATCTCTGTACTTTCAGGAAGGTCTTGATTTTGACCAGGAACGGCATCTGCAATTTTTTGGTATTCCTTCTCGTCAATATTCCATACGTTATAGGTTGTTGTAATGTCACGTACCATTAATCCCAATTTCCAGTCATTTTTTTCATATTGTAACCCAATATCAAAACCAAATCCCCAAGAGTCAGCAAATTTGCCAATGATGCGTCGAATAATTTTAGCATTTACTCCATATTGAAATCCTTGAACGGGAAGTTTTCGAGCATAAGAAAAAGTAAATCCATAGTCGGCTGTCGAAAAAAGACTAATTCTATTGTAGTCAATATTACCCTGGCTATCTATTAATTCAGTTGTATTTAAAATATCATCCACCCCAAAACGGATTAAGGAAACACCCCAAGCGCTGCGGTCATCTATTGGACTCGCATATGCTATATAATCATATTGTGCAATATTGGCAAAATAATTGGCATGCATTAATCCAATTTGATTGTCTCTTAAACTGATTAGTCCAGCAGGATTCCAATAGGTTGCGTTAACGTCATCGGTTGATGCTACAGCCGTGTTCGCCATGCCTAAGGCAGCAGCATCAACGCCGATATTCATAAACTCATTGGAATATTTTCTAACAGTTTGTCCGTAATTTAGGGAACAAGCTAAAAGAAGAATAATAAATTGATATTTTTTGAATCTTTTTATTTTTAACAAAACGGATGCTTGTTTAAATTTCATCAAAAATATAATTTTTTAGCGAGCTTATTTCTCTCATTGCTTAAATAAATGATAAAGTCGAAAAGGCTGTTAACAATCTCTTTTAAAAACTAACGCTGCATTCACTTATTATAGTAAATTTGTCCCCTTAGATTATAAAATACAATTACAATGAATATTAAGAAACACATTCCAAACAGTATTACTTTGCTAAACCTATTCTGTGGCTGTATTGCTATTGTCTTTGTGTCTGAAAAGGATTTTGAAATGGCTTTTTATATGGTTTGCCTTGGGATCTTTTTTGATTTTTTTGATGGTTTTTTTGCTCGATTATTTAAAGTGTCCGGCCCTTTGGGTTTGCAATTGGATTCATTAGCGGATATGGTAACTAGTGGTGTTGTGCCAGGGTATATTATGTATTTTTTACTGACTAATAGCCAGCACGAAATTTCATCAAATCCTTGGATGCCTTTCTTGGGATTTATTATCACCTTGGGATCCTGTTATCGATTGGCGGTATTTAATTTAGATACCCGTCAGACGAATTCTTTTATTGGTCTACCAACTCCTGCAAATGCCTTATTTATTTTGAGTTTGCCTCTAGTATTAAAATATTCAGATTCTCTACTTGTACTTGAGTTTTTGACTAATCAATGGGTTTTATTGGCCATTACACTTTTTAGTGCTTCTATTTTGAATGCTGAGATTCCTTTATTTTCTTTAAAAATTAAAAAATTCAATCTTAAAGATAATGCACTTCAAATTGTCTTTTTGTTTCTTTCTTTTTTGTTGTTGATCTTCTTTCAATTTTCAGGAATTCCTTTGATTATCATAGGGTATGTTCTATTATCTGTAGTGAGTAACATCTTTAAATTAGATGAGAAAAAAAATCGTTAGACAAAGAAAAACAACTGTAATTCGTAAGTCCAAGAAGCGTTCCTCCGTTTTTTCTGGACGCCTTTTACGATTTTCTATAGGGCTATTTGTTATTCTTTTTGTTTTTACAATTGCCTATCATTATCGAGATGGTTTGGCCTATTATTTTAGCTTTAAATCGAATCATGCGTCACAATTAGAAGCAGAGGAAAAGCGAATTTCAGATGTTCGAAATTTTCAAGTTTTAGAGAAAAGTGAGGGTAAGGTTGTAGGGTTGGATGTTTCTGAATATCAGGGTGATATCAATTGGGAAAAGATGGATTCTTTAGAAAATAAATATCCAATTCATTTTGTTTTTATTCGAGCAACTGTTGGTAGCGATAGATTGGATAAAGGTTTTGAAGAGAATTGGCTTGGCGCCAAAAAAAATAAGTTCATCCGTGGTGCTTACCATTATTATCGTCCAAACGAAAATTCACTTGAACAAGCCGATCTTTTTATAAAAACGGTTTCTTTAAAAAAAGGAGACTTACCTCCAGTTTTGGATATTGAAAAATTGCCTAAAAATCAATCACTGAGCCGACTTAAAATAGGTTTGAAACGTTGGTTGAAAAGAGTTGAGCAACATTATAAAGTGAAACCAATTATTTATACTGGAGAGAAATATTATGAAGATTTTTTAAAAGAAGAGTTTGGTGATTATCTATTTTGGATAGCCAATTATAATTTTTACAGAGAGGAAATTGATTCCGATTGGTTATTTTGGCAATTTACAGAGAAAGCTTCAATAACTGGCATAAAAGGAAATATTGATGTCAATATATATAATGGTGATTTACAGCAGCTTCGGTTTATTACTGTTGAGTAATTTTGAATTAAAGTTGTTATTTTGATGAAAATAAAGCCAGACTGATTATAATAATAATGGTAATTACAAAAAGAGCTACAGAAATGCTATTAGCAAAATTAACTGTCCATCCTACCCAAGCCATTCTTTTTGGTGGTAAAATTCTTTTGTCTTCCTTATTATAATAAAACACACCTAACTTCCAGTTTTTAGGATCTTTGTGCCATTTATTAAGCGTTTCTTTAGTTGGTTTATCTTCTGGATTCATATTATTTAAGAATTAAAACTCAATTTTCTTTTTACGTAATTCAAAATTCTGCCCTAGATATACTCTACGTACCATTTCGTCTTCCACTAATTCTTCTGGAATACCCGCTTTTAAGATGCCTCCTTCGAACATCAAATAGGTTTTATCAGTAATAGCTAATGTTTCTTGAACATTGTGATCGGTAATTAAAATTCCGATATTTTTATTTTTTAACTGGGCTACAATTCTCTGAATATCTTCTACGGCAACGGGGTCAACTCCAGCAAAAGGTTCATCGAGTAAAATGAATTTTGGGTCGGTTGCTAAACAACGCGCAATTTCAGTACGGCGACGTTCTCCTCCCGACAGTAAATCTCCCCGATTGGTGCGAATGTGCTCTAAGCTAAATTCAGAAATTAAGCTTTCCATTTTGGCTTCCTGTTCTTCTTTTGAAAGCGTAGTCAGTTGTAAAACACTTAAGATATTGTCTTCGATACTTAGTTTTCTAAAAACAGATGCTTCTTGAGCCAAATAGCCAATTCCTTGTTGTGCTCTCTTGTACATGGGATAATCCGTGATGTTCAAGTCATCCAAATAAATATTACCTGAATTGGGTTTAACCAAGCCAACAATCATGTAAAAAGAGGTCGTTTTTCCAGCTCCATTGGGACCTAGTAAACCTACGATTTCTCCTTGATTTACTTCAACCGAAATGCCTTTTACAACACTTCTTCCTTTGTACGTTTTTATTAAATTTTCGGCTCTTAAAATCATATTGATTTGTTTATTTGTTTAATCGGTGATTTGTTTAATCGTACAAATAAACGAATAAACGAATCAATATATAAATCTGTTAACAGTTATTTAGACTCTTCTTCCAATGCTTCCCAAAATTCATAGGCTCTTCGCAAATGTGGAACAACAATGGTTCCACCAACTAAAGTGGCAATTCCCATTGCTTCCATCATTTCTTCTTTGGTCACACCTTCTTTATAACTGGTTTCTAAATGGTATTTTACGCAATCGTCACAACGTAAAACAGCCGAAGCAACAAGACCTAAAAGTTCTTTGGTTTTTACATCAAGCGCACCAGCAGCATAAGCATTTGTATCTAAGTTGAATATTCGCTTTACAATTTTATTATTGTCAGCCAGTAATTTTTCGTTCATTTTAGAACGGTATTCATTGAATTCTTCTATTATAGCAGCCATTTTAGTCTTTTTTATTTTTAACAACAAATACTGAAATCCAGATACTTGCTTCGTAGATTAATAACATCGGGATAGCAACAATAGTTTGACTCACCACATCAGGAGGAGTAACAATGGCCGCAATGATTAGTACCAATACAATTGCATATTTTCTATATGTTCTTAAAAAAGTAGGAGTTACAAGTCCTAATTTAGTCAAGAAATAGATGATTATAGGTAATTCAAAAAACAATCCACTTGCTAAAACGGATGTTTTAACCATTCCAATATAAGAATCTAGTGTAAATTGATTTTTTACTACATCACTTACGGTAAAGGTTGCAACGAAATTCACGGACATAGGGATCACAACAAAATATCCAAATAGCACTCCTAAAAAGAAAAGTAAAGAAGAGAAGAAGATGAATATTTTAGCATTTTTCTTTTCATTTGTATAAAGTGCTGGACTGATAAATTTCCATATTTCCCATAGTATATAGGGGAAACTTAAAATAAATCCCGCAAGTATACAAATCCATATGAACACATTAACTTGCCCTTCCATTTCTGTGTTCTGAATGATAAATGGCATTTCGGTGATGCAAATACTATCTGCAAAACCTATAGAATGCGATAATTCACAGAAAAAAGTATAGGTAAAAAAAGAAGGTCTTGTTGGTCCAAATATTACTACATCAAACAAATAATCACTTATGAAATAGGTGAAAAATGCCATGATGATAATTGCGACTGTACTTCTTACTAATAACCATCTTAAATCTTCAAGATGATCTAAAAACGACATTTCGTTTTGGTTTTTCTTTGCCATTATATTATTCCTTCTTTTAAAATGTCGTGTAAATGTAAAACGCCCTTGTATTCTTGTTGATCAACAACAACCAATTGTGTTATTGAGAAGTCTTCTAAAATATTGAATGCGTCTACCACCATATCATTGGATTGTATTAATTTTGGGTTTTTTGTCATAATATCTTTTGCAGTCAAATCAGCAAATGTATCTCTTTCATTCAACATTCTGCGTATGTCACCGTCAGTGATTATTCCAATTACTTTGTCATTCTCTACTACGGCAGTTACTCCAAGTCGCTTCTCTGAAATTTCAAAAATAACTTTTTTTATTGGAGTATCAGGACTAACCATCGGTTTTAGTGTATGTTCCAGCATGTCTTTTACTTTAAGTAATAATTTTTTACCTAATGCACCACCAGGATGGTATTTAGCAAAATCTTCTGCTTTAAAGTCACGTATTTCCATGAGGCATACTGCCATAGCATCTCCCATCACTAATTGTGCAGTTGTACTACTAGTAGGAGCCAAGTTGATAGGACAAGCTTCAGATTCTACTGTTGTATTTAGAATAAAGTCAGATCCTTTGGCAAGAAATGAGGTTGTATTACCAGTAATAGCGATTAAGGTATTGCCAAAACGTTTTAATAAAGGAACAAGTACTTTTATTTCGGGACTATTTCCACTTTTGGAGATACAAATAATGATATCATCATTTTGTACCATTCCTAAGTCTCCATGAATTGCTTCTGCAGCATGAAGGAACATAGATGGGGTACCAGTTGAATTGAAAGTAGCTACCATTTTTTGAGCTATGATAGCACTTTTTCCTATTCCAGTTACGATCAATCGCCCTTTAGAATTGTAGATTGCTTGTGTAGCGTCTGAAAAATTTTCATCTAAATAATCAGTTAATTTTGTAATTGCTTTACTCTCAGCTAATATGGTTTTTTTGGCGGTAGCCAATATATTTTCTTTAGATATCAAAACAGAATGTTTAAAATTTGTAAGTGTAAAAGAAATTAGTATCTTTATGTAATGCAAATTTATACAAAATACCACATAATACCATACAATAAAGAATGAATTCAAACGAAATTGACATCCATAAAGAATTAAAGAAATATTTTGGCTTCAGCCAATTTAAGGGACTACAAGAACAGGTGATAAAAAGTTTGCTTAGCAAACAAAATACATTTGTTATAATGCCAACAGGTGGCGGAAAATCACTCTGTTATCAACTGCCCGCTTTAACACAAGAAGGAACAGCAATTGTTGTTTCGCCTTTGATCGCTTTAATGAAAAACCAAGTGGATGCCATTAGAAGTTTGTCTTCGGAAGTTGGTATTGCCCATGTTTTAAATTCTTCCCTTACGAAAACAGAGATAGCACAAGTTAAAAAAGATATTACATCTGGACTGACTAAATTATTATATGTAGCTCCAGAATCCTTGACCAAAGAAGAAAATGTAAATTTTCTTAAAAGTGTAACTGTTTCATTCGTTGCTATTGATGAAGCCCATTGTATCTCAGAGTGGGGACATGACTTTAGACCAGAATATAGAAATCTAAAAAATATTATAAAGCAGTTGGGTGATATTCCTGTGATAGGACTTACCGCTACTGCTACTCCAAAAGTCCAAGAAGACATTCTTAAAAACTTGGACATGTGCGATGCTAAAACTTTTAAAGCTTCTTTCAACAGACCTAATTTATACTACGAAGTACGCACAAAAACAAAAAATATTGAATCTGATATTATTCGGTTTATAAAACAACATAAAGGAAAATCGGGAATTATTTATTGCTTAAGCCGTAAAAAAGTAGAAGCTATTGCCGAAGTTTTGCAAGTAAACGGTATAAGTGCTGTTCCTTATCATGCTGGATTGGATGCGAAAACCCGTGCGAAACACCAAGATATGTTCCTTATGGAAGATGTTGATGTAGTGGTTGCAACAATCGCTTTTGGAATGGGAATTGATAAACCCGATGTTCGATTTGTCATTCATCACGATATTCCTAAGTCACTGGAGAGTTATTATCAAGAAACGGGACGTGCTGGTCGTGATGGAGGTGAAGGTCATTGTCTAGCTTACTATTCTTATAAGGATGTAGAAAAACTCGAAAAATTTATGTCGGGTAAGCCGGTTGCTGAACAAGAAATTGGATTCGCTTTATTGCAAGAAGTAGTGGCTTATGCTGAAACTTCCATGTCAAGAAGGAAATTTTTACTTCATTATTTTGGTGAAGAGTTCGATAGTGAAACAGGAGAAGGAGCCGATATGGATGACAATGTCAGAAATCCGAAGGTGAAAATTGAAGCCCAGAATCAAGTAGTGAAACTACTGGAAATAGTAAGAGATACCAAACATTTATACAAGTCCAAAGAGATTGTTTTTACATTAATAGGAAGAGTGAATGCTGTGATTAAGGCCCATAGAACTGATGTTCAACCTTTTTTTGGAACTGGAATTGCTTTTGATGAAAAATATTGGATGGCTTTATTGAGGCAAGTTCTTGTTGCCGGATATTTGACTAAAGATATTGAGACGTATGGTATTGTAAAAATAACCGACAAAGGTTTGGGTTTTATAAAAAAACCAAGCTCTTTTATGATGTCTGAAGATCATGAATATAATGAAACCTCTGATGAAGCCATTGTGACAGCTTCAAAATCAACTGGTGCTGTTGATGAAGTTTTAATGGGAATGTTGAAAGACTTAAGAAAAAAAGTAGCTAAGAAAATTGGGGTTCCTCCATTTGTAGTTTTTCAAGATCCCTCGCTAGAAGATATGGCTTTGAAATATCCAATTTCTCTAAATGAATTGATTAATATTCATGGAGTTGGTGAAGGTAAAGCTAAGAAATACGGTGCTGATTTTGTCGAACTAATCAATCGATATGTGGCTGATAATGAAATTATTCGCCCTGATGATTTAGTTGTTAAATCTACAGGAGTAAATTCAGCTAATAAATTGTATATCATTCAAAATATTGATAGAAAATTATCGCTAGATGATATTGCTAAGGCTAAAGGATTAACAATGGACCTGCTTATAAAGGAGATGGAACAAATTGTCTATTCAGGAACGAAGCTAAATATTAAATATTGGGTTGATGATATGCTTGATGAAGAGCAGCAAGAAGAAATTCATGATTATTTTATGGAATCAGAATCTGACAATATAGAAGGTGCCTTGAAAGAATTTGAAGGGGACTATGATATTGATGAATTGCGCTTGATGCGCATCAAATTTATTAGCGAAGTAGCTAATTAGTAGTAATGTTTCAAAGTTATAAGGTCTTAAAGTTTGAATTTTATCTTTAGGACCTAAGACCTAATACTTTAACTTTCGACGTAAATCTCAGCGCGATGCGGTTTTAAACCATCACGAACTTGTGTCATATGTTCATCCGTTACTACCATAAAAGCAATGGCGTGCATTTCATTACGGATTTCGAAGCCAGTTATATTCAAAGGTAATTTTTCAATTGCAATATATTCTTTAAGATGTATTTCATGATGTTCCGCCGTTTTTGAAGCGGCAGGCCCACGAAAATCCCATATCATTTTTATTTTTCTAGACATTATTTTTAAGGTTCAAAGTTTCAAAGTAGCAAAGGTACAGCTCTATTTTGAAAATGGACTTTATAATAATCAACTAATTCCACTTCAAAATACTATTTTTGCAAATGTTTTTGTTTTTCGAAAAAATGAAACAGTAATGCAATGATTAAAAAAGATAAAATGCCTCAAGAACTCCTTTTACAAGTAACTCCAGAAATTGCTGCGAATGAATCGTTGCTAAAAGACCATTTATCGAAACAAATTAAAGTTTCTGTTAATGAAATTCAGCATGTTGTTATTTTAAAACGTTCTATTGATGCACGTCAAAAAGCAATAAAGATTAACTTGAAAGTGGCTGTTTATTTGAAAGGGGAACCTTTTCAGGAATTAAAATTGGAACTTCCTTATTATCCAAATGTTGCCAGCGCACAAGAAGTATTAGTGGTGGGAGCAGGTCCTGCAGGTCTTTTTGCGGCTTTGCAATTAATAGAATTGGGCTTGAAGCCAATCGTAATCGAACGTGGAAAAGAGGTTCGTGGTCGTCGTCGTGATTTGAAAGCGATTAATGTAGACCACATTGTAAATGAAGATTCTAATTATTGTTTTGGAGAAGGCGGAGCTGGGACTTATTCAGATGGGAAATTATATACCCGTTCTAAAAAACGTGGTGATGTAACCCGAATTTTAGAATTGTTAGTCGCTTATGGTGCTACACCAGATATTTTAGTAGAGGCACATCCACATATTGGAACAAATAAATTGCCACAAATTATTCAAGATATTCGAGAGAAAATTATTGAATGTGGTGGTCAGGTTTTATTTGAAACCAGAGTTACTGATATTTTGGTTAAGAATAATGAAGTGGAAGGAATAGTAACTCAAAATGGAGATACAATTTTGGCTAATAAATTAATTTTGGCCACGGGGCACTCCGCTCGTGATATTTATGAACTATTAGATAGAAAAAAAATATTTATTGAGGCAAAACCTTTTGCCTTGGGCGTAAGAGCGGAACATCCACAATCTTTAATTGATAGCATTCAATACAGTTGTGATTATCGTGGGGTACTTTTACCGCCTGCACCGTATAGTATTGTAAAGCAGGTAGGAGGTAGAGGAATGTATTCTTTTTGTATGTGTCCGGGAGGTGTAATTGCACCTTGTGCTACTAGTCCTGGTGAGGTGGTGACCAATGGTTGGTCTCCATCAAAAAGAGATCAAGCAACTGCCAATTCAGGGATTGTCATCGAATTGAAATTAGAAGATTTCAAACCTTTTGCTCAATTTGGCGCTTTGGCTGGAATGGAATTTCAAAAAAGTATCGAACAAAAGGCTTGGCATCTTGCAGGTGAAACCCAAAAAGTACCGGCACAACGCATGATTGATTTTACACAAAATAAAGTATCATCTGATATTCCAAAAACATCTTACGTACCAGGAACGACATCGGTAGAAATGGGGCAGGTTTTCCCAGGCTTCTTAACTCAAATATTAAGAGAAGGTTTTTCTGAATTTGGGAAATCCATGCATGGGTATTTAACAAATGAAGCTATTTTACATGCTCCTGAATCAAGAACATCATCTCCAGTTCGTATTCCTAGAGATCCTATTTCCTATGAACACCTTCAAATAAAAGGATTGTATCCTTGCGGAGAAGGAGCAGGTTATGCGGGCGGAATAATATCAGCTGCCATTGACGGGGAGAAGTGTGCTTTGATGATTGGGGAAAGTCTGCATAAAAAAACCTCGAATTAGTAATAAGTCGAGGTTTGTTCCAAAATTAGTAGTATTCTGTTTTTAAGGAACAAGAATTATTTTTCCAGTACTTTTTCTGCTTTCTAAATAATCGTGTGCTTTTTTTCCTTCAGAAAGTTTAAAAACGGTTGGTTTGGCAATTGTAATTTGGTTCATACTAATCCAGTTAAACAATTGATGCGCTCTCTTAATTCGTTCTTCTTTTGAGGTTAAATAACTCCATAAGTCACCACCTGTAAGTGTTTTGGAGGTATCCATTAGCATTCTTGGATTGATAAAATCAGGATCTCCACCCGCCATTCCAAAGAAAACAACTTGTCCACAATTTTTAGTTACTTCAAAACTATCGCTTAACGTACTGCCTACACTGTCATAAACCACATCGACTCCGTTTGGATAAAAGGACAGCACCTGCTCTTTCCAGTCTTCGGAATACAAGAATGCTTTGTCTGCTCCATTTTTTAAGGAAACAGTCGCTTTTTCACTTGATGAGGTTAACCCAATAACTGTTGCACCCAAAAGTTTGCTTATTTGAGTTAAAAATTGTCCCACTCCTCCCGCAGAAGCATGAATTAATACTGTTTCGTCTTTTTGAGTTTTATGACTGTCTGTTGCTAAGTAATGTGCTGTTAGGCCTTGTAAAAGTACAGTTGTAGCGGTTTCAAAAGAAATAGATTCTGGTAAAGGAATGACGTGGTCAAGAGGTACGGCTACTAATTCGGCATTCGCATACGGAACGTCAGCAAATGCGATTCGGTCTCCAATTTTAAAATGAGCACTTCCGTTTGCGTCTACTACAACTCCTGCTCCTTCATATCCTGCTATAAACGGAGGGTTTCCTACAAGATGATAATTCCCTTTTCTTCGGTAAACATCTGCGAAGTTTACTCCTATAGCACGCATTTCCACAAGAATCTCCTCTTCTTTTAATGTAGGGCTAGGGATATCTATATATTCAAGAACATCTGAAGTGCCAAATGTTGAAAAAGTTAATGCTTTCATTTTTTATTTTTTTGTACTGCAAAGAACGGAAATAGAATTCTAGAATTCTATTTCCGTTCTTAAAAGGTTTTTATAAAAATAAAAGGATACTATTTTTTGTAATTAGCTTTGATTGAAGATGTGTTTGTTGATTTTATTGAATAATACTATTTCGTCAATAGGTTTAGAAATATAATCATTCATGCCCACTGCTTTGCATTTTTCGACATCAGCAGTAGTGACATCAGCAGTTAAGGCAATAATTGGTATTTTTGATTTTAGTATTTCTCTAATATGAGTTGTAGCTTCAAATCCGTTCATTTCTGGCATTTGTAAATCCATCAAAACAATATCGTACGTATTGTTTTGAAGTTTTTCAACTGCGATTTTGCCATTATCTGCGACTTCAATTTCATATCCGAAATCCAATAGTATTATTTTTAGTAAAAGTTGATTCAAGATCATGTCTTCTACCACTAAGACTTTTATTTTATTAGTTATCGCCTCTTCAAATTTAATAACTGGGATTGGAATAATTTCTTCTATTAGTTCTTCTTTGATTTCAATAGATTTTTCAAAGTTCATAATAAACCCAAAAGTTGAACCTTTACCTTCTTCACTATGGGCGATAATTGATCCTCCTTGTAACTCTACCAGTTGTTTCACAATAGCAAGACCTAAACCTGTTCCTCCATAGGAAGTACTAGTGCCTTTAGTTGCTTGTTCAAAATTATTAAAAATATGTGCTAGTCTATCTTGTGGTACTCCAATTCCAGTATCTGTTATTAAGAATTCAAGAGTAACTTTTTCGGTACCTTCATCTACTAGTTTGATACTTACAGTTATTTTTCCTTTTGAAGTAAATTTTATCGCATTACTCATTAGATTTAAAATAACCTGACGTAAACGCATGGGATCACCAATCAAAACTTTAGGAATTGCAGAGTCGCATTTATAGATCAATTCTAAATTTTTTTCCTTCATTTTTTGTTCAAAAAGAAGAAGAATAGTTGAAGTAGACTTGGATAATTTAAAAGGAACATGGTCAAAGATCATCTTGCCTGCATCTACTTTAGCAATGTCTAAGATGTCATTAATTAAAACAAGTAGAGCATCACCAGATTCTTTAATGGCATTGATGTATTCTTTTTGGGATTTATCTAAAGGGGTCTTTAGTACTACATTAGTAAACCCGATAATAGCATTCATGGGTGTTCTTATCTCATGACTCATATTTGACAAAAATTGCTGTTTTGATTTTACCGCTTCTTCTGCAATTTTTGTTTTTAAATCTGCATTAATTTTTGATTCAATTAGTTCGTTTTTTGCTAAAACTTGAGTAGTCACATCATAGGCAATTATTGTAACTCCTGATATTGTTTCGTCGGCTTCATAATAAGGTTGGTAAACAAAATTAAAATAGGCGTCTTTTATAATTCCATTATGCGTTATAGGAGCAAGAAGTTCGTTTCCGTAAAAAGGATTACCTGTTTTAAAAACGTTTTCGAGCAATAGAGGAAAGGCCTTGTCTATAAGTTCAGGTAAAATATCATTGAATCTTTTGCCTTCTACATTTTGTCCTTTTCCCCACATTTCTTTGATACTGTCGTTGGCCAAGGTGACTACCATATCTTTCCCTTTTAATATTGCTATTGCAAATGGGGATTGGAGCACCATCATATTAAATCGTTTATTACTGTCTTCAATCTCCTTAGATGCCTGCTTTTGTACCTCAAGTAATTTTTCGAATTCTTTTTTTTCTTTAGCTTGAAGTTTAATGGAGAGTCGTCTTACTTCAGAAACATCTTGTATGGCTAATAGAATTATTTTTTCATCATGAATTTTTTGAAAAATATAATTCGCACTAAGTATAATTGTTTTTTCTCCAAGAGAGGAAAAATCATGCGTTATTTCTACATTATGAAAGTCTTTACCGCTGGCAAGCATAGTAGTTAGAAGATTCCGAAATTCTGGAAAATCCCATTGTTTGCTATTTACTTCAAACAATGAAACTCCTTCGGTTTTTTCTTTATCGATAGTGTATTTTTGGCAAAATGATTTACTGGCAGATTTAATTTTAAAATCTTGCGTAAGAACTAGCATCGGTTCCATAATAGTCCCGATGATTTCTTCGGAAAACTCATACGATTCAGCAAGTAGATTTAAGCTTTTTTTTAATTTTTTATTGTTTGAAACGAGTTTCTTTTTTTTAGTTACATCTTCAACAATAATCATTATAAGCGTAACATTGTTGTTGGAATCAAGAATTGGGGAGTTTATTGTTTTCCAGTAGCGTTCTTCAAAATGACTGCCTTCTTCAGTAGGTATTTGGATGTCATATTTTATAAAGTCGACTGTGTCAGCTATTTTTTTCTGTAATACGCTATTTAAGGATGTTCTTAAATGGGTAATGGACTCAGGATTTTCTTCATTTGGGTTTTCAGGAAATATATCAAAAATATTTTGATCTATAATTTTCTCCCTTTCGGTCATAGTAGATTTTAGAAAACTATCCGTCACAGTTACTATATTGAAATTAAGATCCAGTACAATAGATAGAGATGGTAATTGCCTATATAGATCTATGTAATCATTACTATTCATATATTAAAGAATTTAATTTTTGTGTTTTTATACTTTAAAAAAGGTATTGCTATTAAAATCTAATTTATGAATTCCTGTATGCTAATTTTGGTTCAAATATACACAAAAAAGCGTTTCATAAAATTTTGATTTTGACCTTGCAAATTTCATTCCAAAAAAATAATGTTTTGTGGTAATTATTGGAATAGAATAAAAACAAATTCTTTAATTGAAGTTATAATGATGCCTTTTTTAAAGCATAAAAAAACCGAAAATCTCTTTTCGGTTTTGATAATTAATGTTGTTTATTTTTCAGTTTATCTTTAAATAACTTCTCAAATTTTTCAATTTTGGGCTGAATCACCATTCGACAATAGGGTTGGTTTTTATTATTGGCATAATAATCTTGATGGTAATCTTCGGCTTTATAAAAAGTGGTAAGCGGTTCTACAGCAGTAACAATTGTACTGTTGTAAATTTTAGCATTCCTCAGTTCGTTAATGATATTTTGAGCTGCAAGTCGTTGTTCTTCATTTTTATAGAAAATGACTGAACGGTATTGAGTACCTACATCAGCCCCTTGACGGTTCAGCGTAGTGGGGTCATGAACAGTAAAGAAAACTTGAAATATTTCATTCAAATTTGTTACTGTTTTGTCATAAGTGATTTGTACCACTTCAACATAACCTGTTCTTCCTGTTGAAACATCCTCGTAACTAGGATTGGCATTTTTCCCACCTGAAAATCCAGATACTGCCGATTTTACTCCGTTTAGATTTTCGTAAACAGCTTCCACACACCAATAACAGCCACCACCAAGTGTAATAGTTTCAAGGTTGTTTTTATTAGATGGTTTTTCCTCTATTATTTTTGTTTCTTTTTTTTGTCCACAGGCACTTAGTGTGGCCAAAATACAAATTAAAAATATTTTTTTCATGTTATTTAGTATCAGGGATAAAGTCAAGAGCGATAGAATTCATACAGTATCTTTTGTGAGTAGGAGCAGGTCCATCATCAAATAGGTGTCCAAGGTGTCCACCACATCGACCGCATAGTGCTTCAATTCGTTCCATGCCTAAAGAGTTATCTGTTTTATAGATTACACTTTTTTTATTGTCTTGTTCAAAGAAACTTGGCCATCCGCAACTACTTGCAAATTTGGCACTAGAGCGGAATAATTTATTACCGCAAGCGGCACAATAATACGTTCCTTTTTCGTCAGAGTTCCAATATTTTCCTGTAAATGGTCTTTCAGTGTCAGCATGTCTTGTTACAGCATATACATCATCCGAAAGTACTTTTTTCCATTCAGCATCCGTTAGATCTAATTTTGTTGTGTCAGTATTGGAATAATAAGGGTTTTCTGGCTTACTGATTTTATTTTCCATAGTTGTTGATTTTTCTATTTTGTTTTGTTTTTTTCCTGTTTGTCCACAAGCCGTGATTACAAACAATGGAAGAAAGAATAAAAGGCTAAAAAAAGATTTTGTTTTCATAGGTAAATAATATTAAATATTTATAGTACAAATTTAAGCAGCTGTTTTAAGAAGTAATGTCGTGTACTTTACAATTTAACAGCTAATTGTATAAGTTTTAACTAATGATAGTTACGTATTTAAAGTGTTTTTGGTTTTTAACAGGAAATATTTACAAGCCAAGTCTCATGTTTATTAAATGTTTTTTGAATCCCACTTTTTCATAGGCTTTAATGGCTGAAGGATTGTCATTGTATACATCTAAGCGAAGCTCAACAATATCCTGAGTACGACACCATACTTTTAATGATTCAATAATTTTAGCATTGACTCCTTTTCCCCTATAGTCAGCATGGGTAAACATAAATCCTAAATAGGCATAATCTATATGATTCAAATACGGTTTTGCAGTTTCTATTCGTGCGTAACCTGAACCTACAATTATGGAGTCAATCGTAGCAACTAAAACTTCAACTTCGAGAGCTGCAATCATTTTTTCTATATCGTAATAATGAATTTTTTCCTTTTTTAATGTTGGATCGTACGGACGTTCCGCTTCAATAATTCCTTGTTCGAATTCAAGAAGTGTTGTAAGGTCGCTTAAAAGGGCTTTTCGTATGTGTATAGAATTCATTGTAATGTAGCGTTAAGATTATCAAAAGTACTAAAGTTTATTGACGTGGACGGTATCAATAGAGTAGTGAAATACGCTATTTTATTTGCTCATGAACAAAATGAAAGAGAACGTTAAAGCCTGTTTTTTTCTGTATCTTTTTTGTATTTTTGTGATGCTAAAAATAAATATGATAGAAGAAAACGTAATATTAGTTAATACTGACGATGTACAAATTGGATTGATGCCAAAATTAGAGGCGCATGAAAAGGCTTTGTTGCATCGTGCCTTTTCTGTTTTTGTTTTAAACAGTAAAAATGAATTAATGCTGCAACAGCGGGCACACCATAAATACCATTCTCCTTTGTTATGGACTAATACTTGTTGTAGTCATCAAAGGGAAGGGGAGACTAATGTCCAAGCTGGAAGTCGCAGGTTATTTGAAGAAATGGGTTTTAAAACAGAGCTTAAAGAATTATTTCACTTTATCTATAAAGCTCCTTTTGATAACGGATTGACGGAACATGAATTGGATCATGTGATGATTGGCTATTATAGTGAAAGTCCAGAAATAAATACCGAAGAAGTTGAATCTTGGAAATGGATGAGTATCGATGCTATTCAAGAGGATATGCAGTTGCATCCAGAGATCTATACCGTTTGGTTTAAAATTATTTTTGACGAGTTTTATCATTTTCTAGAAGATCATAAAGTATAGAAGGTAAGTTTTGAGCCTTTGAATTAAAAAAAAATACACGATAATAATATGAAAGTTACTATAAGTAGAAAAGCGCATTTTAATGCAGCTCATAGGTTGTATCGGAAGGATTGGACATTTGAAAAAAATGATGCGGTTTTCGGAAAATGTAATAATCCCAACTTTCATGGACATAATTATGATTTGACTGTAAGTGTTACTGGTGCAATTGATCAAGAGACCGGTTTTGTAATGGATGTGAAAATTTTGGCTGACATTATTCATGAAGAAGTCGAAAGTCAATTTGATCATAAAAACCTGAATTTAGATGTTCCTGAATTTGAAAACTTAAATCCCACTGCTGAAAATATTGTGGTTGTTATTTGGAATAAAATCCGAAAAAGAATTAAACAAGAGTTTGATTTAGAAGTAGTGCTTTATGAAACGGCTCGTAATTTTGTAACCTATAAAGGAGAATAATGGCATTGCGTGTGGGGGATAAAATCCCAAATTTTAAGGGGAAAGACGCTAATGGTAATGATTTTAACATCGAAAGCATTATAGGTAAAAAACCAATAGTTATTTATTTTTATCCTAAAGACAATACTTCTATTTGTACTGCGCAGGCTTGCAGTTTTAGAGATCAATATGAGGAATTTACTGATCTAGGTGCTGAGGTAATTGGTGTCAGCAGTGATAGTGTTGCTTCGCATAAAGATTTTGCAAAAGAACATCAGTTGCCTTTTATTTTATTATCCGATAGTGATAAAAAAATCAGAACTCTTTTTGGTGTTCCTTCTGCTTTATTTGGGTTACTGCCTGGAAGAGTTACTTATGTAGTTGATAAAAAAGGGGTTGTTCAGCTGATTTTTAACAGTATAAAAGGGCAAAATCATATCGTAAAAGCATTAGAGTCTATAAAAAAATTAGTATCATAAAAGAACAAAATAGTATTAGATATAATTTACTTAAAGAGTGAATTTTGTCGTTTAAAAACGGAAGAAAAATGAATAAAATGGTATACCCTTTACAATTTGACCCTATATTGAAAGATAGAATATGGGGAGGTGAAAAATTAAAAACGATACTTAATAAGCCTATTGAGTCAAAAATTACTGGGGAGAGTTGGGAATTATCCACAGTGGAAGGTGATGTTAGTGTAATTGCTAATGGAGAATTTAAGGGAAAATCTTTAACAGAAGTAATTGAAGAGTTACCAAATGAAATACTAGGAACTGAAGTTCATAAACGTTTTGGAAAACAATTTCCATTACTTTTTAAATATTTAGATGCACGTGAAGATTTGTCTATTCAGGTGCACCCTAATGATGAGTTAGCAAAAAAACGTCACAATTCTTTTGGAAAAACGGAGATGTGGTACATCATGCAAGCGGATCCAGATTCAAGAATAATTGTTGGTTTTAAAGAAAAGTCAAATGCAAATGAGTATTTAGAGCATCTTAAAAATAAAACATTGTTGTCCATTCTTGATGATGTTGAAGTAAAAGAGGGAGATGTATTTTTTCTTGAGACAGGAACGGTTCACGCTATTGGAGCAGGATTAGTAGTTGCGGAGATTCAGCAAACCTCAGATATTACGTATCGTATTTACGATTTTGACCGAGTAGATGCTCAAGGGAATACTAGAGAATTGCATATTGATTTGGCTTTAGAAGCTATTAACTATGATAAAGTGGAAGCATATAGATCCTACAAAAAGGATGAGAATGTATCAAACACGATAGTTAATTGTCCTTATTTTACAACTAATTTTATTCCGTTAGAAGATACTGTAACTGTTTCTAAAACAGGAAATAGTTTTACAGTATATATGTGTGTAGATGGAGAATTTGAGTTAGAATATGATATGAATATTTACACGTATAAAAAAGGAGATACTGTTTTGATTCCAGCTGCAATGGATTATTATGTTATCACCGGAAAAGCTTCTATTTTAGAAATTTACATTTCATAGTAAGTTATAGAAAGATTATGTGTACTTTTGCAGACGCAAATTAAAATTAAAGAAAAATGGCAAACGTTAAAAATTTAAAAAAAGACATCAACTACGTTTTAGGAGATATAATTGAAGCAGTTTATTTGTTTGAGATTTCAACTACTGGAAAACCAACAACAGAAACTAATGATTTAATTGATGAAGCTATCGCTGCTTTTGACGTTTTAATCACTAAAGTGAACGCTAAAAAAGTGGAAAATAAAAAAGCACACTTCAAACAAATCAATGTTGAATTGGAACAAACTGCAAATCAATTGATTGCTAAAATCAACGAATTGTAGTCGAAAAAAACGATAAAAAAGTGCAGATTTATTTTGGAGAAATCGAATTCATCTGTATATTTGCACCCGTAATGAGACGCCAGCGTAGCTCAGTTGGCTAGAGCAGCTGATTTGTAATCAGCAGGTCGTGGGTTCGAGTCCCTCCGCCGGCTCATTGTAAAACCATCTAACTTTGTTAGGTGGTTTTTTTATGATTTCTAATTAAAACCGTCCATTTTGGTCGCTATAAAATAATTTATATTTTATTGTTATTTTGTTTGGAGATTTGGAATTCATCATTATATTTGCACCCGAGAAATGAGACGCCAGCGTAGCTCAGTTGGCTAGAGCAGCTGATTTGTAATCAGCAGGTCGTGGGTTCGAGTCCCTCCGCCGGCTCATCGTAAAACCATCTAACTTTTGTTAGGTGGTTTTTTTATTTTAAAATGAAACTCATATTATTGTTTTTATCAAATAAAATTATGGTGTCTTAGTTGAAAATGCAATAAACAAAAAACGCCTCGTTTTAGCGAGGCGTTTTTTTTTGTATTCAACTGAAAATTCAATTCCTTTATTTCTGAGCTTTAATTGAAGTAACGTATTCCGTTAGTTTCTTTCCATAAAGAGATTGTGCCACTTTAGGAGTCATAGATTTCTGGATTGTATCTAGATATTTAATATTGATGTCATAGATCTCTGATAAGGCAATATAAGGAGCTACTTCATGGTCTTTGTTGTTTATGGCAAAATTAGTAGCGTACAAGTACTTTCTTTTGATGTTTGAATCTTGTTTCGCACTTAGGCTATCGATTGCAATTGCATTTTTACTTTTTATTGCATTGAATTTTTGTTCAATCAAAGTAAGGTTTTCATCTTTAAATCTAGAATTGATCTTTTTGTATTCATCCAATAATTCTTGATTTTTAGATCCAGTAATTTTGGCGTCAGAAATATAAGAGTCAAGAGTAGTTTCAATATTTATATTCCCTGGTTCAGCAAAAAATAATATATTATTGTCCAATGAATTCGTTACTCCTCTATCTAGAAATAAATAAAGCATTTCTGGTGATTTTAAATCGATATCACTTGTAAATGTAGAGCTACCATTAATTGTTATGGTGTCTATAGCAACAAGGGAAGAGTCAACTACTCTCTGAATGTATAAAGTTCCACTTTTAAGGCCTTTAATGTTTCCTGTGATGTGTACGTTTTCTTTGGATTCGTTTTTATTGCATGACACTAAAAGAACTAGTGAAAAGAATGCAAGAATTGTTTTTTTCATTGGTTATCTATTTTGGTGCAAAATAAAGAAAATTGTTGGAAAGTGGAAGAATTAACTTCTTGTAATTTTATAAAAAAAATCCCAATCTATTTCTAAATTGGGATTTGTCAAAGTTTTATTTAATTAGCCTTTCAACCAAGCTTCTTTTAGGATACTTTTTGTTGAATCAGTCGCCTTCACAACCTCTTTTTCTTCATAAGGAAGTTTAACAATGCCTTTAATTGTTTGTTCTGAACCATTTCTTTTTATTTTCACTGTAATAGGATCATTCTCTTTCCATTTTTCACTTTCAGCTATCATTTCATAGATGTTGTCAAGTGTGTAAGACTGGTTGTTAATGGCTACTAAAACATCACCTCCTTTAAGGTCTAGAGAAGTGTAGAAAGTATTTAATTCAATTTCGGGAATAACGACAATTTCTTTGGTTTGAGGATTCACAGTAATGTAAGGTGTTTGTCCTTTTAGAAATATGTTTCCTGGTGTTTTTTCAGATATTAGTGTTAGCCCCACTTTTGCAAAATAAGTGGCGTAAGGAATTGGGGTTGTTCCTGCAACATAAGTTTTTAAAAATTCACCCACTTCTGGGTAGGTCAGTTCCGTGATTTTGGCAAAAAGCTCGTTGTCATTAAATGGTTTAGAAACGCCATACTCTTTGGACAATTTTTGCATTAAATCAAGAATTCCTCTTTGTCCGTTGCTTTTTTCTCTAATTATAATGTCCAAACACATCCCTATTAAAGATCCTTTTTGGTACACATTTATGTATTGATCTTTGTAAGGCTCTTTTAATACATTAGCACTCATTGTTGTAAATGACATCGTATCATTCATAGCATTGGCGCGCTCTATTTGGTCAGAAAGGCGACTGTAAAAGTCTTCTTCAGTAATTAAGCCTTGATTTATTTGAAATAAATTGGCAAAATATTCTGTAACTCCTTCATACATCCATAAATGCTCTGACATTTTTGGATCATTATAATCAAAAAATTGAATTTCTTTTGAATGAATACTTAAAGGAGTAACGATATGAAAGAATTCGTGAGATACCACATCCATCATCGATTTTACTAACTCTTCTTTTGGCATCACTTCAGGTAGGACAACAGTAGTTGCAGTAGGATGTTCTAATGCTCCAAATCCTTTAGCATCTGTATCGGTCATCGTCGATAAGTACAACAAAACACTGTATTTTTTAGTGGTGTTTATTTTTCCTAAAAAGTGTTTTTGCGCCGTCATCATTGTTTTCATTTCTGGAGTAATACTTTCGGCAGTTACTTTTCCAGTGGGAGAATAGACAGCAATATTAATTTCCATTCCGTCAACTGTAAAAGAAGTATGATCGGGTTTTGAATACATGATTGGGTTTTCTACTAACTCTGCGTAACGGGATGTGATAAATACATCATTAGTGTTACTATCATCAATGTCAGTCATTGAAGTAGCTCCCCATATTTCACCTGGATGTGAAATGGTAACTTTGTATGGATTAGACATATAATTTGTAAAATACCCTACAAAACAATGGGTGTTTAACAGGATGTTTTTTCCCGAATCAATGTTTGAACCTGCTGGTGAGAAAACATCATCTTTACCAAATTCAGTTCCTTTTTCAGTGTCAAAGGAATCATTAACCCAATATGTGATTTTGCTCAAAGTCTTCGCTTTTGCAATTGACCAAGAATTAACATCTAGTTTTTTTACATCTAATGCGTTTCCTTTTTTGTCATATGCTTTTAAATCAGTAATAAAGCGGCCATAATTGTCCTCAGAATAAGTACCTGGAACTGTTTTAGGGATATGGAAAGTAATTTCATCAGTGGTGATTGCAGGTGTATTTACTGTCACCATTACCTTATCATCCTTGATGTCATTTAAATTAATTGCTACTTCAATGTTTTCTTTAATTGAAGATGAGGTTACGGAGCTTGCTGTTTTACATCCTACTAATACGGAAGCTAGGGTAAAGGCAAAAAGTATCTTTTTCATTTTAAATTTGATTTTGACTATTAGACTTATTTGTACTCATCTTGTTACAAGCTTTTTTAATATTTTTTATATGGTTTTTATTTTTGAATAAAAAAAAACACTCTAATTAAGAGTGTTTTTTTAATTGGTTAGTCCAATTTATTTTTTATGTAATATTTGCCATCCAAATCTTCATCAAAATCATCAATTTTCAGCGGTTTTGGTTTTGGTTTATTTGCGGTAGCTTTCTTTTTCCACATCTCAAATTTTTCTGCAGGCATCTTCTTCTTCATTATTTCCAGAACTTCTTTTTCGACCAGACCAAATTCTTTTTTGATAATCTCAAAAGGATTTTTTTCTTCTAAGGCCAATGTAACAAGTTTTTCTGTTTGCTCCCAGGTCAGTTCTTTTCGGTTACTCTTTTTCATCACGTGAAAATTAATTCAAATTGGTTTTAATGATTAAAATAATTGATTCTAAATTAGATACCAATATTAATAAAAAAAATAATTACTTTACGTCAAAAGAGTATTTTTTTTTTAATGTATTTAAATATTCTATTCTAGTTTTTGCTTTTGGCAAGGAATTTTTATTGAATTTTTCAATTTATTGCGTACTTCAATTTCCATAGGTCGAATAGTTAACGAATATGAAAATCATTTAATGTTTTTGAGATTCTTCAATTTTGAAGGTATCTATGTACTATAAATATAGTTTTTTAAGTGTATAAATAGGCCCAATATATCAAAACGAATTGAAATGGAATGCGTAGTAATAATACCCATTTAGGAAGCCCCATTTGTGCTTTGTGATTTTGATACATGAAAAAATGAGTTGGTAAAACGGCAATTAATAATGCAATTACGCCCCAGGCTGCATAATGTGTTAAGGCAGGAATGAGTAAGGATATACCAAGAATTATCTCAGCAATCCCGCTTAAATAATTTAAAAGACTTGGATTGGGTAAATAGGGGGGGATTATTTTTTTGTACAGTTTTGGACTTCTAAAATGATTCATACCAGCAATAGTATAGATGAATGCCATAAAGTATAAGTGCCAGTTTGAATTCATGATAAATCAGAATTAGGGTATTTGTTTTGCGAATTTAAGAATTTATTTACGATATATTAATAATCTGAAATGTTAAAAAGAAGAATTGTTTTTTATAGGTTTAAATTTTAGGTTCATTATGACAATGGCTACAATAATTAAACAGATTCCTATCCATTGCATCAGGATTACTTTTTCATTTAAAAGGAAAAAAGCCATAAGTACTGAAACAGGAAGTTCGAGAGCCGATACAATACTTCCTAATCCAATTCCTGTAAGTGGAAACCCAGCATTCATTAAAAGTGGAGGGATTATTGTCCCAAAAAGAGATAAAACGATTCCCCATTTTAGAAATATTTCGAAGTTAAATGGAGTGGTTTGTGTTGCAATTGAAAACGAAAACACAATTATAGCACCACCAAGAAGCATATATAAACTGCGCTGTGCTGATGAAATGCTTGTAGCTACTCGATTTGCTGTAAACATGGTTGTAGTGAATGAGGCTGCTGCCAAAACACCCCACATAATTCCATGCCAATCTAATTGTACCTCGTTATTGATTAAATTAGTAGCTAAAACCGTTCCTGTTAATACAATAACTACCGATATGATTTTTTGAGTTGAAGGGATTTTTTTTTCCAAAATCATTTCTAGTAAAACACCCATCCACACTGTTTGCATCAATAAAACAATACCTATGGAAACGGGAATGTATTTTACGGCCAAATAATAAAAAACACTAGTCATACCTAATGAAGTGCCTGCCAGCATTAAATGAAAAATGTTTTTTTTAGAAGCTTTACGTACTTTTTCTTTGTTTTTATTTTTTTGGAACATATTGATGAGTAGGATTCCAATAATTCCCAATATGAATTGCGAGCTCGTTACCTCGGCAGTAGTGTATCCTTCCATGTATGCCATTTTTACAAATGTGGCTAGCATGCCGTAACTCGTCGCACCGAATCCTACTAATAAAACTCCTTTTAATACTTTATTTTCAATCATTTTTTTAATTTAAAAAGCGGGCAAAGATAGTTTTTTAGTTGAGAAGACTTTACTTTTATTCTTTTTTCCCTACTTCCTTTAAGTCGCTTAAATGCAAACGCAAGGCATTCACTGAAATGCTAATTTCCCAAAAAGATAATCCTAATGATATAAGTAAGCTTAATAAACTCAGCCCAAAAAGATAGAGACTGATCAATTGATTATCTAAAAACAAAAGTAGCATAGCAAAAACAGAAAGAAATAAACAACATACACCAAAAAGCTGCATGTACTTAATTAACGATAATCGCAAATTGAGGTTTTTGATTTCTAGTAATATGGTTTTATTCTCTTTTTCCTCGTAGGTCTTTTTTAAACCTCGAACAATGGTGGCTATAGTCAAGAAACGATTAGTATAGGCCAAAAGGATCAATGAAGTGGCTGAGAATAATAAAGCGGGAGTTTCTATGTGTAAGGTCATTATTGTTTTTTATAGTTGCTTCAAAGTACGTAATTCTTTAGTTAAGTTTTTAATTTTTAATACAAAAGACTAAAAAGTGATACTTTTAGGTTTTTAAAATTACAAGTAATACAACATCTATTTCCCTTTCAATAAACTTTCTTTTATTTTGTTTGACGGTGTTTTTTAGTGTGATAGCTTTGTTCCTCGCTATGACTTTTATAGAGGAATAGTATTTTTTGCTCCTTTTGTTATGCAAGGTCAAGTGGCTTTGCTTAGAGGATTGTATAGAAAATGATTGTTGGGTTTTCTATTGGTTGTTTTTGTTCTATTTTTGATCAAAATCTATCATCCATTCAATGCCATATTTATCTCTAAACATACCAAAGTAGGAACCCCAAGGGCTGTCTTCAATAGGCATTTCGATTTGTCCACCTGATGAAAGTCCGTTAAATAATTTATCGGCTTCTTCTTTGCTTTCTGCGCTAATAGATATCTTGGACCTGTTTTCATTTTCATTTACGCGTCCCATACTTTCTGGAACGTCATTGGCAAATAAAAAATTCTTGCCAATAGGTAAGGAGATATGCATTATTTTATTTGCTTCTTTTTCTGAAACTGGAAATTCAGGGCTTGACATTTCTTTGAAACGGGTTATTTGTGCAAACTCTCCACCAAATACGGATTTGTAAAAATGGAATGCTTCTTCGGCATTTCCATTAAAGTTAATGTGCGGATTGATCAGTGCCATAATTCAAATTTTTAAGTTGCTTGTTTATTCTTTTAATAGATTATTGAGATTGTCAAAAAACATTTTCCAACCATCCACAATTCCCGAATGGAGAACAGTATCTTTTTGTTGCTCAGTCGCAAAACTTGAATATAGTTTCAGTACCGTTTTTTCTCCTTGTGGTTCAAAAATTAGTTCAACAACAGTGGGTTCGTTCTGCTTTCTGTCATCATCCCAAGAATCTTTATATACAATTCGATTTGGTTTGTCCAGTAAAAGGTATTGTCCTTTTGTTGGATAAATTTCTCCTTCTGGGGACTTCATGTGTATTCTGAAATAGCCGCCCACATTGGAGACCATTTCTGCTAGAGCGACTGAAAATCCCGTTGGATAAAACCACTTTTGAAGTAGATTTATATCGGTCCACGCATTGTAAACTGTATTGCAGTTTGCGTTTATTTCGTACTCGAGTAACAACATTGGCTCAAGGTAGTTGGCTGTTTTATAAAGTGCTGTCATATTTCTTTTTTTAGAAGTACGTTTGCGTTGCTATAACCGTTTTAGCTTTTGAAAACGACTGTATTTCCTAAACGAAATTACGAATAAAAAATAGAATTCTACTAAAATTACAATGACGTGAAAAGGTGTTTTTTTTTAGTAATTGCAAACGCTACGAGTTGTGTTCTAATTTAAGTAGGTACTCGTCGAAGACAAGCGCTAGAGAATGAGGGCAAACGAGAGCTAGTGGAATAGTACTGTTTGTAATTTTTTTGGTATTAAATCATTCGGTCTTGTTTATCGACAGTCATTGCGAAGAATGAAGCAATCTCATCCAGTATTTCCGTTTCAATATGCTTATTTATTTTGTTTGTGGATGTGTTTTAGTATGATAGCTTCGTTCCTCGCTATGACTTTTATTGTGGAATGGTATTGTTTGTAATTTTTTTTGGTATTACATCATTAGGTCTTGTTTATCGACGGTCATTGCGAAGAATGAAGCAATCTCATCCAGTATTTCCGTTTCAATATGCTTATTTATTTTGTTTGTGGATGTGTTTTAGTGTGATAGCTTCGTTCCTCGCTATGACTTTTATTGTGTAATGGTATTGTTTGTAATTTTTTTTGGTATTAAATCATTCGGTGTTGTTTATCGACGGTCATTGCGAAGAATGAAGCAATCTCATCCAGTATTTCCGTTTCAATATGCTTATTTATTTTGTTTGTGGATGTGTTTTAGTATGATAGCTTCGTTCCTCGCTATGACTTTTATAGTGGAATGGTATTGTTTGTAAATTTTTTTGGTATTACATCATTAGGTATTGTTTATCGACGGTCATTGCGAAGAATGAAGCAATCTCATCCAGTATTTCCGTTTCAATATGCTTATTTATTTTGTTTGTGGATGTGTTTTAGTATGATAGCTTCGTTCCTCGCTATGACTTTTATAGTGGAATGGTATTGTTTGTAATTTTTTTTGGTATTACATCATTAGGTGTTGTTTATCGACGGTCATTGCGAAGAATGAAGCAATCTCATCCAGTATTTCCGTTTCAATATGCTTATTTATTTTGTTTGTGGATGTGTTTTAGTATGATAGCTTCGTTCCTCGCTATGACTTTTATTGTGGAATGGTATTGTTTGTAATTTTTTTTGGTATTATATCATTAGGTCTTGTTTATCGACGGTCATTGCGAAGAATGAAGCAATCTCATCCAGTATTTCCGTTTCAATATGCTTATTTATTTTGTTTGTGGATGTGTTTTAGTGTGATAGCTTCGTTCCTCGCTATGACTTTTATTGTGGAATGGTATTGTTTGTAATTTTTTTTGGTATTAAATCATTCGGTCTTGTTTATCGACAGTCATTGCGAAGAATGAAGCAATCTCATCCAGTATTTCCGTTTCAATATGCTTATTTATTTTGTTTGTGGATGTATTTTAGTATGATAGCTTCGTTCCTCGCTATGACTTTTATTGTGGAATAATATGGTTTCTCAGTTTGTATTGCAAAGGACTGAGACTTCGTAGAGGGTTAACGAAAACTTGATGCGAAACGATAATTCCGCTAAATTCCAGCTATATCAAAACAGCCATTAGCGGCTGGGCTTTAATTATTCATTTCTATTTTAAATTCATAAAAGTTATCAGTTACAGAATAGTGAATATTATTTCCCGATATTTCTTTATTTAATTTTCTGACTGTTTTACTATTTCTTTGAATCCAAGTATATCAATGAAAGCTATAATTCTACGTTCATATTTAATTTCTTCTATCATTAGTATTTTATTAAAATATTGAATTGAAGTTAATCTTTTAGGTTCTTAGATGGCCTTGCAACTAACTTGTATATATGTCTGACAACCGTCAGACTTTATATTCTATCAAATATATACCATTTATATTATTAATCTTGACATTGTTTTTAATAGTTGGTTTTCATATCAAAATAGTATTTTGGAAATAAAACGCTCTCCATAGCCCTGATGGCAATGAAAATCCCGCGCCTTTTTTGGTGCGGATTGTAATGAACAGCAGGACGAGGGCTTGTTATGGAAATCAGTCGTTTTGCTCCAAAAAAAAACCTGCCAGTTTTCACTAGCAGGTCTTGATTTCCCCTTATTTGGAATGGTTAGTTGAGGATTATTTGATCATCTCGAAACTACGTTTTACAAAAGCGGTTAATGCTTCTCCTTTTAGTAAGTTTTGAGACAATTTAGCTAAGTCCAGCGCTTGTTTTACAAGGTGCTCTTGGCTTGATTTGTCTTCGGTATTTAGAATGGTAGTTGCTAATGGCGAATTAGTATTTACCACTAGATTGTACATCTCTGGCATATTCCCCATCCCAAACATTCCACCACCACCTGACTGGCTCATTTCTTTCATTCTACGCATGAATTCGGGTTGCGTGATGATGAAAGGAGCTGCTTGGCTGTCCATAGATTCTAGTTGAACCGTGTACGTTTGTTTTGGAACAATCGCTTCTAAAACAGTTTTTAAACCTTCTTTTTCCTCATCGGATAATTTAGAAATGGTGTTTTCCTCCTTCTTGATTAAATTATCAATATGATCTGAATCCACACGTACAAAAGTGATTTCTCTATTGTCTCCTTCAATTTTTTGGATCAAGTGAGAAATAATTGGAGAATCTAAAAGTAATACTTCGTATCCTTTTTCTTGTGCAATTTCGATATACGAGTGTTGCGCTTCTTTATTTCCTGCATAAAGAACAACCAGTTTCCCGTCTTTGTCCGTTTGTTTGTCTTTTAGGTTTTCTTTTAATTCCTCCAGTGTATAGAACTTGTTGTCTACTGTAGGGTATAAAACGAATGCACCTGCTTTTTCGTAGAATTTATCTTCAGATAACATTCCGTATTCTAGAACGATTTTGATATCATTCCATTTGGCTTCAAAATCTTCACGGTTTTCTGTGAATAATGATTTCAATTTATCCGCTACTTTACGAGTGATGTAGTTTGAGATTTTTTTCACAGCACCATCAGCCTGTAATCCGGAACGAGAAACGTTCAAAGGAATATCTGGCGAATCGACTACTCCGCGAAGCATCATCAAGAATTCAGGTACAATTCCTTCTACGTTATCTGTAACGTACACTTGGTTTTGGTACAACTGAATTTTATCTTTTTGGATTTGTAAGTCACCACCTAATTTAGGGAAATACAAAATACCTGTTAAGTTAAACGGGTAATCTACATTTAAGTGAATGTGGAATAAAGGTTCTTCAAATTGCATAGGATACAATTCATGGTAGAACGTTTTATAGTCTTCATCTGCTAATTCAGTAGGTTGTTTTGTCCAAGCTGGATTAGGGTTGTTGATGAAATTATCTACTTCAACTGTCTCTGCTTTGTAATCTTCAGGAGCGTCTTCTGGTTTAGGAAGTGTTTCTGTTTTTGTTCCAAATTTAATTGGAATAGGCATGAACTTATTGTACTTGTTAAGAAGTTCTTTGATTTTAGACTCTTCTAAGAAATCCAATGAATCTTCGGCAATATGTAAGATAATCTCAGTACCTCTTTCTGTTTTGTCAGCTGGTTCCAAAGTGAATTCAGGACTTCCGTCGCAGGTCCAGTGTGCTGCTGGTTCATCCTTGTATGATTTAGTAATCAATTCCACCTTAGAAGCCACCATAAAAGCAGAGTAGAAACCAAGACCAAAATGACCAATAATTCCTGAATCCTTAGCGGTGTCTTTGTATTTTTCTAGAAATTCTTCGGCTCCAGAAAAAGCGAGTTGGTTGATGTATTTCTCTACTTCCTCTGCAGTCATACCAATACCTTGGTCAATGATATGCAGTTTTTTACCTTCCTTATCTACTTTTACTTCGATAATTGGGTTGCCATATTCTACTTTGGCTTCGCCAATATTCGTAAGGTGTTTTAATTTTAACGTTGCATCTGTCCCATTGGATATCAATTCACGTAAAAAAATCTCGTGATCACTGTATAGGAACTTCTTGATTAAAGGGAAGATGTTTTCTACCGAAACATTAATTTTTCCAGTTGTCATATATAATTTTTTTATAGGGTTTTACAATCTGTGGATATTCTTTCAAATAGAATACCAATTGCTTTTAAAGTGACAAATTGTCGTAACTGTTAATTTTGAAACAAAATAATTTAATTTTGAAACACAAATCAAGGGTTAAGCAATTATCTTTGTATCAGTTTAATTATAAAACGAAATAACAATGAAAAAAATATTTTTTTTAACAGCTTTAGCATTAGTGCTATTCTCATGTAAGACGAGTTCAGTAACAGGTAAAAAATTGGATAAAACTACTCAGGTAGCCATTAAAGGCGAATGGGTATTGACCTCAGTAACGTATCCAGGATCACAATATATCAAAGTGAATTCTTTTGATATTGCCGATTCTAAATGTTTTGTAGGAAGTACATGGAAATTTGTTTCGAATAATAATAAAGGAAATATGGCTTTAACAAGTGCTGATTGTACTGGTTTTAGTTCTCCAATCACTTGGTTTGTTAACACGGATCAAGAATTAATATTGAAAGTTTTGGATGCTGGTGAAAAAGCAAAAAGAGTAAGAGCAGGTTACAAACTGTTTGTTGAAAACCTAGGAGATAATTCGTTCCAATTGGTTGATAAAGGAAATGTTGTTGGTGGAAAAGCTATTGATGTAGTGTACCAATTTCAAAGAGCAAACTAAAAATTAATTAAAAAAATAAAACAGATCATTATGAAAAACTTTTCTATACTAACATTGGCATTAGTAATGTCAATAGGAACACTTTTTACAAGTTGCGAGGCTATTAAAAATACAAATAATACACAAAGAGGTGCTGGTATTGGTGCAGCAAGTGGTGCCGTTATAGGTGCAATTCTTGGTAACAATCTTGGTAAAGGTGGTAAAGGAGCAATGGGTGCTGTTCTTGGTGGTGTTGTAGGTGGAGTTGCCGGTGGAGTCATTGGTAATAAAATGGATAAACAAGCAAGACAAATTGATGAGGTGCTTCCAGGTGCTGAAGTGAAACGTGTGGGTGAAGGAATCCAATTGGTTTTAAATGAAAATGCAGTTCGTTTTGATACTAATAAATCAACTTTAACAGCTACTGCAAAAGCTAATTTAGATAAATTAATTCCTGTATTTACAGAGTATCCTGATACTGATATCACTATTTTTGGATATACTGATAACACTGGTCCAGCAGACTATAATTTAAAATTATCTGGTGAAAGAGCAGCTTCAGTTAGAAACTATTTAGTTAGTAAAGGTGTTGCTTCCTCTCGATTTAATGTTACTGGTTTAGGAATTGCTGATCCAATTGCTACAAATGATACTCCAGAAGGTAGAAGTCAAAACCGTCGTGTTGAGTTTGCTATTACTGCAAATGATAAAATGCAACAAGACGCTAAGATTGAAGCTGGGAACTAAAAGAAAATATTTTTTAATTCTAAAAAAGGTCGTTTCGTAATTATTACGAGACGACTTTTTTTTATTTATATTATCGTTTCCATAAAATAATTTTGACAAAGAAATCTATCTTTGTACTCTTAAATTTCATTATCATAAAAATGCTTCAAGTTCAAAACATCACATTCGGATATACCGAAAAACAAGTGCTAACCAATGCTAGTTTTACAATTACAAAAGGACAAAATATTGCTATAATCGGCGAAAGTGGTTGTGGTAAAAGCACGCTTTTAAAATTAATTTATGGATTGTATGATTTAGATGAAGGACACATTTTATGGAATGAGGAAGAAGTGTTAGGTCCAAAATACAACTTGGTTCCAGGAATGCCATTCATGAAGTATTTGTCACAAGATTTTGATTTGATGCCTTATATTACTGTTGCTGAGAATGTAGGTAAGTTTTTGTCCAATGTTTTCCCTGAAAAGAAGCAAGAGCGAATCCATGAATTACTGGAGATTGTTGAAATGACAGAATTCGCCCATGTGAAAGCAAAATATTTAAGTGGAGGACAACAGCAACGCGTGGCGCTGGCTAGAGTTCTGGCCTTGGAACCTGAAATATTATTATTAGACGAGCCTTTTAGTCATATTGATAATTTTAGAAAAAATGCATTGCGTCGCAATTTGTTTGCGTATTTAAAAGGGCAAGGAGTTACTTGTCTTGTAGCAACTCACGATAGTACCGATGCGCTTTCATTTGCGGATGAAACGATTGTTTTGCAAAACGGAAGAATTGTTGATAAGGCAGCTTCTTTTGATTTGTATATGAATCCTATCAACAAATATGTAGCATCCTTATTTGGCGAAGTAAATGAGCTGAAATTATCTCAATTAGTTCCTGTCGATGGGGAAGATGAGATCGTGTTACTTTATCCACATCAATTGAAAGTAGTAGATAATGGCTTAATGCATGTAGTGGTAAAACAATCGTATTTTAAAGGAGGCCATTATTTAATAAAAGCAGTATTTGATAGAAAAGTTATCTTTTTTGAGCATGACAGTCCATTAGACCTCAATCAAGAAGTGACGTTGATGATTTCATAATTTTTATTTGTCACGCGATTCGTTTTAGCCCTGATTGCAGCGGCATCTCCCGATTTAGAAAAACAAGGCTTTTTTTGCCGTAGTTTTTAGTATCGGGAATATAGCGGATAGCAGGAAATAGCTCCAGAAAAATATAAGTTGCTATTTGATAAAAAATCAGTAATTTGTGAGCCAATATTTTAACGTATTTATAAATTTGCAACTTTATTTTAATAAAACAATAATATGTACCATTCAAAAATAGCAGGATTAGGATATTATGTTCCTTCCAATGTTGTCACTAATGATGATTTGGCAAAAATCATAGACACAAACGACGAATGGATTCAAGAAAGAACTGGAATTCAAGAAAGAAGACACATTATAAGAGGGGAGGATACGACTACTTCAATGGGTGTGAAAGCAGCTGAAATTGCTATTGAACGAGCAGGAGTTGCTAAAGAGGATATCGATTTTGTGGTTTTTGCCACTTTAAGTCCAGATTATTATTTTCCTGGTCCAGGAGTTTTAGTTCAGCGTGATTTAGGTTTACGAACTGTGGGAGCACTTGATGTAAGAAATCAATGTTCAGGATTTTTGTATGCTTTATCAGTTGCGGATCAATACATCAAAACAGGAATGTATAAGAATGTTTTGGTTATAGGATCTGAGGTGCATTCTACAGGTTTAGATATGACATCGCGTGGACGTGGTGTTTCGGTTATTTTTGGGGATGGAGCAGGAGCCGCAGTTTTAAGCAGAGAAGAAGATTTAACCAAAGGGATTCTTTCTACCCATCTACATTCAGAAGGGCAACATGCTGAAGAACTTATTGTAAAAGCACCCGGAATGGGTGGGCGTTGGGTTACAGACATCTTAGCAGATAATGATCCAGACGATGAAAGTTATTTCCCTTATATGAATGGACAATTTGTATTTAAAAATGCAGTAGTTCGTTTTAGTGAAGTAATCAATGAAGGGCTGGAAGCGAATAACCTTCAAGTATCAGATATTGATATGCTAATACCACATCAAGCTAATTTGAGAATTTCTCAGTTTATCCAAAAGAAATTTGGATTGAAAGATGATCAAGTTTTTAATAATATTCAAAAATATGGTAATACAACCGCTGCTTCTATTCCAATTGCGCTCACAGAAGCTTGGGAATTAGGGAAAATTAAATCTGGTGACACGGTAGTTTTGGCTGCTTTTGGTAGTGGATTTACTTGGGCTAGTGCTATTATAAAATGGTAAGAAATTTATAGTTGCTATTGTTTTTAAATCAAAAAACCCAGAGTTGGCAAACTCTGGGTTTTTCTTTTGGAACCTAACTATTAAAACTAATCTTATAAAAGGCCACCACCACCTTGGGTTTCATTGTTGTCCCTTTGTTTTCTTTGAATGGCTTTGTTTTTACCGCTTCCAAATCTATAATTGAATCCTAAATAAACCGATTGGCTTTCCCAGTTGAATTGCCCGTTAGATTTATAAGGGCGGTCACCTGCAAAAGCAAAATGCATGGAGTTAAAAACATCGCTGAATCGTGCACTGATTGTTCCACTTCCTTTTAAGATATTGTAACTACTTCCAACATCCATTTTCCACATGGCTTCTCTATTAAACTGTAAGCTCAAATCGCGTCCTCTGTACATTCCAAATAATTGGAAACGCAGGTCTTTAGTAGCTTTAAAAGTATTGTTGATGCGCGCATTAAATGTACTTGCATTGACTTCAACAAATTCATAAACACCAGGAGTACTCTCAATAGTCCCTTTTACTTTTTTCTGATACGCATCAACACTTACATTAGCGCTCCACCATTTTTTAAAATCTAAATTACCCGAAACTTCAACTCCATACGCATTGTTGTTGTTGAAATTATCATAAGATAAGATTTGCTTGTTTGGGTTATCCGGATTAGTATAGATAACTCTTGTGATTTCATCTTCAATTCTTCTATAGAAAACACCTGAAGTAATAGATCCTATTTTAGTTTTTCTAGTATAATTTATTTCATACGAGTTCGTAAACTGCGGAATAAGATTTGGATTTCCTTGAGAATCTAATGTTGCAGTACTCCATTCTCTAATAGGGTTGACTTGTCCGATGCTTGGACGATCCACTCTTCTTGAAAAACTAAGGTTAAATGAGTTGTTATCACTTGGCGTATAAGTCAAGAATGTAGAAGGATAAACGTTTAATAAGTCATCTTTAAAGGCACCATCTGCTTTAGATACTTCTTTAAATAGGGCATCAACATTGTATTTTTCTACACGCGCTCCAGCTTGAAAACTCCATTTTTTCCATTGTTTACCTAAAGTGGCATAGGCCGAAGATATTTTTCTGTCGTAACTAAAATTTGAATTTGGATTACTGTCTCTAAGCAAACTATTATCGGTTGTTTCGTTTCTATGCTCTAAACCCAATTCTAATTTTATAGTCTCCGTAAGAGGGTTTACATAATCAAGATTGATAATAGTATTTTTGCCAATAGTTTCTACATCATTTGTGTAAGAACTAGTCAACGCTCGCGTGTCTCTGTTGTAATTAGAATAAACGGCATTTTCTGGCTCATTATTTTTATTGTAATTCATCTCTAATTCTAAACTGTGTCCTTCCTTTTTAAATTTTACTTTATAATCGAAATTGTAAGTTTGAGAACGTTCCTTATTTTTATTATCGAAAAGTTGAATTACATCTACATTTGTCGCATTGTTTGTATAATCTACATCTGTGCTTGCGTTACCACTTCCTTTAAAGAAACTTTGATTGGTGTAGAATGACAACGTGTTTTTATCATTAATATTGAAATCAAAACCCACTTTTGCTAAATGAGAAGTGTTATTGTTTATGAATGTAAAAAGCTGATCGTTTTCTTTATTAACTTCTTTGCTTTTTATAAATCCATGATTGGATCGTTTTCCTGTGTTTAAACCATAATTTCCATAAAAATTAAATTTTCCACTTCTATAATTTAAATCGATTGATGAATTTAGTTTGGGCGTTTTTCCAAAAGTAACTCCATTATTAATGCTACCATTAAAACCAATTTTACTGTTTTTATTTAAAACAATATTAATAATTCCGCTCATTCCTTCTGGATTGTATTTTGCAGATGGATTAGTGATTAATTCAATTTGCTTAATCGATGAGGAAGGGATTTGTTGCAATAATTGTGAAGCCTCTATATTAGAAGGTTTTCCGTCAATTAAAACGCGAACATTAGAATTTCCTCTTAAACTAATCGCATTGGTTTGTGGGTCAACACTAACCGATGGAATATTATTCATTATTTCCCCCGCTGTTGCTCCAGCAGAGATTAAATCTTTCCCAACATTAATGATTTTTCGATCTATTTTTTGTTCAATAGTAGATTTCTCACTAACAATATCAACTCCTTTTAATTCTATTGCATCTTCTTCTATTGCAATTGTATTTAGATTTATGTTTTTATTTTCGGAAGATAATTCAATTGATTTTACAACCGTTTTATATCCAATAAACTGAAATTCGACAGTGTATTTTTTTAAATCTAGATTTTTGATAATGAAAATACCTTTGTCTGAAGTGATTCCTCCAGTTACGAATTTGTCAGCTTCTTTAACAATAACATTTACATAGGGTAATGGTTCATTGGTTTTCTTGTCAATAACTTTTCCGGTTACACTTCCTGCGTTTTCGAGAAGATTGGGTTTGACTGAGTTTTGTGCTTGCATCGAAACGATAGTTCCGAATAGGCAGACTAAAATTAATTGTACTGTTTTCATGATTGATTATTTTGATTGATGATGCAAAGGTAATTATTTTTTATATAATATGTATTACATAGTACTATTTTATGCAAAATATATTTATTAAAAATTGATGATTTACATAGTAGACTATGAAGCATTCACTTTGTTACAAAAAATCAATATTTTGTTTAAAAAAAAATGACTTTCAAAATTAGAAAGTCATTTTTATACTATGAAGTGTATTTACCTTTTTAAAGAAAAATGGGATTTGTATTCTTTTGCGGTATTGTTTTCTGTGTAGAATATAGTAAACCAGTAATCATCTGCAGGAAGTGAATACCCATTATAGTTTCCGTCCCAACCCGTTCCATTAGGAGAAAGTTCTTTGAGTAGTTTGCCGTACCTATCGAAAATATATAGTTTGATATTTTCTTGATTTGGCATTTCGGTTACATTCCAAGTGTCATTATATCCATCTCCATTTGGTGTGAAAAACTTAGGAGCATTTATCATTTTTAGACTAATCGGATTAGTAGATCCACAACCATTCGCATCGCTGACACTAATTTCATGAATTCCAGAACTAACATTTGTAAAAGTATTGCTACTTTGTGGAGTATTTCCATCTAAAGAATAAAGAAAATTAGCTCCATTTCCTATACTTGTCACTGCATTTACTGTAATGGTCTGGTTATCTGTAAACCAGCCATCAGTAGTAAACGTGATGGAACTTGGTGGAGCTGATTCGATAACAGCAAATGGAATTATATCTGAGGTGCAACCAAATATGGACAAATCAGTTACAGTTAGTGTGTAGTTTCCAGGCTGACTTGTTGAAAAATCAGAGGCGGTACCTACTAAAATGCCATTTTCTTCTTTCCATTCAAATGAATATCGAGGGGCAGTATATCCACTAGTGATATAAGCATTGGTTAACGTTCCTGTGGCAAAGTCATGGCAAATTGCTGGAACGCTAAGTATTGGGTTTGGTTTATCAGTGATTGTGATCTCCATTGGTTTTTCATCAGAGCAAATTACAGTTGACGAATTTCCTACTTCAGCATAGGCATATATTGTAGATGAAGTTGTTATTACATCACCAGGGTATTTTTCTGTATTAGTAGTATTAGCAGGGCCACCAGATTGTGTGAAGTATTTACTAATGGGAGCAATAAAGTTGGGTAATGTATACGATTCACATCTTGTTACCGCTGCAATAGGTGCAATTATGGGGCTGTTGTAAATGGTTATTGTAAAATCATCTTGATCAGAACAGGCAACTCGAGTATTGTCTTCTGCATAGACATATAGTTTTGTAGTTGTAGTAATAGGTGAATAGGGAGGACTTAGTTTTGTTCCAGCTCCTTGTGGACCATTTGCATCGGTATAATAATCGCCAAGACCTACAATTGCGGGTAAAATATAATTATTACAGGCATATTGATCTCCAATTTTATTTACTAAGGTGATTAATACTGAAATACTATATTCAGCAGTACAAGTGTTAGGTGCAGTAGCAGCTGCATAAACATATATAGTTTTGGATGAGCTAAGTATATATCCAGGAGGTAATATTGGATTTGTAGGAGAAGGACCTCCAGGGAATTCGTAATATTCTCCATTAGCTAAATCATCAAGAACATAGTTTTGCCCACATTTTATAACCTCAATTGGTCTCGCATCTATTAAGGGAGATGGGTTCACAGTAATTAAGAATTTTTCTTCAACGTAGCACGAGCCAGATGCAGCTTTATCATAAAAATACATAGTTTGTGTTGTGGTTACCGGAAATCCAACGGGGCGCATATTTCCAGTACCTAGAGGTTTAGTAAAATAATTTCCCGAATGTGCCACTGGAGGTAAATAATACACATCACATTGTGGGGTAGTGTCACTAAATATTGGCAGCGGTGCTATGCTTACATTTACCGTGAACTGTAAATTGTCAGTGCAGCTTTCTCCAGTTACATAATACCAAAGTGTAGTTGTTGTATTTATTGAAGTACCGGCCGGAACAACTGATCCTCCGCCTCCAGCCGCAGTTCTATATTCACCAACAATTAATGGAGGCAAAATATAAGCCGAACAAGAATTTACATCAGATGGAGGATTAATATCTGAAATACCGATATATACAGTAAATGTTTTTTCGGAAGTACAGTTAGTTGGTGCCGTTCCTGTTTCTTTGTAAACATAAATAGGAGTAGTTGCAATTATAATTGTTCCAGCTGGAATAATAGGCAGTCCTTTATTAGGTCCTGAATAATAAATACCACCATTAACATCAGCAGGCATGATGTAGGAACTACAGCCAAATTGATTTTCATAATCTGGTAAAGCAGTAAACGGAATTATTGTTATTGAGAAAGGTTTTTCTTGATTGCAGGCGGGTGACACGGTAGTATCTTGAAACCAAACATAAATGGTATTTAAGCCTGCTGCATTTATTATTGTTCCCGATGCTAACTCAGTGTTCCCTGGAGTTGTAGTACCTCCACTTTGAGTATAGTATTTTCCGTAAGCTAAATTGGGAAGTTTGTATGCTGTGCAATAGGTAGATGAAGTGGGAGTTATTGTTCCTAAATTTGATATAGTAACTTTAAAAGAATCTTGATTTGTACAGATTCCAGATTGATTGAACACATATAAAGTAGTTGTGGTAGAAATTTGGTCTCCTGCAAAAAGCTGCGTTCCTGTCCCATTTGATCCTGTCCAATATTGTGCTCCTGTTTCTGTTAACGTAGGTAAAGTGTAGGAAGTACATACAAATACATCTTTTAAGACGTCTACTTGAGGTAGGGGAGTAACAGTAAGTTGAAAGCTTGTTACAACAAAGCAATTGTTACTAGAAATATTTTGTAATCGGACCCACAATGTAGTACTAGAAGACAATAATATGTTGCTTGAATTTGGAATTATAGTATTAGAATTATTGGTAGCTCCTGCTAAAGAAGAGTGAAATGTTAGGATGGTATATAAAGGGTTTTGAGCACCTATTATTGCTGCTTTTGCTGCTGATAAGTTAAAGCTTGCTTTTGGCGTAGCATCCGTACTATTTCTTGCGCATAGTGCTATATCACTGGGTGTAGATGAAATGATTGGACTTGCCACAATCATTAATTGAAAAGATCGTATTTCGTAACATAAAGTAGATGGATTTTGAATTCGAACATAAATTGTTTTTCCGTTTTCAGAATTTAAAATGGTATAAGGGCTTGAAATTGGAGAATTATTTGAAATGGCATCGGCATTAGTTAGGTGATATGAAATAACAGTTCCTGCAGGTAAATCATCTACAATTCCTGCTGCATTAGTGGCTTGATCATTACCTGCTAATATAAGTGTAGTGTTTTTTGTTAAATCAAAGTCATAAGAAGACGCTCCAGTATTGCAAGTGTAAATGTCAGGAACTGTATTTATTACTCCAATTGCAGGGTAAATTTCGACACTTATTTCATCAGTGACTTCAGTACATCCAGGTTCCGTATAGGAGACGCTATAATTATGAATTCCAGAACTTATTAATGGGAGAATAGTATTCAGGTCTAAAGTCGTACCCGTTTGTGGAGGAGAAAAGTCAACTCCTTCTTTTTTCCATACAATTGTAGTTCCGGGACTTAAACCTGATGCAGATAATGTGGGTAATGTATTTCCAGGACAAATTGCTCTATTGTTTGCGGCCGTATAATCAAGCCCTAAAACATTTTGTCCAATATTAAAACTATTGGCTTTTAAAAATATTGCCGAATCATAACCTGTATTATTCCCTCCATCAGCAATAACTAGTTTGATATGATAAACATGATTGGTGTTTAGCCCTGTTGCTGATGCAACCATGGGTATTGTTTGTCCGTTGAAATTAATTGCAGGACCAAAACCACTACCGTTAAAAGTGCCAAAATAACTAGGATTAGCTGATGGGCAATTAGAATTGTAAGTAGCATCTCGAATTGTTGCTACGGAAACTGGAATACTAGTACCAGGAATTACGGCTAAATTCACATTGGGCCCACCAGCGGTGACATCTTTTAATAGAAAAGCAAAGGCATCCGAAAAGCTACATTGAGAAGTTCCATATTCTTCAGAAGCAAACAGAAAAGAGAAATCAAAATTGGGTGTTTTGGGTTGAAAATCAAACTCAATGTAACTGGCATTTATGGAATTGATTGTTATACCTGATTGAGAAAGTAAATTCGCTTCTAAATCACTGTCGCCAGCCCATGCCATACTACCATTACTTAAAATACTTGTATTGGGACTAGGAGTTTTTGTTACATCGCCTGTCGTTAAAACAACTCCATTTGTAAATGGGAAATTTGGATTGCTATTTTCAAAGTATCCAATACCATTTGTGGAGCCATAAAATGAACCTGACCTGTAGTTGATATTTGTTGCAGACACGCAGGGAGAATTAATTAATATCTGATTAATTAACTGATCTGTGGTGTAAGTGGTTGTATTGATTGTTACCGATTGTGAAAAACAAACTGCATAAAATAATAATAGAAATAGCGGCTGAATTTTTTTCATGATAATAATTAATAATTGAATTTTTCAAATCTACAATAAATCGTTAAAATGCAAATAAATACGGCGTAATATTAATGACAAATATTAATGTATTATTATTCTTACTATTTTTCAGTAAAAAAGTTCTGGATGGGAATATAAAGTTAAGGAATTCTATAATGGGTTTCAATATTAATTTTCTAAATGATTTTTCTAATTAAATACTATCTTTGCAAGTTCATAACAAACACATAAAATGACATTATCACAAATTCTTACGCCTTCTATAGAAAAAGCAATTCTTGCTTTATTTGACATTACAATTGATAAAGTTGAATTTCAAACTACTCGGAAGGAATTTGAAGGAGATATTACCATGGTTATTTTTCCATTATTAAAAGTGGTAAAAAGCAATCCTGTAGAATTAGGAAATAAAATTGGTAACTATTTAGTTGAAAACGTAAGTGATGTAAGTCATTTTAATGTAGTCTCAGGATTTTTAAATATTGTTATTTCGGATGAATATTACCTGAATTTCTTTAATGAAATTAAAGACAATGAAAAATTTGGTTTCGTCACTCCAAATCCAGATGAAAAAGCGGTAATGGTAGAATATTCTTCTCCAAACACTAATAAGCCTTTGCATTTAGGTCATGTTCGTAATAATTTATTAGGATATTCTGTTGCTGAAATTATTAAAGCCTCAGGTAAAAAAGTTTATAAAACTCAAATTATCAACGATAGAGGAATTCATATTTGTAAATCGATGCTGGCTTGGCAGAAATTTGGAAATGGAGAAACTCCTGAATCTACAGGCCAAAAAGGAGATAAACTAGTAGGTAATTATTATGTAGCTTTTGATAAAGCATACAAAGCAGAAATAGCTCAATTAATGAGCGAGGGAAAAACAGAAGACGAAGCCAAGAAGCAGTCGCCAATTATTCTAGAAGCACAAGAAATGCTTTTAAAATGGGAAGCGGGTGACGAAGCAGTGATTTTACTTTGGAAAAAAATGAATCAATGGGTTTATGATGGTTTTGCTATTACTTATAAAAATCTAGGAGTCGATTTTGATTGTTTTTATTATGAAAGCAATACCTATTTATTAGGGAAAGATGTCGTACAAATTGGATTAGAGAAAGGCGTATTCGAAAAAGATCCCGATGGTTCTGTTTGGATTGATTTGACTGATGAAGGTTTAGATCGTAAAATTGTTCTTCGTTCAGATGGAACAGCAGTATATATGACGCAAGATATTGGTACTGCGATTCAACGTGTAAAGGACTACCCAGATGTAGGTGGAATGGTTTATACCGTAGGAAACGAGCAAGATTATCATTTCAAAGTGTTGTTTCTTATCTTGAAAAAACTAGGTTTTGATTGGTCAAAAAATCTTTTCCACTTGTCTTACGGAATGGTTGATTTGCCTTCTGGTAAAATGAAAAGCCGCGAAGGAACTGTAGTTGATGCTGATGATTTGATGAATGAAATGACGAGTACAGCTCAAAAAATTGCCGAAGACCTTGGGAAATTAGATACCTATTCTCCCGAAGAAAAAGCCAATTTATACAATACAATTGGTCTTGGAGCCTTGAAATATTATATTTTAAAAGTAGATCCTAAAAAACGAATCCTTTTTAATCCTGAAGAATCAGTTGATTTTGCAGGTAATACAGGTCCGTTTATTCAATATACGTACGCTAGAATTCAATCAATAATTCGCAAAGCAAATTTTGATTTTTCTAATAAATCCGAAGCAGTTTCCCTTCACGAAAAAGAAAAGGAATTGTTGAAACAACTGGAATTGTTTCCAGAGGTAATTCAAAATGCGGCTCATAATCACAGTCCAGCTTTATTGGCAAATTATACTTATGATTTGGTGCGTGAATACAATTCATTCTATCAAGCAGTTCCTATTTTAGGTGAAGAAGAATTGAGTAAAAAAACATTCCGAGTACAATTGTCTAAAAAAGTAGCCGATACCATTGCAGCTTCTTTTAGATTGTTAGGAATTAATGTTCCTGAGAGAATGTAACTATATTGGGGCGTTACCCTGAAGAAGAAAAATCTTCAGGGTCGGGCTATCCGTTATAATCTCCCGAAAAAAATCGGGAGGATTTTCACTTCTATCCCTAACGCAAAACTAAAAACTGCAAAGAAAAAATCAGTATTTCAAAAGAACTATTTTCCTTTGTTCCTTTGTGTCTCAGAACCTTTGTACCTTTCTAACTTTATATTATATTTGCAATTCCTAAAACAACAATGACATGTTCGATAATTTAAGCGATAAACTAGATAAAGCCTTTCATATATTAAAAGGGCACGGAAAAATCACCGAAGTAAACGTAGCCGAAACTTTAAAAGAAGTGCGTCGTGCTTTACTTGATGCCGATGTGAATTTTAAAATTGCCAAAGATTTTACTACAAGAGTAAAAGAAAAAGCACTTGGACAAGACGTTTTAACTACTTTACAGCCAGGACAGTTATTGGTAAAATTAGTTAAGGACGAATTAACTGAATTAATGGGTGGAGATGTTGCTGGAATTAATCTTTCAGGAACACCTACAGTAATTTTAATGTCAGGTTTGCAAGGTTCTGGTAAAACTACTTTTTCTGGAAAACTAGCAAATTATTTATTGACAAAAAAGAATAAAAAACCACTTTTGGTTGCTTGTGATATTTACCGTCCTGCGGCGATCCAGCAATTATATGTAGTGGGAGATTCTATAGGTGTTGAGGTATACTCAGAGCCAGAAAATAAAAACCCAGTTGAAATTGCTCAAAATGCAATCAAGCATGCAAAAGCAAATGGTTTCAATGTAGTAATTGTCGATACCGCAGGTCGTCTTGCTGTTGACAAAGAGATGATGGACGAGATTGCTCGTGTTCATAAAGCAATACAACCACAAGAAACTTTATTTGTTGTTGATGCTATGACAGGTCAAGATGCTGTAAATACAGCTAAAGCATTTAATGATATTTTGAATTTTGATGGTGTTATCCTGACTAAATTAGATGGTGATACACGTGGTGGTGCTGCACTATCAATTAAAACGGTTGTCAATAAACCAATCAAGTTTGTAGGAACAGGAGAAAAAATGGATGCTATTGATGTATTCTATCCAGTTCGTATGGCAGAGCGTATCTTAGGGATGGGAGATGTTGTGTCTTTAGTTGAAAGAGCGCAAGAACAATTTGACGAAGAAGAAGCAAGAAAAATCCAAAAGAAAATTGCGAAAAATGAATTTGGTTTTGATGATTTCTTATCTCAAATTCAGCAAGTAAAGAAAATGGGTAATATGAAGGATTTGGTTGGAATGATACCAGGTGCCTCAAAAGCAATGAAAGATGTAGAAATTGAAGATGATGCTTTTAAACATATTGAAGCAATTATTCATTCGATGACTCCTGCTGAAAGAAGTAAACCTGCTCTTATAGATGTGAAAAGGAAAGCTAGAATATCCAAAGGTTCAGGAACAAAAATTGAGCAAGTAAATCAATTGATGAAACAGTTTGAGCAAATGAGCAAGATGATGAAAATGATGCAAGGTCCAGGAGGAAAAAACCTTATGAAAATGATGGGCGGGATGAAAGGCGGAATGCCTGGAGGAATGCAAAGATAAATTAAGACTTAGGTTTAAAATTTCAAGGTATTGAAGTTTTAAACCTTTTTTAATAGTGTAAACAAGCAGTAAAACAAAACTAATTTTTAAGGTTTTAAATTAAAGGCGATCCGAGAAACTTTAAATTGTAAACTTTAAACTTTTTAAACTAAATTAAAATGCAACTACTAGACGGAAAGAAAACAGCAGAAGATATTAAAAGCGAAATCGCTGCCGAAGTACAAAAGATAAAAAACAATGGAGGCAAAGTACCGCATCTAGCAGCAGTTATAGTTGGTAATGATGGGGCTAGCTTAACTTATGTTGGTAGTAAAGTGCGTTCATGTCAGCAAATTGGTTTTGACTCTACTTTAGTAAGTTTGCCAGAAACTACTACAGAGGCTGAATTGTTAGAAAAAATAAAAGAATTGAATGCCGATGACGATTTAGATGGGTACATCGTTCAATTGCCTTTGCCTAAACATATTGATGAGCAAAAGATTCTGATGGCAATTGATCCTAATAAAGATGTGGATGGTTTTCATCCTGCTAATTTTGGAAAAATGGCTTTGGAAATGGAAACGTTTTTACCGGCTACTCCATTCGGAATCATGCAATTATTAGAGCGTTATAAAGTAGAAACATCGGGGAAACATACTGTAGTTATTGGGCGTAGCCATATTGTGGGACGACCAATGAGTATTTTGATGAGTCGTAAAGGATATCCTGGTGATTCAACAGTAACATTGACTCACAGTAGAACTAAAAATATTGAAGAATTTACAAAAAACGCTGATATTATCATTACGGCATTAGGAGTTCCTAATTACTTAAAAGCGGATATGGTAAAAGAAGGTGTTGTAGTTATTGATGTTGGAATTACTAGAGTTGCAGATGCTTCACACCCTAAAGGATATGTAATCACGGGTGATGTCGATTTTGATGAGGTAAGTAAAAAATCTTCTTTCATCACTCCGGTTCCAGGAGGAGTAGGACCAATGACTATTGCCATGTTATTGAAAAATACGCTATTGGCAAGGGAAATGAAAATAGCTAGAAACAGTTAAAAAAACATACAGTCTATTCGCCGCGACGGATAGGCTTTTTTATTATGGGAAACCCACAAGGAATACAGTTTGGTTCTATTGATGAATTTCTAGATCAGCTACCAGAAGAGGAAATAGAAATTGTCCTTTTTCTACGTAAAATTATTTTAGAATGTATGCCAGATTTAAAAGAGAAATTGGCTTACAATGTCCCTTTTTATTATCGTCATTCTAGAATTTGTTATATATGGCCCGCTTCCGTTCCATGGGGAAAAGTAACTACTGGTGTAGCAATAGGTTTTTGTAAAGGAGATAATTTCTTAGATGAGACTTTTGCTACAGCAAAATTTGCTTCAAAATTGATTTTTACTTCTACTAAAGAAATTGATGTTGAATCATTGAAGGAACAAATCTATGAGGCTGTTTTAATTGATGATAAAATCGTTAAAGCAAGAAGGAGGAGAATTCAGTAATTTTTTCTATAAAGGATATTGATATTTAAAATTAATTATTAACTTTGCATTACAAAGTACTTTAATTATGAGTCAAAAACATCAAGAAGATTTATCACATATTCGTTCCATGATGGAACGCTCTTCAAGATTTATATCGTTAAGTGGCCTTTCGGGTGTGTTTGCAGGTTTGACTGCGTTGGGTGGATCATTTTATGTATATCAATTGTTTAAACAAAAAGGAATAGAATATTTTGATGGTAATCAAAGGGTTTATAGTTATGAACTAATAATTGAATTAGTTGTTGTGGCTTTATTCATTTTGGCTTTGGCCTTATTATTTGGGATATTTTTTACTTTAAGGAAAAGCAAACAAAATAATTTACCAGTTTGGACAAATACAACAAAAAAAATGCTACTCAATTTAGCGATTCCTTTATGTGTAGGTGGCGTGTTTTGTATTGCGTTATTATACCATCATTTATTTGCTTTGATAGCTCCTGCAACTTTGTTGTTTTATGGTTTAGCACTTGTTAATGCTGAAAATTATACTTTTTCAGATATTAAATATTTGGGTATTTGCGAAATTGTTTTAGGATGTATTTCCCTTTTTTATCTTGGATATGGACTTGTTTTTTGGTCTATTGGATTTGGAATTTTGCATATTCTTTATGGTGTAATTATGTTCAAAAAATATAAATAGAAATGGGAATCATCGATAAATTAAATAAAGATTTCGAAAGTCGAGTCAGGCTAGGCATCATGTCCGTTCTCATGGTAAACGACTGGATTGATTTTACTGAAATGAAATCTTTATTGAATATTACTGATGGTAACTTGGCTAGTCATTCTTCTGCATTGGAGAAATCTGGCTACATAGAAGTAAAAAAAGAGTTTGTTGGTAAAAAACCCAAAACGTCATATCGTGTTACTAATATGGGGAGAACCGCTTTTGTTTCTCACCTAAATAGTCTTGAAAAATTGATCAAATCTAAATAACACCTTTTTTTTAATCACTTACTTTGAAATACAAAGTACTTTTAAACTTTTTATTATGAAAAAACACCAATTAATTTTAGTTTGTAGTCTGATTTTTACATTGCTTTTTTACAACGAATCAATAGGGGTAAACCTAGCTGTTTTTGGTTTGGTTTTAACGGGAATGATTTGTTATTTCTTTCAGCAAAGATTCAGTAATCGTTTGCATTTAGGGTTAGTAATTGTATCAGTTTTGTCCTGCTTTGCTTTTGCTTGGTATGGCGATTTTGTCTCTTTTTTAGCTTTAGCAATATCTGTTCTTTTTTTACAATTTAAAATTCAAGAACCTAAGTTAAAAATAGTGCAGATTTTCCCTATTGTATTTATCAATGGATTTACTTCATTAGGACGTGTATTAATGTTTAGTCAATGGCTCCCAAAAAGAGAAGTAAAAAATAATCTTGCTAAAAAAATCATAGCCTACTTTCTTATTCCAGGCATATTTATAATCTTGTTTTTTACTGTTTATGCTTTTGGTAGCGATCATTTTTCATCTCTATTTACAGATTATACTTTAGATTTAAATGTCTTTCATTTATTTTTAATTGTATTAGTAGGATTTTATATTTCTTTTAGTTTTTGGAATTATTGGTTGCCTGAATATTGTTATGATTTTAATCCAAAATTAGATAATGATTTTACTACGGAGAATAACATGGTGCATAAACAAACTTTTTCATTTCTTGATCTTGACTTTGAAAGAAAAAGTGGTGAAATCACATTAGTGCTTTTAAATTGTATGATTTTAATTTTTATAGGAACGTATAATTATGAACAGTTTTTTGAGGACAAAGTAATAGCTTCTTTGAGTGTAGCAACACATGAAAGAGTTAATTCTGTTATTTTTTCGATAATAATGGCTGTAGGTGTGATGTTATTTTTTTTAAAAAACGGATTCAATTTTGATAAGAAAGCGAGTAAACTTAAATTATTATCCAAAATTTGGATAGCATTAAATGGAGTGTTAATTATTAGTACAATCATTAAAAATTTAGAGTATGTTACTGCTTTTGGTTTAACTTATAAAAGATTAGGGGTTTTTGCTTTCTTATTATTGGCAATTGTAGGTCTCTTTATTACTTATTGGAAGATTTATCAGCGAAAAACAAATGCGTATCTTTTTAATCAAATGATTTGGTATTTTTATGGAACGTTACTTTTATGTAGTTTTATAAATTGGGGAAGCCTTATAACAAATTATAACATTAGCGTTAATAAAGGAGTTGATCCAATTTTTTTAAGTGGATTAAATTTTAATGATAACGTACGTAGAACCTATTTTTATCAAAATAAATTTGATGGTCAATATCCTGAAATGGAACGTGAAGAAACAATTGGTAGAAACCAAAAAGAAAGTTTTCTATCAAAAGCATTGTATTATGAAACACTAGATAAATTAAAATAGTTGTAGTTAAAAACAAAAGCCAAGAAAAATCATTTCTTGGCTTTTGTTTAATAATCCCCTCTTTTCTTAAATCTAGGATCGTCTCTTTTGATAAATTCTGTTCGTCTTTTAGCAGGTTCTGCTTTTGGTAAACTTGCTTCTTCTGTTTTACTAGAAGGCTCAATAAGCTCATTTAATTCTTTTATTTCGGCATCGGTTAAATCGCGGTATCTTCCTACTTGTACATCTAGGGAAATATTAATAATTCGGATGCGTTTTAATGCTGTTACATCATACCCTAAATATTCGGTCATTCTACGGATTTGACGATTTAATCCTTGGGTAAGTATAATTTTAAAAATGTATTTACTGATTTGCTCTACTTTACATTTTCGGGTAACTGTGTCCAAAATGGGTACTCCATTTCCCATTCTTTCAATAAATCGATCGGTGATGGGCTTGTTTACGGTTACCGTATATTCTTTTTCGTGATTGTTTCTAGCGCGAAGTATTTTGTTTACAATATCACCATCATTAGTCATGAAAATCAATCCTTCACTGGCTTTATCTAGTCGGCCAATAGGGAAAATACGTTTAGGATAATTGATGTAATCCACAATATTATTGCGAACGTCTAGGTTTGTAGTACATTCAATTCCTACAGGTTTATAGAAAGCAAGATAAACTGGTTTTTCATTTCTTTCACGGATGAGTTTGCCGTCTATACGCACTTCGTCATCGGGGGAAACTTTTGTTCCTAGCTCAGGGACAACTCCATTGATGGTTACACGACCTTCTTCAATTATTTTGTCTGCCTCACGACGGGAGCAATAACCGGTTTCTCCGATGAATTTGTTGAGGCGTTTTAGATTTTCTTCCATAGTGCAAAAGTAACACTAAATTGTGTAATCGTTTATCTGGTAGTTTGTTTATTTGCTTAAGTTGATAAAAAGAGTCGGAAAGGGATCGTGTGGGCCTATTTAGATTCGAATAAAAATTCCGAAACTTTTTTATATAATTGATCATCATGTAGGCTATGCCCCAAACCATTTGTTTCAATAAAAATGGAATCTTTCCAAGTACTGGCAATTTTTTTTCCTTCTTCAAATAAAACAACCGTATCCTCAGTATCGTGAGCAATGAGTCCTTTGGTCTTTATTTTAGATGCAAATATTTTTCCAGAGAAATGTTCTAGCTGAAGTTTGAAATGGTCTAAATAATGTGTTTCTAGACCTTTAGAAATGGTAGAGTTCAAGCTAAGCATCTTGATATAGTTATTGAGAATAATTTTAAAATCGCTAGGCGCTCCTAAAATCACCATTTTTTCAATACTATCATTTTGATATTTAGACTGGTAGTATAAGCAGGTTTTTCCTCCTAGTGAATGCCCAATAAGGTATTGAGGTTTGAATTCTTTGACTACTATATCAATAAATGTAGCGTATTGAGGAATGTTGAATTCTTTTCCACTAGACAATCCGTGGGCTGGACCATCTATTGCAATTATAGTACTTCCTGATTCTTTTAAATAAGGGAGCATTTTTTTCCAGCGAGAAGCATTACTTTCCCATCCATGTACTAGTAATATAACAGTGTCATTTCCTTTCCAAGTATAAGTTTGGAAATATTCATCGTTATGTTTAAACGTTCTGCTTTCGGTTTCGCGAAGGATTTTGGGAAGTTTTGATTTGGTTAGCCTGCCTTCTCTGGGTTCACTAAAAAGAGAGTAGGCTAATTGTGTGGCTTTATCAGGAGATACAAAACTTAAAAAATTAATGTATAATCCGATAGACTTTGTAAAAAGGAAGTAGAGTGTTTTTTTCATAATAAAAAAGTCCCGATGTGAATCGGGACTTAAATATAATTAAAATTTAGAAAATAACTTTTCCATTTTCTCTTTTTCTTCGTCGGCTAATAAACTGTCGACTAATATTCTTCCTGAATGCTCATCAGTGATGATTTTTTTTCTTGAAGCTATCTCCACTTGAGTTTGTGGTGGGATAGTAAAGAATGAACCTGCCGAAGCTCCTCTTTCGATAGATACAACTGCTAAACCATTACGAACGCTTGTTCTAATTCTAGTGTAAGCTGCTAATAATCTTTCTTCGATAAGGTTTTGGTATTCACCAGATTTCTCTGTTAAAAACGCTTCTTCCTTAGCAGTTTCTGCCATGATAGCATCTAACTCAGATTTTTTATGTTTCAAATGATTAGATTTTACTTCTAATCTTTCTTTTGACTGAGAGATTACTTCTTTCTTATGTTCGATCGAAGCTTTCATTTCTTTAATATGCTTTTCAGCTAATTGAATTTCAAGTTCTTGAAACTCAACTTCTTTTGTTAAAGAGTTAAATTCTCTGTTGTTACGAACAGTTTCTTGTTGTTTTGTGTACTTTTTAATGCTCTCTTTGTGCTCGTCAATTGCATTCTTTTTTGATTTGATAAGGTCCTCGATTACTTCAAGTTCGCTTTTCAATTTTTCAGAACGGGTGCTTAAACCAGCAACTTCATCTTCTAGATCTTCCACTTCAAGAGGAAGTTCACCTCTTACATTTCTAATTTCGTCAATTCTAGAGTCAATCAATTGTAAATCGTAAATTGCTCTTAACTTGTCCTCAACACTTAATTCTTTCGTATTCGCCATATTCTTATAAGTACTTAACTGGATTTGTATTTTCTTCAGATAAAATGATTGCAAAATTAAGGATTTTTTTCCGAAGAAAATCAACAATATAATTTTTTGTATAGCGTTCGCTCTCAAAATGTCCAATATCTGCCAAAAGTAGTCGATTTTCGGCTTCATAAAACTGATGATACTTCAAATCGGCCGTCAAAAATGCATCAGCTCCAGCTGAAATTGCATTTTTTATGGCATAACTGCCAGATCCTCCCAGTACAGCCACTTTTTTTATTGGCTTTCCTGTAAATGTAGAATGTCGAATTCCATCGGATAGCATTTTTTCTTTTACTAAATTTAAAAAATCTTTTTCATCCATGGGAACTTCAAATTCGGCAATCATTCCTAATCCGATGTTTTGATGTTTATTTTGAAGTTCATACACTTCATAAGCCACTTCTTCATAAGCATGACTTTTAAAAAGTGTTTTTAAGATTTTTGATTCTAAATATTTTTCAAAAGTAACTTCAATTTTGATTTCCTCTCCTTCTACAAATTCAAAGCGTTCTCCTAATTGTGGATTGCTATGTTCATTGCCCATATAAGTACCAATCCCTTTAGAGTTGAAACTGCAATCTTCATAATTCCCTATTTGTCCTGCACCAGCATCAAAAAGTGCATTTCTCACTTTTTCGGCATTTTCTGGAATAGTGTAGGTGACTATTTTACGAATGAAATTTTGTTTTGGAATTAAGATTTTGGAATTTTTCAACCCAAGGGCATCACAAAATATTTTATTTACGCCTTCGGGATGGTTGTCTAAAGCAGTATGCACAGCATAAATGGCAATATCATTTTTTATCGCTTTGATCACAGTTCGTTCTACGTAATTTTTTCCAGTGATTTTTTTTAAACCGGAGAAAAGTATGGGATGAAAACAAACAACCAAATTGCATTTTTCAGCAATGGCTTCCTCAATTACATTTTCTAATGCGTCATGACAAACTAGAATTCCAGTAGCTTCGGTTTCTTGATTACCAACTAACAAACCCACATTGTCAAAATCTTCAGCATAGGCGAGTGGAGCCATTTCTTCCAGTACTAAAAGGATTTCTTTTATTTTCATGGTATTTGAGTTTAGCGTTTTCAGTTTGAATTTTGATGATTGACTCTCTTTAAACTTTAAACAAAAGAGACAAAATATTTATTTCAAAGATAATTTATTATACTTTCGTAAAATGAATTTACTGAGAAAAATACTCTTTCCTTTTGCCATTATATATGGTTTGATCACGAGTATTCGGAATTTTCTGTATGATAAAGGAGTTTTGAAATCCTACTCTTTTGATTTGCCCACTATTGTTGTAGGGAATCTAAGTGTTGGGGGAACCGGGAAAACACCACAGATAGAATATTTAATTCGGTTGCTTTCAGACTCTTATAAAGTAGCTACATTGAGTAGAGGCTATAAAAGAAAATCAGAAGGCTTTATTTTGGCCGACGCTTCTTCTAATGCGGAGATTTTAGGCGACGAACCTTTTCAATATTATCAAAAATTTAAAAATATTTTTGTTGCTGTTGATGCCAATCGTAAAAACGGAATAGAGCAATTACTTTTGCAAAAGCAAAAACCAGAAGTGATTTTATTAGATGATGCGTACCAACATCGTAAAGTAAAAGCAGGTTTTTATATTTTGCTAACCACTTATGGAGAATTATATTCGGATGATTTTATGCTTCCTACAGGAAATTTGAGAGAGAGTAGGAGTGGAGCTAAAAGGGCTAATATTGTTATTGTAACTAAGTGTTCAGTAGATCTTTCGCTTGACGAAAAACAAAGCATAAGAACTAATTTAAAACTGGATCCCAATCAAGAACTGTATTTTACAGGAGTTGAATATGATACTTTTGTGTATTCTAAAAATAAAAAAATAGCAGTAAGCGAAATTAAAGGTATTGACACTGTGCTATTGGCAGGAATTGCTAAGCCAAAACCATTTTTTAATTATTTGTCAGCGGAAAATACAGTATGTTTAACTTTTCCAGATCATCATCATTTTGCACCAAAAGATATTTTAGAAATTAAAAACTTATCTTTAAACAAAATCATTATTACTACCGAAAAGGATTATGTTAGATTAAAAGAAAGTATTCCTGAAGATAAACTTTTCTATTTACCAATTAAAAGTAAGTTTCTAGGTGAAAGTGAAGCGTTTAAAAAAACAATTATAAATTATGTGGGAACAAGTTCAAGAAACAGTTAGTTATATAAACGGAATTAATCATTTCAATCCAGAGTATGGAGTGATTTTGGGTTCAGGATTAGGGAGTTTTACAGACGATATTGTGGTTGAATTTACGCTACCTTATAACGAGATTCCAAATTTCCCTGTGTCTACAGTTCAAGGTCATAAAGGAGCATTGGTTTTTGGAACTATTGGCGATAAAAAAGTGGTCGCCATGCAAGGACGTTTTCATTTTTATGAAGGCTACTCTATGAAAGAAGTCACTTTTCCAATTCGTGTTTTGAAGTTTTTGGGAATAAAAAAATTGATTGTTTCCAATGCTTCTGGTGGAGTTAATCCTAATTATAGAATTGGAGAAATTGTAATTATAAAAGACCATATAAATTTCACACCCGAACATCCTTTGCGCGGAGCAAATGACGAACGTTTTGGACCTCGATTTGTAAACATGAGTGAACCTTATTCTAGGAAAATGGTTGCTAAAGCCAAAGAGTTGGCTTTAAATTTAAATATTGAAGTGAAAGACGGAATTTATTTAGGACTACAAGGTCCTAGTTTTGAGACTTTGGCAGAATATAGAATGGTGAAAATTTTGGGTGCTGATTGTGTCGGAATGTCTACCGTTCCTGAAGTTATTGTAGCGCGCCACATGGATTTAGAAACCTTTGGAATATCAGTAATTACTGACATTGGTGATGAAGATAACATCGATAGTATATCACATGATGAAGTTTTAGAAGCGGCGCAAAATGCAGAACCTAATGTAAGAAAGTTAATTAGAGAATTGATTATGAAATACTAGACTTTGAAAGGTTGTTTGCTATTGAAGCATAGAACTCTTCAGGTACAAAAGGTTTTGTGATTACATCATTCATTCCATAAGATAAAAGCATTTCTCTGTTTTCATCTAGTGAAATTGCAGTTAAAGCTATTATAGGAAGTCTTTTGTTGAATTCTCTGATTTTTTGGGTTGCAATAGTTCCATTTATCCCAGGCAAATGGACATCCATTAAAACTAAATCATATTGATTGTTTTTTACGGATTCAATTGCATCCTCTCCATTGTCAATAATTTTACAAATAACGCCTTTGTATTCTAACATTTTTTGAGTGATCATTTGGTTGATTTTATTATCTTCAACTAATAATATGTTTTTATCTTTAAAAATAATGTCTTCGTACATTTTTTGCTTTTCAACAACTGGTAATTGTTGGTCATCTACTTTAAAGCTTAAGTCAAATGAAAATTTAGAACCTTTACCAAGTTCACTTTCTAGCTTTATTTGGCCACCTAAAATTTTTATTAATTTTTTTACAATGGTTAACCCTAAACCAGTACCACCATATTTACGATTTATCTCTACAGACCCTTGAGAGAAGCTTTCAAATACTGTTTTTTGCTTGTCTTTTGGTATTCCTATGCCCGTGTCAGTTATTTCAAATAATAAAGCAGCATTTTTGTTTTTCAATGCTGTCATTTTTGCATTTACATTTACCTTTCCATCTTTTGTGAATTTAAGTGCGTTATTGATTAAATTCATAAATATCTGTGATAATTTTGTTGGATCTCCAATCAAATTATCGGGAATGTTTGAATCAATTTCTAAGGTAAAGTCAATATTGTTGCTTTTAGCTAATCCTTTCAAAGAGTTTTTTATGTCTTCTAGTAAATTTTTAATATTGAAGTTGATATATTCAATTTCAACTTTGTTCGAATCAATTTTATTAATCTCTAATATTTCATTAATGAAGGTGGCTAGGTAATTCCCTGAAAATTTTAAAGAAGATAAATAATGCAATTGCGATTTTTTTGGGTTCTCTTCTAATAGTAAATGGGTAATTCCATTTATGGCATTCAAAGGAGTACGCAGTTCATGACTCACAGTAGATAAAAATTCAGATCTTGCTTTAGATGCTTTTTCTGTTTTCTCTTTTTCTATTAATAACTCATTATTTTTTTCCTTTAGTAATAAATTGGATTTATTACGGATAATATTGTTCTTATAAAGAGACAGGCTCAACAGGGATAAAATTGAGATTAATGAAATGGATAAAATATTTATCAGTTTAGAGAATTTATTGGTTTTAGCTTTCTCTAAATTTTGTTTGTTTATTTTTTCAATTTTTTTTAATCGCTGTGTTTCTTTGAAATTTTCGTAATCGTCTATTCCAAGTTTTTCGTTATTTAAAATAGCAATGCTTTCTTTTAAATTTAAATGTTGTTTTAGATAAGTATATGCATTACTCTTATCTAACATCTTTTCATATACTGAACTTAAAGCTAGAAGTATATTCGATTTTTGTTCAAGATTATCTTGTTTTGAATTTAATTCTAATGCCTTATTGTAGTAAGTTAAGGCTAAATTGTTGCGATTATTTTCCTCTTCAATAAGACCTATTTGATAAGAGGCTTCGGCTTTTATATTTAAAAATGCAGGGTTGTCTGGTTTTGCAATTATGGTATTAAAAATTGAAGAGGCCATTTTTTTATTGCCTTTATTTTTAAAAATAATTCCTTTTTGAAGGTTTATAAGGTCGTCATAGTCGTTAATTTTTAATGCTTTATAAATAGATTGGGCTTTATTAAAACAAATTTCGGCTGCGCTATAATTTGATTTTCCAATATGAGAAAGTCCAAGATAATAATAAGTATTGGCGTAACTCGGGGTTGGTTTTGTAGTTTCAAATAAAGCGATACTCTCAGAAAAAATCTCGATCGCATCATTGTACTTTTTTAAAGTATAGTAAATCTCCCCTAATTTAAATGTTTGATTTGCTTGGTCGATTATGCTACCACTCGTTTCGCTGAAATTTATTGCTTTTTGAGTATAAAAAAGGGCGTTTTTATATTTGTTGTTTTTTATATTTTCATGCGCTAAGTTTGTGTAAAACTCAATACTATCCTTACTCTCATTAGTTTGAGAGTATAGAAATGAATTAAAAAAAACGAGATAAACCAAAAAGTATTTCATTTAAAGCTTTTTTTCGAATTAGTTTTTAGTGTATAATATTAAATCAATTATTCGAGATGAATATCCAATTTCATTATCATACCAACCTACTACTTTTACCATTTTATCAATTACAGAGGTTAACTGCGCATCAAAAAGGCATGAGTTTTTATTTCCAATTATATCAACTGAAACAATTGGGTCTTCAGTATAATCCATGATCCCTTTAAAGTCACCTTGAGCGGCCAATTTAAAAGCTTCATTGATTTCGCTTATTGTTACGGCACGTTTTACATTAAATGTGATGTCGGTCAATGAGCCATCCGGTACAGGGACACGAATACCACACCCTCCAATTTTACCTTCTAATAAAGGAAAAATTTTCGTTAATGCCTTTGCCGCTCCAGTTGTTGTAGGTACAATGGATTGACTTGCGCCACGAGCTCTGCGTAGATCTTTATGGGGCTGATCGTGCAAACTCTGGTCTGTTGTATAGGAATGAATTGTGGTGATGTAAGCTTGTTCAATACCACAAAGTTCATTTATTATTTTAATCATTGGTGCTGCATTATTTGTTGTGCAACTTGCATTCGAAATAATGGTTTCAGTTCCATCAAGAATATTTTCATTTACTCCTAGAACTACTGTTTTGATAGTATCTACTTCTGACGGAGCGGATAGAATCACCTTTTTTGCACCAGCAATAATATGTCTGTTCAGCTCTTCGTGCGTTTTATATTTACCCGTAGATTCTATAACATAATCAATGCCTATATTTTTCCAATCTAAATTTGAAATGTTTTTCTCATGAAAAAATAAAAAATGCTTAGTGTCAACTGTAATTCCTTTTTCATCAGCACTTACAATGTTAGGCAAAACTCCGTGAATACTATCATATTTTAATAAATGCGCCATTGTTTTTGTATCTGCAATATCATTTATTGCTACAACTTCAATAGAGGGGTGGTTTAAAAGCAAGCGAAATAAATTTCGCCCAATTCTTCCAAAACCATTGATGGCAATTCTTGTTTTCAAATGTATTCGTTTAATCGTTTATTTGGTTAACCGATTAACCGATTAAACAAATCAACTACTTATAAAATATGTTTCTGTGCTTTATATGATGAACGTACAAGTGGTCCACTTTCAACATGTCGGAAACCTAATTCCAAACCAAATTTTTCATAAATAGCAAATTGATCCGGAGTTATGAATTCTTTAACTGGCAAGTGTTTTTTACTCGGTTGTAAGTATTGACCTATTGTTACTACATCAACATTTGCAGCGCGAAGGTCTCTCATGGTTTGAAAAACTTCCTCTTCTTGCTCTCCAAGTCCTAACATAATTCCCGACTTCGTTCTATTTATTCCTTTTTCTTTTAAGTATCTCAATACTTCTAAGCTTCTGTCGTATTTTGCTTGAATACGCACTTCACGAGTCAATCTGCGTACCGTTTCTACGTTGTGAGAAACCACTTCAGGATTGGCCTCGACAATACGGTCAATATTTCTTTCGATACCTTGAAAATCAGGAATCAAAGTTTCTAAAGTCGTATTAGGGTTCATTCTACGAATGGCTTTTACTGTTTCTATCCAAATGATAGATCCACCATCTTTTAAATCGTCTCGATCAACACTTGTAATTACAGCATGCTTGATGTTCATGATTTTTATAGAACGAGCTACTTTCTCTGGTTCATCCCAGTCCACCGTTTCAGGTCTTCCAGTTTTTACACCACAAAATCCGCAAGAACGCGTACAGGTATTTCCTAAAATCATAAATGTAGCAGTCCCTTCACCCCAACATTCACCCATATTTGGGCAGCTTCCTGATGTGCAAATGGTGTTTAAACTATATTTATCAACTAAGCCTCGAAGCTCAGTATATTTTTTTCCTATTGGTAACTTTACCTTCAGCCATTTTGGTTTAGCAGTCGGTAAAGAATTATCTAAAACAGTTTCCATAAATCAATTTTCAAAGTACAAAGATAAGGAATGTTGTTTTAAAATAGACTGTTTAAACTGTGAAGCTTACCGAAAGTTTTTTTTAAAAGGTTTTGTTTTTTAGGAGCTATTTCCAGCTATCCGCTAAATCTTTTATAAAGGGCACTATTAAAAAACAGTACCCTTTATAAAAGGATAACGCTTCTATCTGGGCTAGGGATGTAGTTGCTTGACTATTATTTATATAATAAAAAAAGCAGAACGTATTAGTTCTGCTTTCTAAATGGATTTAATGCATTTGCACGGTAATGGGTAGATTGTAAGAGGTTCTAACGGCTTTTGAATTGATCATGCCTGGAGACCATTTGGTTCTCATTGATTTTAAAACGCGTATTGCTTCTCTACCTAATCCATAACCTGGCTCGTTTTTTACTTGAATATTAGACATACTACCATCTTTTTCAACTACGAATGAAACATAAATCCGAATGCTACTTTCTCCATTTACCTCTGGACTTTCAAAATTCTTACCTATATAATTGTAGAATTTATTTATTCCACCTGGAAATTCAGGCATTTTATCTAGAATTGCAGTTGTTACTACAGTGTCACCATAATCTACCGGTGCACTGATTACGGTGCTATTTCCTTGAGAAGGAGTTGTGCTAGTACCAATAGTTCCAGTTCCATCAGTTGTGTTTTTAATTATTGTAGTGCTTTCAACAGTTGTAGCAAGATCTGGGGTGGCAAGCGGTGCTTTAACTATAATAGGATTTGTGAGTTGTTTTTTGTCAATGGATTCTAATGGCTTTTGGGTAAGAGTTTTAGGTAGAATCTTTTCTTCCTGTTTTTTTATTTGTGGCTGTACCGTTGTTAGTTGAATGATTTCGTCTATGGGTTCAATAATTGTTGTTGTTGCAGTAGTAATTAGATTAAAAAAACTTAAAACTCGGGGTATGCTGATAAGTGAAGCGCAAAGTAGTACTCCCATAAAAAGCGCCAATATAGAAGTTTTGGCATTTTCCTTACGCAGTTGATACGCACCATATTCTTTGTTTCTGTTTTCGAAAACTAGATTAATCCAGTTGGCTTCGTAAAGGCTTTGTTTTGACATAATTTATGGATTTAATGGTTAGGTAGCATTTAAATCATAAGCATATGGTGTTTATTAACAGAACGAAAACGGTAGGAAATTTATTGTTTAAAAAAGTTAATATTTAAAAAAAATAAACAATGATAATCTTAAGTAATTTTTATTTGTTTATTTTTTTAACTAAAAATAGAAAATTAATTATCTTTTGTCCCTGATAATCTCGGCCAATAATTTTTTGGCGCGAAGCAATTTTACTTTTACATTACTTAATGGCTCGTCAATTGCATTGGCAATTTCTTGATAACTCATTTCTTGAAAATAACGCAACTGAATTACCTCTTGATAGTGAGGTTTTAATTCTTTGATGAATTGCAATAAGCGAGAAAGATTTTGCTCTGTAATCAATTCATCTTCAGCAGATGGGGTAGTATCTGCTATATTGTAAGCTTTCTGATCTTCTTTGTCAGTGATCTCTACAAAAAGACTAGATTTCTTTTTGCGTAATAAATCAATATGTACATTTTTAGCAATGCTAATTAACCAGGTGTTAAACTGAAATTCTGGATTGTAAGACGCTATTTTGTCAAATGCTTTAGAGAAGGTTTCAATAGTAATATCCTCAGCATTGGTTTCATTTTCGGTGCGCTTAAGCATGAAACCATATACTTCATTCCAATAGTGATTCAAAAGAAAGGTAAAGGCAGCTTGATCTCCTTTTTTGGCTTTCTCTATTTGATTTGTTATTTCCAATTTACTGGTTTTGATACAATATTAGATATAAAAATATTAATCTGCGTGAATATAAGTAGTATTTCAACGACTGGGAACCAATATTTTAAATCTTTTTCTTTTAATTTTCCTGCTGAAAATCCCACAACGATCCAAGCACATAAATATCTTATGAATAATAATGCTAATACTAATATACACTGGAACTGGAAACTCAACAATATAATTGGTAAAATGATAAATAATAATTGGGAACAATAAAATGCACCTAGCTGCAACTGGTCTATCTTTTTATAATGACTGGCTGTGGCGATGTGTCTTCTTTTTTGGATTAACCAATCTTTATAGGACGTTTTTGGTTTAGAATAAGTGAAGCTTTCTGGTGTGTAAGCAATTGTTGTGTTTTTAGAGGTGGCCGCTTCATTAATAAATAAATCGTCATCTCCAGAACGAACTTGAATGTGATTAATAAAGCCATTTACATTAAAAAACTCCTCCTTTTTATACGCAAGGTTTCTACCAACGCCCATATAGGGATGTCCGATTTTTGCCCAGGAAAAGTATTGAATAGCAGTAAGTAGCGTTTCAAAACGGATTATTTTATTAAGTAATGAATTAGTGATTTTTTCATATCCGCCATACCCTAAAACAATTGTTTTTTGCATAGTGAATTGGGAACTCATTGCAGTGATCCATTCTTTCGATGTTGGATAACAATCGGCATCCGTAAAAAGCAAATAGTCTTTTTTGGCCGCTTTTATACCCAGTGTTAGGGCGTATTTTTTATTACCCCAGAAAGCTTCGTTGTTTTCTACTTTTACCAAGCGAATATTAGAATATTCTTTCTCAAAAGCTTCAAAGAGCTCCAAAGTACCATCACTAGAGGCATCATCTATTAAGACGATCTCAAAATCAGGATAGTTTTGTTCTGCTAGTAACGGAATAAATTTCGCTACATGTTCTTCTTCATTTTTGGCACAAACAATTACCGAAATCGGAATTCTTTTAGGTGTTATTTTTTGCGCTTTTGCAAAAGCAAATTTCCCAAAAACACCCAAATAATACGAAAGTTGAATAGCGACAATAACAATAAAAAAGTAAAGAATCAGTATAAGCATCAGAGTTTAATGAGTTATTTAAATCGTGTGCAAAGGTATGAATAGAATTATGAATTCTTAATTTTAAATTATTGAATTTTAAAAGAATTTATCTAGGGCATTTCTTCATTTCATTTGCTATTGAAATAGAATCTCTATTTTGTGTTTTTTCTAACTCTGTAATGATGTTTTCGTAGTTTTTTTCATCACGGTTTTGAGATAGTTTTTTGGTAGCTTCAATTGCTGTAACTTCTATCTCAAAAGCTACAATCCCGCGGACTTGCCTCATTGTTTTTGAAGATAAGTCCTCTACTCTAATGGGGTTTTCTGAGTTTTTCTCGTATTTGTCAACTAGTTTTTTTAAAGAGTTTATAGCTTCTTCTCCTTCAACTATCTTAATTTTCCCATATACATGTACGGCTAGATAGTTCCAAGTCGGAACGTTTTCATGGTCATACCACGATGAGGAAATGTAACTGTGTGGTCCCGAAAAAACAGCTAAAACACTATCGTTTTCTTCAAATCCTTTCCATTGCGGGTTCTCTTTGGCAATGTGCCCGTGCAAAATTTGTTTTCCGTCTTTATTGATATCGAGCTCTAGAGGAATATGAGTAGCACATAGTTTCCCGTTTGTTTGATTGATTAGAATACCAAAACTATTTTCTTGAAGAAATTGCTTGATTTCTTCTTGATTCTCATTTTTATAAATATCAGGAGTGTACATTTTGTAACTAGTATTAATGCTTAATAAAAACTAAATAACGTTTACTTCGGCTTCAATATGAATACCAAAAGTCTTAAAAATAGTATCTTGAATGGTCTTTGATACTGCTAGAATTTCTTGTCCAGTGGCATTGCCATAATTGACTAATACCAGTGCTTGGTTCTTATGAATTCCGGCATCACCAAAACGTTTCCCTTTAAAGCCAGCTTGTTCAATAAGCCATCCTGCAGGTACTTTAACTTCCGTTTCAGAGACTTCGTAATATTTCATTTCGGGAAATTGTTGATGTATTTTCTCGAAATCTGTTTTTAAAAGAATTGGATTTTTAAAAAAACTTCCGCTATTTCCTAGTTCTTTTGGATCCGGTAATTTACTTTGTCGAATTGCAATTACCGCATTACTAACGTCTTTTAATGAGGGGTTAGTGATGTTGTTTTTTTCTAATTCTCCCAAAATGTCACCATAAGAAGTGTTGATTTTATGATTGCGTTTGGTCAGTTTAAATACTACAGATGTAATGATGTATTGATCTTTGGCGACATTTTTAAAAATGCTTTCACGGTATCCAAAATGACATTCCTCTTTTGTAAATTTTTTTATTTCTTGATTTTCAATCGTAATCGCTTTACAAGAAACAAAGGTGTCCTTGATTTCGGTTCCATAGGCACCAATGTTTTGGATAGGTGTTGTTCCTACATTACCGGGAATTAAGGACATGTTTTCAAGTCCGCCAAAATTTTGTGCAATAGTCCATAATACAAATTCATGCCAGTTCTCTCCAGCTTGACTTTCCACCCAAACAAAATCATCGTTTTCCTGGATTATTCTTTTTCCTTTTAAATCAATGTGAAGTACTAGTGCATTGATGTTTTGTGTTAACAACATGTTGCTTCCGCCACCAAGTATGAATTTTTTTGCGGTTTTATTTTGTTTTAAAATAGATGTAAGGTCAGTAACATTTTGTACGTTGACAAATTGTTTTGCACTGGCTTCTATACCAAATGTATTGTAGTTTTTTAGGGAGAAATTATGTAGTATTTCCATAAAAGAAATTTCTTTTTTAATGTTGTAATTTGAGACCAAAAGTAAGGATTAAAATTTAGTTGTATAACTTTTCATCCACATGTGCATCATAAATAAGGGCATTATGTAGGAAACCATTCTTGTGTCTCCTTGCTGTAAATTCTTAATAAGTTTGGCACTATTTATATTTTCTAAATAAGGCATTTTAAAAATTTCACTTTTAGAAAACGATTCTAATTCATCTTTAAAAGCGGGACTTTTTACTAAATAATCTCCCCAAGGTGCGCTAAGGCCTACTTTTTTAAATTTTAAAATAGCTTCAGGTAATCGATTTTCCATGGCCGTTTTTAAAATGAATTTTCCTTTTTTACCTGTAAATAGCCATTTATCATCCAATGAACCTAAACCTGCAATCAATCTTTGATCTAGAAAAGGTTCTCTACATTCAATGGAAGCGCCCATAGTGGCGCGATCGTTTCTATATAATAAAGAACGCAAATAGGTTTGTTGGTCAAAATAAAGCGCTTGTCGTCTTAAATTGTCGGGATATAATTCTTTTGCTTCTTTGTACGTTTTACGTCTGAATTCGTTTTTGGGCTCGTTGTGAATACCATACACTTTCGAAATATCTTCAGGATAGATATTGCAACTATTATACATAATCAGATCTTGTTTTTTGCTGATTTTAGCATATCGAATTAGTTTTTCGTACCGTGGTTTTTTTTCAAACCCGCCTAGACTTCCTATACTTGAAATTGAACTTAGTATGCTTGGAAATTGTAATGCTTTGTAACGTACATAACCTCCCATTAATTCGTCGGCTCCTTCACCAGAGAGCAATACTTTTACCTTTGGTTTTGCTAATTCAGAAATAGCCAAAAGATGCGGTTCGTTTAGGTGCATTATGGGTTCGTCTTGAAAATAAGTAGCTTTAACTAGGTTTTCATATAAGTCTTGATCTTCCAGTTTTAAGGTGTTAAAACGGTAATCGAACTTTTCAGTTAACATTTTGGCTAAATGAGATTCGTTGTGCTCTTCCTCTTTAAATCCGATGTTAAAAGTTTGTATGTTTTTATATTTTTGTTCGTGTAATGACGCAAGTATAGAGGAAGAATCAAGTCCTCCGCTAAGTAAAATTCCAACAGGAACATCACTTACCATCCTTAATTTTACAGAATCATCAAAAGTTTCTCTAAACCATTCAATAGGATTTTCAATTCTAGGATGGTTTTGAATCTCAGTTTTTAAATCCCACCATTTTTCGTTGACTACTTTTCCACCTTCGTGGATAGTCATTATATGCCCTGGTAAAACCTTTTTTATATTTTCATATAAGGTATTGTCACCAGCTACAAAGCGGTTAAAAATATATTCTTCAAGTCCATCTTGCGCTACTTTTAGAGGCAGTCCAGCAGTGAAAAGTGCTTTTTGTTCGGATGCAAAATAAAAACTCTCATTGTAAAAAGAACAGTATAATGGCTTAACACCCATTCGATCTCGTACAACTGTTAATTGCTTTTTTAATTTATCCCAAATAGCAAATGCAAACATCCCGTTTAAGCGATGAAGCATTTTTGAACCATGCAATTGGAATAGTTTTAACAGAACTTCTGTGTCTGATCCTGTTTTTATATCAAAACCGTTGCTCTTTAACTCAGGATAAAATTCTTTAAAATTGTAAATTTCACCATTGTACACCATGACAAACCGTTCGTCATCGGATAAAAAGGGTTGATGTCCTGCAGCAGAAACATCTAATATTGATAAGCGTCGATGTCCTAGTCCGATATTATTTTCCACGAAAATACCTTTATCATCTGGACCACGATGTTCTAATGCGTCGCGCATTTTTGTAAGAATGAGACTGTCTATTTTTCTTTGGGATTGTAAATGAAAGATCCCGTTAATTCCACACATAGCTAATTATTTTTTGCGGTATTTATTAATTCATGGTATTTGCTAGCTATGATAGCCATATTGGTATTGTAATCAGCATGTTCTTCGATAAATTTCCGATTGCTTACTATGGCTTTATTTCGATGTTCCTCGTTTTTAAAAGACCATATTAATTCTTCGGCAAGCATTTTGTAATCATCAACAGTTATAAGTTGGCCATTTTTACGATGTTGTATCCAGCTTTGGTTACCCGCAATATCTGTTACAATAGGGTAGCAAAGTGTTGCCATTGCTTCAAATAATGAGGCCGATACTCCTTCGGTTGTAGGCATGCTTATGTAAACATTAGAATCTTGTAATAATTTTGGTAATTCAGTATTTGGAATTCTTCCCATAAATCGAACTTTGTTTTCAATATTTAATTTTTTTGCTAATTTTTTCAATCCATGAAGTTCAGTTCCATCTCCTACTATAGTAAGTACGAAGTTGATTCCTTTTTGGTTTAAAATAGCAAAAGCTTTTAAAACAATATCATGACGGTATTCAGGTAGCAGTGAACGCGTAACGATAGCGCATATTGTGTTGCTTTTCGCAGTATTTTTATTTCCAAATTTCTTTAAATCAATTCCTTTTGGTAGTATCATTACTTTATCCATGTCTACATTGGCTTCGATCATGGAAACCGTCATTGCAGGTCCCCAAGCATGGATAAGAGTAGCTTTTTTAAAGGCATAGTTTTGTATTGCTTTTTTGAAAGGATATAAAGGGGAGTTTTCAGGCCATAAATCAGTGCGTCCTTGTTGTGCGATTACTACTGGTTGTACTCCGCATAAGGCTGCTAGAAAGCCATAGCTTGTGGTTCTTTCGGCAATAACCATGTCCGGTTGTTCGGCCTTAATAATTTTTTTTATTTTAAATATAGAAAATTGAAATTCGAAAATACGCAGGATTCGGTTCATGAAAGTCCCACAAGGTGTTTTTAGTTCCCAGCTGACAATTTCAAAATCTCCAAAATCTTTTAGGCCATTTGTCCAAGTAATGGCATCGGCTCTATAGGTTTCTCCAAGAAAAAGTATTTTCCTTTTTTTCATCTAGATACTTAAAATTCATCTGTAGATAAAGCTCTACCTATGAATTCGTTTAATGGTTTTAGTAGGATCAATTTTTTACTCGCTTTAGAAATAAAATCTTTTTTTGTAATATCCTCGTAGTTAATTTTATGAGAAGCTTCAAAACTTTTTAGTTTTAATAATTCAATTGCAGGATGTTCTTTTTCATAGCCTCGAGGAGGGTTTTTTAAAGTGCTTCTTTCGTTTCTGTCAAAATCTACAAAGGTTTTTTTGAATTCACTTTCATTAAGAACTTCTTCTAAATCCTCATAAAAGAATGCAATTTCTTTGCGTATTTTTTTTAGTTCCTCTGCTTCAGGTGAATACAGTCCGCCAGCAATAAATGCTACTTCTTTTTCTAAGTGTACGTAGTAGCCGGGTCTATTTTGTCCTTTTATTCTGCCACAAGGTAACCAAATACCAAGGTGTGTTTTATAAGGCGTTTTGTCTTTAGAAAATCGAATGTCTCTATTGATTCTAAAGGTACAATTTTTTACTTCAAGCATCTCTAGTGCTGGATCTAAAGGTTTCATAACGTCAAGAAAATCAGAAACGAATTGCTGATAGTCTTTTTTGACTGCTTCGTATCTTTTTTTGTTTTCCAAGAACCAATCTCTATTGTTATTGGCTTTCAAGTCTTCTAGGAATTGTAAGGTATCTTTTGATAGCATTTTGGGGCTATTATAATTGTTTTTTTAAATCATCTTCGCTTATGAAACCGGCATGTTTCCATTTTAGTTCTTTATTTTCATAAAGCAGTAAGGTAGGAAGTTCCTCAATTTTCATTTCATGCATTAACGTTTTGTTTTCGTCCGCATTCAATCGAATGATAACTACTTTATCACTCATTTCGGTTTGCATTTTAGAAAGGTAAGGAGCCATCTTTTTACAAGGAGCACACCATTCTGCATAGAAATCGATCAAGACTTTTTTATCCGTATTTAATAATTTATTGTATTCTTGACTGCTCATTCCTACGATTTTATCTGTTGGTTTCGATAGCCCTGCAGCATCCCATTTTAAAAAACCTCCTTCGAGTTCGTATATATTGGTAAAGCCTAATTCTTGAAGTTTTTCAGTTGCTTTTGCACTTCTTCCACCACTTTTACAATACACAAAAACGGGTTTTGTTTTGTCAAGATTTTCTGCATCTTTGACGAAACTATTTCCAAGCCAATTGATGTTTTTAGCATTTTCTATATGTTCTGATGCAAATTCCTCTGGGGTACGTACATCCAAAATTTGGGGGTTTTCTGTTGTTTTTATTTTTTCTGCAAAAGCTGGAGCATCAATTTTTTTAATATTTTTTGATGTTTGTCCATTACAAGATAAAATGATAGAAGAGACGAGTACAGTAAAAATTTGAAAAAATTTCATTACAAATAGTATTTAAAAAATTGAAATGCTAAATTAAGTAAATTATAAGTATTCGAAGGTCATAAAATGCAAATCATAAGTTAAATATTTTATAGGACTGATGCGTTGATTTTACAATAGCTTCGGTGCGTTCAGGATGGGTGTCGGAAATAAATAATTGTCCGAAGGTTTCACTGTTGACCATTTCAATAATTTTAGCAACTCGACTTTCGTCTAATTTGTCAAAGATATCATCAAATAGTAAAATAGGTTTTACCCCACTTTGTTTTTTTAAAAATTCAAATTGAGCTAGTTTTAAAGCAATAAGAAAAGACTTTTGTTGGCCTTGAGATCCAAATTTCTTGATGGGATGACCATCTATTTCAAAGGATAAATCATCTTTATGTGTCCCAACACTTGTGTAATGTAAAGCTCTGTCTTTATTAATGTTTTCTTGTAAAAGAGTCAATAAGTTTTTTTCGAATAAATGACTTTCATATACAAGTTGTACTGTTTCTTGAGAACCTGTTATCGCATGATGGTGTGCATTGAAAATAGGGATGAATTCAGCTATAAACTCTTTTCTCTTTTTAAAAATATAATCACCATATCCATTGAGTTGTTCATTATATATAGAGAGAGTGTCATTTTCAAAAACATGATTTAGTGCGAAATATTTTAATAGTGCATTGCGTTGACTCATTACTTTTTGATACTGGATTAACTGCTGTAAGTAATGTGGATCCAATTGTGAGATGACACTGTCCATGAATTTTCTTCTGGTTTCACTTCCTTCTACAATCAAATCTCTGTCGGCGGGTGATATTATAACAAGAGGAATGAATCCAATATGATCTGAAAATTTATCGTAAGCCTTGCCATTGCGTTTTAATACTTTTTTCTGTCCTTTCTTTAAACTACATACTACCTGCTCTGACCGTTCATTTTTTATAAACTCAGCATCAATCACGAAAAATTCTTCGCCATGTTTGATGTTTTGGACAGCCAAAGGATTGAAATAACTCTTTCCGTACGATAAATGATAGATAGCATCCAATACATTGGTTTTACCAATACCGTTTTTACCTACAAAACAAATTATTTTACCGTCAAACTCGAAGTTGGCTTCTGAAAAATTTTTGTAATTGAATAAGGATATTTTTTTTAAATACATCTTTTAAAGCTTGCTGGTATGGAAGAGTTTGTTGTTTTTTAAAATGACTTTTAAAGTGGGCGCAAATTATTGAAAAATATCGATATAAAGGGTATTTAGGGCTTTTCTGTTTTAAATGTTTTTGCTTTTTACCGAAGCAGTACTTGTATAAAAGCTTATTTTTTTTATTATAAATATAAAATTCCTTTTTTTTTGCGTCGGTTTGAATAAAAATTTTATTTTTGCGGTTCACTAAATTAAATTTAAATGGCTACTTACAGTAAAAGAGGATATAAAGCACCAAAAGAGAAAGAAGTAAAAGATGGAGTTGAAGAAGTAATTGTTGATGAAAAAGACAGTGTTACAGCAGGTGTATTTTCTACATTAGATGAAACTGCTTCAAAAACAGAAGATTTTGTTGCCAAAAACCAAAAATTCATCATTGGAATTGTAGGAGCTGTCGCTTTGGTAACCATTGGTTATTTAGTTTATCAAAAATTTATTGCTGAACCAAAACAAACGGAAGCTGCTGAGGAAATGTTTGTTGCACAACAAAATTTCCAACAAGCTACAGATGGTGTTGCAAGTGATTCACTTTATAAGTTGTCATTGAATGGATCTGAAGGTAAATTTGGATTTTTAAAAATTGCTGATGAATATTCAGGAACTGATGCGGGAAATTTAGCTAATTACTATGCGGGTATGGCGTACTTAAATACAGGTAAATATACAGAAGCGATTGATTATTTGAGTAAATTCAAATCAGAAGATATTGTATTGGGAGCTTTGGCAAAAGGAGCAATTGGTGATGCTTATTCTCAAAAGAACCAGCCAAAAGAAGCTTTGGAAAACTATATTAAAGCAATAGAAGCAAATAAAAATGATTTTACTACTCCACGTTTCTTATTGAAAGCTGGAAAAACAGCTTTGGCTCTAGGAAAAAAAGAAGATGCATTGAAATATTTTACTGATATTAAAGATAATTTTGATTCATCTCCTGAAGCGGCTTCTGTTGATGGTTTAATTGGATTGGCTCAATAGTAAAAGTTTTAAGATTACTTGTTGTAGATTTTAGATTGTTGATTCAACAAGCTATCTTTAACATCTGAAATCAAAAAAATAATATTAAAATTGACAATCAAATGGCAACAGTAAATAAAAATTTATCCGTTTATGACAAAAATGCAGTTCCTAATGCGAAAGATTTTCGTTTTGGAGTTGTTGTTGCTGAATGGAATGAAGTAATAACTGAAGGGCTTTATAATGGAGCACATGAAGCTTTTTTAGACAATGAAGTTCCTGCGAATCATATCATCAGGTGGAATGTTCCAGGCAGCTTTGAACTTATTTATGGATGCAAGAAGATGTTGCAAACCCAAAATGTAGATGCTGTAATCGCTATTGGATGTGTAATTCAGGGACAAACCAAACATTTTGATTTTGTTTGTGAGGGCGTAACTCAAGGAATTAAAGATTTGAATGTTCAAACGGATATTCCAGTTATTTTTTGTGTCCTTACTGATAATACGATGCAACAGTCAATAGATAGAAGTGGTGGTATTCACGGAAACAAAGGTACTGAAGCGGCAATTGCGGCTATTAAAATGGCCTACATTCGTCAACAAGCCTCTTTGGCGCATGAGTATAAGAAACAAACATTACTGTCTTCTGGTCAATTACAAATCGAAGATTTGCCGTTGAAACTAGAAGAATAAAAAAGTAAATATTTAATTATGAAACCTATACTGTTCTAAAAATAGTATAGGTTTTTTTTGTTTTATTTATGATGGAACGGACTATTAAACCGAGTAGAAATTCATTAAATTTGTGCTTACGGTTTTAAATAATGGAAACCTTAAACTTTAAAACTTATATTTATTAATGTCGAGTATAATCCAATTACTTCCTGATCACGTTGCGAACCAAATTGCTGCTGGAGAAGTGGTGCAAAGACCGGCTTCAGTAGTCAAAGAATTACTCGAAAACGCGGTTGATGCTAGAGCTACAGATATTAAGTTAATCATAAAAGATGCTGGTAAAGCTTTGGTTCAAGTTATTGACAACGGTTTAGGGATGAATGTAACTGATGCTCGATTGTGTTTTGAGCGTCATGCTACATCAAAAATCCGTCAAGCCGAAGATTTATTTTCATTACACACAAAGGGTTTTCGCGGTGAAGCATTAGCTTCTATTGCTGCTATTGCGCATGTTGAAATGAAAACCAAGCAAGATCAACAGGAATTAGGAACTCAAATTGTGGTGGAAGGCAGTAAATTTATGTCACAAGAAGTGGCTGTTCTACCTAAAGGAACTTCATTTGCGGTTAAAAATTTATTTTTTAATATTCCGGCTCGTCGTAATTTTTTAAAATCAGATACCGTAGAATACCGTCACATTATTGATGAGTTTCAACGTGTCGCATTGGCACATCCCAATATTTATTTTACTTTTTATCATAATGGTAGTGAGATGTTCAATTTACCTTCCGCTAGTTTAAGACAAAGAATTGTCACTATTTTTTCGGGTAAAACCAATGAAAAATTAGTTCCTGTTCAAGAAGAAACTGAAATCGTAACTATTCAAGGGTTTGTAAGTAAACCTGAATTTGCTAAAAAGAATAGGGGAGAACAGTTTTTCTTTGTTAATGACCGATTTATAAAAAGTGGCTATCTGCATCATGCCGTTATGGCTGCCTACGATGGTATTTTAAAAGATGGAGCACAACCGAGTTATTTTTTATACTTAACGGTTCCGCCTAATACGATAGATATCAATATTCATCCTACAAAAACCGAGATTAAGTTTGACGATGAACATGCTTTATATGCCATTTTACGAGCGTCTATTAAACACAGTTTAGGGCAGTTTAATGTGGCGCCAGTTTTGGATTTTGATCGTGATGCGAACTTGGATACGCCTTACAGTTATAAAGATGCTAAAGGAGAAACTCCTACAATTCAGGTTGATAGCACTTTTAATCCATTTTCGGATGACAAAGTAAATAAACATTATTCTAGTTATAAAAAACCAGAATCTACGGCCAATTGGGAAAGTTTGTATGTGGGTTTAAAACAAGATTCTGATGTTTTTACAAGTAATACTGATTTTTCATTTGAAAGTGATGAAGTCACAGGGTCTTTGTTTAATGACGAAGAGGTAGAGCAAGCAGTTCATAATTCGTACCAAATTCATAAAAAATATATTGTTTCGCCTATAAAATCAGGAATGGTTATTGTAGATCAACAGCGTGCACATCAACGTGTTTTGTATGAGCAGTTTTTGACAAATATGACAGTTCATCAAGCATCAAGCCAGCAATTATTATTTCCATTGGATTTGTTTTTTTCGTCCACTGAGATGGATCTAATTGAAGAATTAAAACTTTCTCTGGTTAATACCGGTTTTGTTTTTGAAGAAACAAATTCAGATCATGTGGTTATTTCTGGAATTCCAGTCAATGTGACTGAAAGTGAGGTTTCGATGGTGTTAGAACAATTATTAAGTGATTTACAGGATGGAATTCCTGAAAGTAGCTTTAGCCAGAATGATACAATAGCAAAATCAATGGCCAAAAGTTTGGCTGTGAAAACAGGGACTACTTTAACAATAAAAGAACAAGAAAACTTGGTTAACGGTCTTTTTGCCTGTAAAGATCCCAATGTTTCCCCTTTTCAAAAACCGACTTTCATCACGATGCGTGTGGAAGATTTAGATAAAAAATTTGCACTATGAGAAATGTAACCGAAACGGTAAAACAATTAATTATAATTAATATCCTATTTTTTATAGGAACACAAATTGTTGGAGACGCTGCTTACCAAATGTTGGCGATGTATTTCCCGGAAAACACTAATTTTCAATTTTGGCAACCTATCACGCATATGTTTATGCATGGAGGATTTATGCATATTTTCTTCAACATGTTTGCATTATATTCTTTTGGTTCGGCTTTGGAGCATTATTGGGGAGGTAAGAAGTTTCTATTCTTTTATTTCTCTTGCGGCTTAGGAGCGGCACTATTGCATACGGGAATAAACTATTATTATTTTCAAGAGGGAATGAATACATTAATGGCTAATGGTTTTTCTAAAGTGGAAGTATTACAACTTTTAAATGAAGGGAAAATTAATACACAATGGCAACAATTGTTGTCTCCATCGGAATTTCAAAATTTCACTAGTGCCTATATGGGGACTGTAGTTGGGGCTTCTGGAGCTATTTACGGTGTTATTGTCGCTTTTGCATTTATGTTTCCTAATGCAGAGTTGGCTTTGATGTTTATTCCTATACCAATTAAAGCAAAGTATTTTGTTCCAGGATTAGTTTTAGTAGATTTGTATTTAGGGGTTTCTGGACAATCTATTTTTGGAAGTGGTGGGCCAGGAATCGCCCATTTTGCGCATGTTGGTGGTGCTTTATTTGGGTTTTTGATTTCATGGTATTGGAAAAAAAATCAGTTTGATGGCAATCGTTGGAATTAATAGGGGTTATTTGTAAATTCTAAATATAAAAAATGAATATTCTAGACGACTTAAAAATTCAATACAAATTAGGAGGTATAGCTAATAGATTAATCTATTGGAATGTAGGTTGTTTTTTAGTTTCATTACTTTTTTTTTATGAATTTAAAGGAGGGGTATTTAATTTTCCAACTTGGATCGCTTTGTCTACAGACTCTTCTAACTTTTTATTCAAACCGTGGACATTCCTAACCTATGCTTTTTTTCATGATGGTTTCTGGCATTTGGTTTTTAATATGATGGTGTTGAATTTTTCAAGTACTTTATTTTTAACTTTTTTTACCCAAAAACAATATTTAGGAGTTTATATTTTAAGCGCCATATTTGCAGGGTTTTCCTTTGTCTTAGGCTATTATTTACTTGGAATTAGTGCCTCAATTGTAGGTGCATCAGCTGCTATTATGGGTATTTTGGTTGCTGTGACAACCTATCAGCCTTTAATGAATGTGCGTTTGCTTTTGATTGGAAATGTAAAATTGTGGCACATTACTGCTGTTATTCTTATACTTGATCTCATGCAATTTCGTTTAGATAATACCGGTGGTCATATCTCGCATTTAGCTGGGGCACTGTTCGGTTTTGTCTTTATAAAACTACTTCAAAACGGAACTGATTTGAGTACGATTGTAAGTAGAATCATTGATTTTTTTACTAATTTATTTAAGGTGTCACCCAAAACACCTTTCAAAAAAGTACATAAAAACTATACTAAGCCTGTAGGTACGACTGCTTCTAGAATTATGACAAAAGATAAAGCGCAACAACAAATTGATGAAATTTTGGATAAAATCAGTCAGTCTGGATATGATAGTTTGACAAAAGAAGAAAAAGAATTTCTGTTCAAAGCAGGGAAGTAGTACTTTTATAGTATTTTTCGTAAATAAAAGAAGCAATTTTGCGTTATTAATTTAGCAAAGTAATTAACTGAATAAATACCAATATGAAAAACCTTTCATGGTTCAATAAAGGAATGTTTTTTTTAAATATTGTTCTGACAATAGTCACCTTTGTGGCCTATGTTTTGCCTTTTTTAGCGCCAAAGCTGTTTCCGATTTTGTCTGTTTTGACACTTTTCATGCCAATGTTTTTTATATTGAATGGATTATTTTTTATGTATTGGGGGCTCCAATTCAAAAAAAGAATGATTTTGTCTGGATTAGTACTTTTGATGGGGATCACGTTTATTAATAAATTTTATAAATTTTCTTCTAAAGCGTATCCTGAAGATGACAAAGACTTTAAAGTAATGAGCTATAATGTTCGTTTATTTAATTTATTCAAGTGGATAGATAAAGAAGATGTTCCTGGTGATATTTTGACTTTTATCAATGAAAAAAACCCAGATATTCTGTGTATTCAAGAATTTTCTTCTTCGGCAAATATTGACTTGAAAGTGTACCGCTATAAATATATTTTTATGGAGGGCAATAAAATTAAAACGGGGCAGGCGATTTTTTCTAAATTTCCCATTATTAATCAAGGCGATATTGTATTTCCTAATTCGAATAATAATGTAATTTATGCTGACATAAAAAAGGGTAAGGATATTATTCGAGTCTATAACATGCATCTTCAATCTATAAAAATCACACCAGATGTTAACGAAATTTCTGAAAATATAAATGTGATAAATCAGGATAAGTCACAAATGTTATTGATAAGAATCAGTAAGGCGTTTAAACAGCAACAACAACAAGCAGAGATTTTAAAAGAGCATAAGAAACAATGTGAGTATCCTATAATTATCTGTGGAGATATGAATAACAGTGCTTTTTCTTATGTGTATAGAAACATTAAAGGAACGCTTAAAGATAGTTTTGAGGAAGCAGGTACTGGTTTTGGGCAAACGTATAAATTCAGGTATTATCCTGCGAGAATTGATTATATTTTTGCCGATGAAAAAATGATAGTTAAGAAATTTGAAAGCTTCTCTGATTTTGATAATTCAGATCATTATCCTATTATGGTCAAACTATCTTTGTAATAGTTCTTTTATTGGAGTATAATAGTTTGGGCTTTTAAATAGTCAGTAGTGAATTTACCCTCATTGAATAACAAGTCAAGAATACTTAGGTTATTGATAAAGTCATATTTGTCATCAAAAACCTGCGGATACTTTTCAAAAGAAGAAACGTCTTTTTTCCCTTCTACCAAAAATCTAAAGTCTTTTATAATGCTGGTATCTACTTCATGAAAGTATTCAGTAGTAGTATCAAATTCTAATTTCATTCGCAAACATTTCGAAACAACAGCTATGGTTTCAAAATTTAAATCCATTAAGTATTTGTATTTTTTTTCGAAAATAACACGAATATCATCTTCAAAAAATTCAAAGAAAGGGGAACTTCTATAAGCTGCTTCTAGTGATTTGAAGTGTTGTTTTTGCCAATCAAACTCAGGTTCAATTTGAATGTCTTTCGTTTTCTGGCGGATTAATTTGGAGTGCTTAACGGGAATGTTTAAGAGTTGAATTCCGTTTGGGCTGTAGATATAAGTTCGGTTGCGATTGGTTTGCTTTTGGAAATTATCTTCAATTTCAAACGTGATTTTCTCTGCCTGAAGCATCGCTGCAAAATGGCTAATTGAAGGAAAATAGGTTGGGTACAGTAAAGTGTTCATATTTGTCTAAAGTTATAAAGTAATAAAGTCGGAAGTCATAAAGTTGCTCTTAAAAGAGTATTTTATGACTTCCGACTTTGAAACTTTTGACTAATTTTTATTCTCTTTTCTTTTTTTCCAAAAATATTCACCAGCGAAGAAAGCAGCTAGTGCAATTAAGAAATATTTAAAATATGACTGTGGTTGTCCTTCCCCGTTTACGGTTGTAAAGACTCTATCCCAACGAACTTTGTTCAATCCTTTTCCATTGGTATCCCAACTCATCCAGATGAATATAGGTTTACCTACAATGTGATTTTCTGGAACAAATCCCCAATAACGGCTATCTTCAGAGTTGTGGCGGTTGTCTCCCATCATCCAGTAATAGTTTTGTTTGAAAGTATAGTCTTTTACAACTTCGCCATTCAATCGAATTTCATTTCCTGTTACCTTAAGGTCATTTTTTTCACCATTATCATTCTTCAATTCATAGTCCGTAATGATTCTTTTGTAAAAAGGCAATGACTCCACTGTAAGTGCAACTGTTTTTCCTTTTTGTGGAATATAAATTGGACCAAAATTATCTTGATTCCATTTGGTGTTTTGAGGGAATATAGCAGCTTCTGGAGTTCTAGAAATTTCCCTGATTACTGAAGTTATTCCAGGAACATTTTTTAATCTTTCCGCTCCTGCAGCAGTAAGTGCTCTGAAAAGTAGTGTATCTTTTGTTTCGTTATTTTTAAAATAAACAGCATCCGTAATATCAAGATCCTTAAGTAAATATTCAAAATCAATGGGTGTTTTTCCATCTAATGCTACAGTATATGAAAATTGAGGTTTAGCACGTTCAGGTAATTGCAAGATTTTACCATCGATGTAGACAATTCCATCTTTGATAGATAAACTATCGCCAGGTACTCCCACACATCGTTTTACATAATTTGATTTTTTATCAATTGGTTTGATAACTCCAGGTTTTCCTTTAGCTTCAAAGAAATAATGAACCGTATCTACTGGCCAGTTAAAAACCACGATATCCGTACGATTGATCTTCTCTATACCGGGTAATCTTAAATAAGGCAATTGTGGCCAATTAAGGTATGATTTGGTTTTAATAAAAGGTATGGAATCATGAACCATTGGTAATGCTACGGTAGTCATAGGGATCCGTGCCCCGTAATTTACTTTACTTACAAATAGAAAATCACCTACTAATAACGATTTTTCTAAGGAAGAAGTTGGGATCGTATAAGGTTGAACAAAATAAGTATGTACTAAAGTCGCTACTATAATGGCAAAAAGTAAAGAACTTAATGTATCAGTTGTTTTGTTTTCAGAAGTTGTGCTTTTGTCAGATACATAATTTAATTTTTGGGTGTAATTAATATAGTAAATGTATAATCCAAAAGTTATTATTCCTAAAAAAGAATCTAGAGTAGAGCATTTTCCAAAACTTCTTAATGTTTCAACCCAAATAATTGGAAACATGATTAAGTTAATAATGGGTATGAAAAGTAATATAGTCCACCAAGTTGGGCGGCCAATGATTTTCATCAAAACGATAGCATTGTAAACTGGTATTCCAGCTTCCCAACGTTTTCTTCCTGCAGCCTCATATAACTTCCATGTTCCTAAAAAGTGAACAATTTGGATGAATAAGAAAAACACAAACCAATGATATAGTGTCATAATTTTTTATTTAAAGTTTAATTTTTAAGGTAGTTTTTCTCGAAATAGCTAACCTCTAAAAATAGATATAATACGTTTATTTTAAATCCAGAACATCTTTCATCGAGAAGACTCCTTTTTTACCAAAAATCCATTCGGCAGCGATAACGGCTCCAAGTGCAAAGCCTTCACGGCTATGTGCGGTATGTTTTATTTCTACACTGTCAACAACGGAATTGTAAGTCACGGTATGTGTGCCCGGAACAGTTCCAATTCGTTTCGCTTCAATATGAATTTCGTTAGCTTCAGGAGTTTCTAATGTCCAGTTGGTGTAATTACTGTTTTCAATAACGCCTTTGGCTAAAGAGATTGCAGTTCCACTTGGGGCATCTAGTTTTTGAGTATGGTGAATTTCCTCCATCTCAATGCTGTAGCTGTCTAATTTCGCCATCATTTTGGCCAGATATTCATTGAGTTCAAAGAAAATATTTACACCCAGACTAAAGTTTGAACTAGATAGAAAGGCTCCGTTTTTTTCATTACATAAGGCAACCATTTCTTCATAATGCTCTAACCATCCAGTTGTTCCTGAGATTACTGGTACATTGTTTTCAAAACAATTTGAAATATTGCTTACAGCTGCAGTTGGGATGCTGAAATCAATGGCAACATCAGCATTTGATAGCCCTTCATAAGTATTATGCTCGTCTTTTTTCAAAACGATTTCATGCCCTCTTATCAGCGCGATTCTTTCAATTACTTGACCCATTTTACCATATCCTAAAAGCGCAATTTTCATTTGTTTTGTATTTTATAAATTAAAAAAATTATAGAGAAACCAATAGTTTTAGTTGTGCTCTAAAAATTATAATTAAGAGTTAGACCCACATTTGTTTTGAATGTTACATCATTGGGGTAAATAATTGGACGTATTGATAAGTTTTCATCAACATTAAACTGTATTAGGGCTGCATCAACATTAGCATCTATTATGTTTAAAGCATAAAATGCTACAACGAATAAAGCGGATAAATCGCGGTTGCGTTGATAGAATTTTTGACCAGAAATTAATCTAGCGTTATCTAAATAAGTAAAATTATCATCACTATATCCTTCTAATCTTCGTTTGTACGCATCTCTATATTGATGGTATTTTTTATTACTATCTAGATAAAAATAAAGACTAGTACCAATAGCACCATATACCAGTGGGATTTTCCAATATTTTTTATTGTATGCTTGACCTAAACCAGGTAAAATAGCGGAGTAAAAAGCCGCCTTTGCTGGGGTTAAAGGATCGATATCATTTGATTTTAAAGTGTCTTTTGCGACTAGAACAGCCTCTTTTTTTGCTTGAGCAAAAACAGTAGCATTTCCTAAAATAAAGAAAAGTATTCCTATGGAAATAAGTTTATTCACTATCCCTTTATTAATTCGATGATTCTTTTTAAATCTTCTTCGGATTGAAAAGGAATTGTAATTTTTCCTTTACCATTTCCTGCTACTTTTACATCTACTTTGTTTCCAAAATAAGTAGAGAACACTTTCTTTTGTGACTCTTCAATTTCAAAAGAAGCTGCTTTTGCTTTTGTAGCTGGTTTTGGTTTCAAGCTGTCTTGATAGTTTTTTACCAATGCTTCTGTATCACGAACGGAAAGATTCTGACTTACAATTTTTTGATAGATATCAGTTTGAATGTCAAGATCTTCAATGTTTATTATAGCACGACCATGTCCCATACTGATAAAGCCATCACGAATTCCTGTTTGAATAATTGGATCTAATTTTAAAAGGCGCAAGTAATTAGCGATAGTAGACCGTTTTTTCCCAACACGTTCACTCATTTGCTCTTGAGTCAATTGAATTTCATCAATCAATCGTTGGTATGAAAGTGCGATTTCAATAGGATCTAAATCATGACGTTGAATATTTTCAACTAAAGCCATCACCAATGATTCATTGTCGTTTGCAATACGAATATATGCTGGAACTGTTGTAAGTCCAACTAAAGTAGAAGCACGTAAACGACGCTCCCCTGAAATTAATTGGTATTTATTAAAGTCTAATTTTCGTACGGTAATAGGTTGAATAACGCCTAATTCCTTGATGGAAGTAGCGAGTTCTCGCAATGATTCTTCATTGAAATTACTTCTTGGTTGAAATGGATTTATTTCAATCGCATCAATTTCAAGCTCAATAATATTTCCTACAACTTTATCAGCATTTTTATCATCTACGGATTTTATATCATTTTCCGGATCTTTTAATAATGCAGATAATCCTCTTCCTAAGGCTTGTTTTTTTATTGCTTTTGCCATAAAACTATTTACTGTTTTTCTTTATAACTTCTTGAGCTAAGTGTAAGTAGTTAGTCGCTCCCTTACTTGTTGCATCATAGTTTATAATGCTTTCACCAAAACTTGGTGCTTCACTCAGTTTTACATTTCGTTGGATAATGGTATCAAAAACCATATCGTTGAAATGTTTTTGAACTTCTTCTACAACTTGGTTCGATAAACGCAAACGAGAGTCAAACATTGTTAATAACAAACCTTCAATGTCTAAATCTGGATTGTGAATTTTTTGAATACTTTTTATAGTATTTAATAATTTACCTAAACCTTCGAGTGCAAAATATTCACATTGTATTGGAATAATAACAGAGTCTGCCGCTGTTAATGCATTTAAAGTAAGCAATCCTAATGATGGTGCACAATCTATAATGATGTAGTCGTATTCGTCTTTTATATCTTCCAATGCTTTTTTAAGCATATATTCTCTATTTTCTTTGTCTACCAATTCAATTTCGATGGCAACAAGGTCAATATGAGATGGAATTACATCCACATTTGGCGCAGAACATTTTACTATAGCTTCTCTGGGAGTGTTGCTGTGTTCCAGAATTTGATAGGTTCCAATTTCTACACTTTCCACATCAATACCTAACCCTGAACTAGCATTAGCTTGAGGGTCAGCGTCAATAAGTAGTACTTTTTTTTCTAAAACCCCTAAGGATGCAGCAAGATTTACTGATGTCGTTGTCTTTCCAACTCCTCCTTTTTGATTAGCAATCGCAATGATTTTGCCCATTTATTTTTCTAAATTTTGAACCGTAAAAATACAATTAATTATGGTTTCTAAAAATCTATTTTGTTAACATTTGTTAAAGCTTGATTAGTTGTCAATTGAACTATTTCATTTTAAAAAAAAGGAGCGTTAATTTTAAGGAGCTATTCCAGCTGTTTGTTTCAAGTTCTTGTACTTCAGTGTTTTTTCTAATGCTATAAAAGGAGCTTCTTTTAGTCGCTCTTTTATAGCAAGAAAAAATAACAGGAAGTACTGCGAGTCTTTTCACTACCATCTGGGCTAGGCGTTTATTATATATAATTTAGGGAGATTTTTAAAGTATTATTTTTATTCTAAATTAATTATTTCTTATTTCTGAAATAGTTTTGCATAAGCAAAAAATAGTTCTATATTTGCACCCGCTTTCGGGGTGTAGCGTAGCTCGGTTATCGCGCCTGCTTTGGGAGCAGGAGGCCGCAGGTTCGAATCCTGCCACCCCGACTAAAGATCCTTTCTGTATCCACAGAAGGGATTTTTTTTATTGTAGAATAACAAAAACTAATTGCGCAAGTTCAATATTCAAGCAATTATAACTTAATTTTGTACCTTTAAAATTATAATACAACCTTATTATGTCAGATACAATCGAAAAAATTAAATGTCTTATTATAGGTTCTGGACCAGCAGGTTATACTGCAGCAATATATGCAGCCAGAGCAAACATGAATCCCGTTTTATACCAAGGAATCCAACCAGGAGGACAATTAACTACAACTAATGAAGTAGAAAATTTCCCAGGTTATGTAGATGGAGTAACAGGACCAGAGATGATGGTTCAATTGCAAGCGCAAGCACAACGTTTTGGTACTGATGTACGTGATGGATGGGCTACTAAAGTAGACTTTTCTGGGGATGTACATAAAGTATGGATTAATGATACTAAAGAATTGCACTGTGAAACGGTGATTATTTCTACCGGTGCTTCGGCTAAATATTTAGGACTGCCATCTGAACAACACTATTTAAAAATGGGTGGAGGAGTTTCTGCCTGTGCTGTTTGTGACGGATTTTTCTATAGAAATCAAGAAGTAGTAATTGTAGGAGCTGGAGATTCAGCTTGTGAAGAAGCGCACTATTTATCTAAACTTTGTAAAAAAGTAACAATGTTAGTGAGAAGCGAAAAATTCCGTGCTTCAAAAATCATGGAAGAACGTGTTCGTAAAACAGAGAATATTACTATTTTAATGAATCATGATACTGTTGAAGTTTTAGGTGATGAACAAGTCGTTACGGGTGTTAAGGCATTGAATAAAACTACAAATGAAGCGTTTGATATTGAAGCTACAGGTTTCTTTGTTGCTATTGGGCATAAACCCAATACTGATATTTTTAAACATTATATTTCATTAGATGAAACAGGATATATTATAAATACTCCTGGTACTTCTAAAACGAATGTAGCTGGTGTTTTTGTAGCTGGTGATGCTGCAGATCATGTGTATCGTCAAGCAATTACTGCTGCTGGCACAGGATGTATGGCCGCTCTAGATGCAGAGCGATATTTAGCTTCCAAAGAATAATACAATGCTATAATGGCAATAAAAAAAAGTCCCAATTTGTATAAATTGGGACTTTTTTTATAAAAATACAAGAAGATATTATTTCACCTTTTTAAGTAGCTTAGCCTCATTAGTGAATTTTTTCATTTCAATTTTTGGCTCCCCAAAAAGTTGTATCTCTGATTTATCAGAAGCAGCTATGCTGATACTAGTTTCGGCATAAACAGAGCCAGTTGAATATCCTTCAGCTGTTAAATCAATATTTTTTATAGTTAATTTATTGGCAGTTAGATTGGAGTTGCTATCAATTCTGATAACGCCATTGGTTGCGCTACCTTCTATTTTAGCTTCTGATTTTTGATATAAATCACAAATGAAATCTTGAGTTGTGGTTAAAGATTTTAAAGAGGCATTTTGACTTAATACGATTTTAGATTTTTCTGATTTTAGATTTAACTCTACCTTCGATTTATCATTTGACTCTAAAAGAAAATCTTTTGAATTTACATTTAAAAATAGTTGAGCATTATCAAATGTCTTAAAGGCAATAGTATCAATCTGTACTTCTTGAATAGCATTTATTGCTACATCATTTTTTGCAGATATTGAATTAAGGTCTTTGGTATAAGTTATTTTTACTATTAACTTCTTGTATCGAATTGCTTCTTTACTAGTGTAAACACGCAATACATTATCTCTTAAGTCAATTGAAATGATATCATGTAAATTGTCATCTGCTTCAATTTTTAATTCTGTTTTCTCTCCTCTTTCTAAGTATACTTCAATATTATCTTCAACTTCAATACTTTTAAAAGAACCTATTTCTCTTTGTTCAGTCGTTACCTTTTTAGATCCTTTTATTTTTTCTTTACTTTGCGCCAATGTTATAGTTGTAGATATAAGAAGTAGAAGTACATTGATGTAATTTTTCATTATGACATTAAATTATGGTTTTTACAAATATAAAAAAATCATCCATTTTTAATGAATGATTTTGGTAATAATTCTATATTAGGTAAGCTAATCTCTATCAATACTTGCTCCAGAGCTTGAATTTTTTTCAAGTGAATGTGGCGTATTATTATAAGTAATAGAGCTACCACTAGAAGCTTTTGCTTTCAAACTTACTATGGGATGAACATGTATTGATGATCCGCTAGATGATTTTGCGCTCACTTCATTGGCTAATAATTCTTTGGCATTGATTGTGCTTCCGCTAGAAGCTATTGCTTCTAAGTTAAGAGCCATACCATTCATTGAAATAGTGCTACCACTACTTGATTTGCTAGCTATATTATCGGATTCAATTTTCACATCAATAGTTGCGGCACTAGAAGCTCTAAGACTAATTTTTTCTCCTTTCAACGTATTGATGCTTCGTATTGAGGAGGCGCTTGACGCTTGTAGTTCTTCAATAATTGGCATTTTAACAGTGACTTTTTTCGACTCAATATTAATAAATGAATTGTAATCACATGCAACAATAAGTACTCCATTTTCAACTTTTGTAGTAATGCTATTTTGCAAGTTATCATCCGCCTCAACACTAATTTCCTTATTATCACCTTGCTCAATAACAAGATCAATAGCATTGCTTACTTCTATACTTTTAAAGTCTCCTTCTACCTTTCTATTTTCGGTCGTAACATTTCCACTACCTTTAATAGATTTTGAATTTATCGAATAGTTGCAAGATGCAAACAATAATGCAGTTAACGCAACTAATATGAACTTTGTGATGATTGTGATGATTTTTAGCATGATTATTTAGTTTTAATGATGATACCGTCTTTGTTTATTTTCAACTCTTTGATATCATTGTTCCCTTTAATTATAGTATCATTCGTAATTGAAACCCCGTTTTTATTAATTGTTACTGTAGCGTGGTCGTCTTCATTATTATCAACATCCACATCATTATCCTCATCTTCATCAGCTGGACAATCCAAACATTTTACTTTTGTGTCCATTACTTGGTAAAGATATTTATCTGAACTGTAGTGTAAGTTAAAAAACTCATCATTAGATCTATCATAGTTTTGCACACTTGAATCTGCTTTAAATAAAGTTCCTTCGGGTAAGTATAATGTGACTTCAATTTCTTGATCTCTGTATTTATTTTTTAAATCACTCAATAGATAGTTATCAAGTATTAATTGATTTCCAATTATTTTGTAGTTGTATTTAATTTCTTTTGCTCTTTTTTTAGCTTCAGATAAAGATTTTCCTTTTGCCTCTTTTTCTATTTGAATATAGGGTATTTTCTCGTCTGTTTTTTCGATTTTAAAACTAACTTCATTTGAATAAATAACATCATTGTCAGTGGAGTCTTGGGTAATTTTGAAATCATTTCTATCATTCACATTTTTTGCATAATAGTCATTGTGTTTGAATTTAATAAACAAAGTGTCACTAGGTTGTAATATTATATTTTCTTTGTGTACCACTCTACCATCAATTGCAAATGCAGTTGCTTGTCTTATTCCAATAGAGATTGCTAATGCTACCGCAATTATCCAAAGTGCTAATAATGTATATTTAGCAATGTTTCCGATCGATTTCATGTTCGGAGCCAATAATTTAAAGCCCAATAGCGTTAGAAAAAAGAAAGGAATTCCTACAGCAAAGAACATTAAAAGGCCAAATGACCAAATAGGGTAGTCCGTAAAGTTCCCTGCTTCAACAAAGCTTTGCCAAGGGAAATCAATAAAAGTGGAAGAGCCTAATGTGAATACGCCTATCAGTAAAAAGATTAATGTTGTTAATCCTGTGATGATTAATAGGATACCGAGAAATTTAGCAAATACTTTGAAAACAGATAGGATAAAATCTCCAAATGAACTTCCTATTTTATTTGCTCCCGACTTTATTTGATTACCGTATTTGTCATAATCAACATTTTTAATTTTGTCAGAAACGTTTTCAAATTCTTCACGAACTTTTTTTTCGATATTCGAAATGTTAACTGGTTCTCCAGTCATTTCCAATTTTTCGGATGTGGTTACTGCTTCTGGCGTTACAATCCAAAGAATGATGTAGGCTAATACACCTGTTCCAAATCCCCAAACTGATATTATTAATAAAATTCGAATCCATACAGTATCAATTCCAAAATAATGACTAAGTCCAGCAGCTACACCGCCTATCATTCCTTTTTCTTTATCTCTATATAGTTTTTTTACTCTTCTATTAGAAGTTTCTGTAAAGGTTTGATTTGTTTTATTGTCTTCTTCAATGATATAGTCTTCAGGTTGTCCCATGACCGTAATCACTTCGTCAACATCTTTTAAACCCACAACATGTTTGTCGCTTTTTTGTTTCTCGTTCAGTAATTCCGAAACGCGCATTTCAATGTCTTTGATGATTTCTTCTTGACCAGATGAATTGGATAGAGAACGCTTTATAGCATCAAAATAACGAGTTAGTTTTTGGTATGCATCTTCATCTATATGAAAGAACATTCCGCCTAAGTTTATATTTACAGTTTTGTTCATGACTCTTATTTTTGGTTTGTGATTAGATTTACGGCATCAGACAATTCTGTCCAAGTACCATTTAATTCGTTTAAAAAGGTTTGTCCTATTTCAGTAAGACCATAATATTTTCTTGGTGGTCCTGATGTTGATTCTTCCCAACGGTAGCTTAATAATCCGTCGTTTTTTAGTCGTGTCAGTAGTGGGTAAATAGTACCCTCCACTACGAGTAATTTTGCGTTTTTTAAAGTGTCTAGTATTTCCGATGTGTATGCATCTTTTTCTTTCAATACGGATAGGATGCAAAATTCGAGAACACCTTTACGCATCTGTGCTTTTGTGTTTTCAATGTTCATAATTTCATTTTTGTTTTTGGATTAAACTGTTCATTTTTTGATTGATGATTGATGATTATTTTTAGAAGCTATTTCCTGCTGTCCGTTGTATTCCCGATAAATAAAATCGGGAGATGTCACTTCCATCAGGGATAGGCTCGTTATTTTATAAATGGAATTGTGATTGGATATTTAAAACGTTCTCCGTTTGATGTTTTTATTGCTGCATAGATAATTAAAAAGAACTCTGCTATTTTCAAACAGCCAAAAATAATAACTGCCATAATTCCAATTGTTAATAGACCAATACTGTTGTCAAAATTAAAATTATTGATAACAAAATTATCATCATGAATGATAGCATCAAAAGGAACATTGTTAAAAATAGTGATTAAGAAAATAGGTACTGCAATAGCAATAAGGACTAACGAATACAATAGTAAACTCAATTGAAAATTAAGTACTTGTTTTCCATTATAATCTACAAATTCGGACTGATCTTTTTTTGTCGACCAAATTAATATTGGAAAAATATAATTCCCAAAAGGAATAAAGTATTGTGTTAACGTACTTATGTGTGTAAAAGTAGCGGCATTTTTTTCGGTAATTGTTTCCATTTTTTTTGATTTTTGATTGATGATTGAAAGTACAGAACTAATTTCGATTAGCTTACCTAGTAATTTCTTATGCAAATATATGTCCAAAAGACAGTATCTTGTATCGCATAGTAGTAAATATTAACATATTTTTAACAAATTATTTTTATATGTACGCATAGTATTTTTTTGTATATTAGCAAAAAAACAAGCAATAATGAACCTTACAGCCTCTAAACTTAATAAATTTCTATTTTTCAAATTGCCTTCTGCTTTTCTTTGCGGAGTAAGGGTAAAAGAAATAGATGAGAATAAATGTGTGGTGTCTGTAAAACACCGCTGGATCAATCAAAATCCATTCAATTCGATGTATTTTGCAGTTCAGGCTATGGCTGCTGAGCTTTCAACAGGAGCATTAGTAATCTATCAAATTAAAAAAAGCGGAAAAAAAATATCCATGTTAGTGGCTAATAATAAAGGAAATTTTACAAAAAAAGCAACTGGAAGAATAACATTTGTATGTAAGGATGGGCACTTGATAGCGCAAGCAATCAAAGAAACAATTGCTACAGGAGAGGGACAAACTTTCTGGATGAAATCCATAGGGACGAATGAAGAGGGAGTTCAAGTGTCAGAAATGGATTTTGAATGGAGTGTTAGAATAAAATAAAAATAAGTTGTTTACTAGTTTGTAAAAAAAGAAGGCTCTAAATTAGTTAGAGCCTTCTTTTGTAAAAATTATTTTATACTTTTTTAAATTAGCATTTTTTACCTTCTTTTTTACTTGTTTTGGCACTGCATTTTTTTCCGTCGGCCTTGCATTTTACTTGACATTTTGCAACATCTTCTGCACTCATAGTCTTTGCGTCAGATTCTTTTGCCATGCAACAAGATTCTTTTTTTGTTTTTTCTTTTTTAGCCGGTTTTGCATCTTGAGCACTTGCGTTTATAGTAAATAAAGCTATTGCTAAAAGGGTGATTATTTTTTTCATACTCTATATTGTTTTTATATTCGAATTTTCGATTCAAATATAAAAACAATTCTCAGTTCAACTTTACAAAATTTAGTTAATATTTCGTCGATTAATGGACAATAATATTCTTACTAAAATTGCCTTTCGAAGTTTGAATTTTCACAATATACACTCCGGTTCTAACATTTTTAATTGGTAGTTTAATAGAAGCTTGCACACCATCATCAATAGTCCAATTTTCTATTTTTTGACCTAAAATATTGAAAAGGTATACTTTTTCTATTGTATTATCTACAAAATTATTTTTAATGTTTAGTATTTTATTGTCATTGGTAAAATATACTAGTATTCCATCATTCAATTTAGCTTTGTCAACACTTAGTGTTTTATTTACAAAATGCAAAGAGAACCGATTTGTATACGCTCCTGGTGTAAGTGATAGAGTTAGATCATTGTTTTTTATATCGTTATAAATCCCAGTTACATTGTCAAATAAATAAATTTCCAGTGAATTAGGAATATTTTCCATTGCATCTATCTTAATTGTTATTGCACCTTCATTTGCCACATTAATACCCACTGGTATAATTTGATCGTCATTAAAATTAGGAACTCCTTGTATAATGAATTGGGTATCATTCATTTCCCAATACATATCATCATCGCTTAAATCATACATGGGAGCATCATAACCAATATCAAATTGATTTGTAGTATTGGGATCAATACCTACAAGTAATTGTCGGTGTGCACCGATTGCAGAGTCAAAACCTAATCGTATTTTTGACCTATCATCTATTTCGGGACTGTTTATTTTAGTAGTGCTATTTGTTTTCATAAATAGGGAGCTTCCGGAACTCTCTCTAACAAATTGTCGCTGACTGTTTTTGAAAAGTAATGTACCTCCTTCAACAGATATTGGGATTTCTGAACCAGAAATGTCAGTATCTAAAAAGGCATCTACAAAAAATCCTTGTGCTACGGGTATGTATTGTTTTGGAATTTTTGATCCAGTTGAACCATCATTGACCGTTAACGAACTATCATTGATTCCAGCTACACCTCCCATTAGGGTATAGGTAGCATAACCTCCTTCATATTCAGCTAAATAATGGTTATTTGATAATCCAAAATGATCCCAATAATAGAGAGCTCCATTAAATACGTTTTTACTATTTGTACAACCAGTGCAATCTCTTAAATTATCTCTTATAAATTGTTTAGCGTCAAGGGCAGATGGATAGGGGTTACCTACCAAATAGGATTGCTCTGGATCTATTTTTAATTGAATTGTTCCAGTATTTGGAATACCAACAAATACATAGTTTTGTAAAGAAGAAATAGGAACAACTCCTCCATTTCCTTTCATCGTAAATCCTTCTCCAATGTTTATTGTCCCTGTACTACCAACATATTTCCATTGATAATAATTTAATAAAGGATCTGATAATGCAGGTGAATTAAAAGCCCATAACCAACGGTTGCTTACAGTTATTGGATTCGTTTGTGGCAAGTCGGCACTAAAGGCACCATCAAGGAACGTTATTACAGTTGGGTTAAATGGATTAGTGGTGACATCAGTCCCGTCTCTTAATACACTTGATATAGAATAATTTATGTTATTAAGGCTTACTGGTGAAGACCAATAATTGTAATTGAAACTATTTTTTTGACCTTGTTGATCTATTAACAGTACACCTTGTCCACCGGTTGGATTTGATGTAGCAATAGTTTGTACCAGTTGCGCTTCACCTGTTAAACGGACATCTCCTTTTAATAAGTTGAGTTGATTTTGTACAGTTAATTCAAATTGATTTACAACACTTAAGCCTTTAGCTGTTCCTGTTGTATTGGTTTTTAGGTTATAAAAAGTTTCGTTTGTTTTTATTCCTAGATTTATAGTTTGAATTTGATTAGCAGTTCCACCATTAAAAGTAACTGTTCCTGTCCCGGGGATAAAAGCACCACTATTTCTCCAATTACGGCTTATTTGTAATTCAGAATTATTAGTGTTAACCATAGTGACAGAAGCTCCAGGATTAACAATTAAATCTCTAGCAGTTGCAATACCACTATATAAAGGGGCAAATGGAGAAGTGTTGTCAATAACTGGCATGCCAAATCCACCAGATGGAGTAGTAGGTATTTGAGCATCAATTGTATAAGAAGGAAGGCCTTGTTCCCAGTTTTTACAATCAAACCAGTCTGTACTTACTAAACCAGTCCAGATACCCGCTGTTCCCGTTAGAACTGTTACTGCTGCTGATCCAGTTAAATCGGATGGTTTTGCAGGGTTACAATTTGCATCGCTTAACGCCGTAACGATATAGGTTGTATTCACAATAATATTTGGGACGGTAAATACATAGGGGTTGGCGCTTGTAGTTACTGTAGTAGGCGTTGTGCCATTTGTATACGTAAAAGTCCAAGGCGCTTTACCTGTTAAGGCAATACTAAAAGTACCAGTACCCCCATAACAAATCGTTTGGTTTGGTCCTATGTTTGCGGTTGGTCGTGGATTTACAGTTACGGTAATATTCTTTGCCGTACCTAAACATCCTTTGGATGTTGGGGTAATCGTATAGACGGCTGTTCCTGATGTAGCACCAGTTGTTGTCAATTTTTGTGCAATTGTATTCCCACTTCCCACAGTTGCTCCTGTCACTCCAGTTTGTACTACAGTCCAAGTAAATGTTGTTGATGTTTCGGTACCTACAACAGCACTTGACAACGGAATGTTTGATATGTCGTCAGAACAGATTGTTGCTGGAGAAGCAGCAACAAGTGGTCTTTTATTTACGGTAACCGTTACATATGTTGTCCCATCAATTCCATAGCTGGTACATCCATTAAGGAATGAGGTTACTGCATAAGTTGTAGTTATTGCAGGAGTTACAGTTACATTTGTAGCATTACTCACACTAATGATTGCCCCTGTACCTAAATTTTGCCACTGGGATGTTAAGGTAGGAACTGGTGCTTGGGGAATTTGGACATTATCAATTGCCCATGAACTACCTCCAAAAGCATTAACACTATTTACTGTCCCGTGAAAATTAAATTTTATTCTCAAATTAGAATATCCTAAATAAGCATCCAAATTAATACTCATTGCACTAGTAAATTTATTGTAAGGCGTTTTATTTCCAGTATAGGTAATTAAGGTTACTGGATATGTAGCTCCTCCATCAAAAGAAAGTTCTACTTTTCCAGTTGCTCCCGATGCTAATTGATAGGCATAGTCAAAAGTCAAATTAGCAGTTGTTAGTCCGACCAAATCAAAAATTGGCGTTTCTAACCTTGAGTCGATTGCACCTCTTACAATAGCAAACTTATCATTAGATGCTGTGTCGTACTCAGTCCCCGCATTTCCATTAGTTTCCAGCCAGGTATGGTTGTTTCCGTTGTCGCCGGAAGCATTGAAATTCCCTCCATCTACATACCAACCAACAGGTTGAGCACTATTGAAAAGTCCACCATTTTGTAAATTTTGACTGGTAGAGTAACTAGCACTTGAGGTTAATGTTGTTGAATCACCTTCGCATATTGTGGAAGGTAATGCACTCACAGGGGATGGTTTGATATTTGGAATAATAAATAAAATCGCAACATCTGATTTAACTATTGTACAAGAGGCGTTTTGTATGGCCACTCTAAACATAGTATTTGTTGTTATAGTAGAATAGTTATAGGTTGTATTACCACCATTAGCAATATTGGTCCATGTGTTTCCGGCGTCTATTGAAGTTTCCCAATATAGAATTGTACCAGTATGTCCAGATAAAGTAAGTTGTCCAGATGCGGAGTGACAGTCGGTTTTCGTTTTTGTCCCATCCGAATAACTAACTATACCACCCGTTGAGGAGGCATCAATTTTGATAGTGTATGTTTTTGGGGTTCCTGTACATCCATTAACAGTTGGAGTAACAGTTATTGTTGCGTTTATAGCTGATGTTCCTGAGTTTGTAGCATTAAATGAAGGTATGTTTCCAGCTCCAGAAGCTGCTAATCCTATGCTTGGATTACTATTAGTCCAAGTGAAAGTACCTCCAGCTGGCGATGAAGTGAAATTGGTTGCAGGAACTACCCCATTATTACAAACGGTTAGGTTTGAAGGTACAGTTACAGTAGGGGTAGGGTTGACTGTTATAGTAAATGTTTTAGATGGCCCCGTACAATTTATGCTACTGTTATTAAATGATGGAGTAACAGTAATAGTTGCGATTACGGGAGTCGTGCCATTATTTATTGCACTAAAAGAGAGGATGCTACCACTTCCAGATGTTATACCTATTGAAGGGGTGTTGTTTGTCCAATTATAGGTTGTGGTTCCACCAGTATTTGTAGTTCCAAAAGTAATAGCAGAAGTTGCATTTCCATTACAAAAAGTCAAATTACTTGGTTGATTAACCTCTGCTGTAGGGTTAATAGTAATTACAAATGTTTCAGCTTGACCATTACATTTAATTCCTCCGTTGTCAAATGTAGGAGTTACATTTATGGTAGCTGTAATTGGAGAACTACCATTGTTTATTGCTGTAAATGAAGGGATATCCCCAGTTCCAGAAGCTCCTAAACCAATTGAAGGATTATTATTTGTCCAAGCATACGTTTTAGTTCCTCCTGAATTTGAAGATCCAAATGTAATTGCTGTGACCGTATTCCCATTACAAACATCAATTGGTGATGGCTTGTTTACATTTGCTTTAGGATTGACAGTAATGGTAAAAGTTTTTGTAGCACCAATACAGCTGGCTCCACCATTTGTAAATGTTGGTGTAACTATTATTGTCGCAATCACAGGAGAATTTCCATTATTTATGGCAGAAAATGAAGTTATGTTTCCAGATCCGGATGCTGCTAAACCTATTGAAGTGGTATTGTTTGTCCAGCTGTAGGTAGTTGTTCCTCCGGTATTTGTAGTTCCAAAATTAACTGCAGTAATGAAACTGCTGTTACATAGTATTTGATCTAGTGGTTGATTAACTTGAGCAGTTGGATTTACCACTACGGTTGAAGTTATGGCAATACCAATGCAAGTTGCAGTTGATGGAATAATAGTAAAGGTTACTGTAACTGGGGCTGAAGTTGTATTAACTAAATTCCCACTGATATTCCCACTACCACTAGCCGCGATTCCTGTCACGGTTCCTGTATTATCTCTTGTCCAATTAAAAATAGTTGATGGAACATTTCCAGAAACGACCATAGGTGTAATTAATGTGCTGGAACAAATAGTTTGCGAGCCATTGGTTACGACTGCATTTGGAGTTGGATTAACAGTTACCGTTGCTGTAATTTTACATCCATTTGAATTAGTGTACGTAATGGTAGTTGAACCTGCGAGAATACCTGTTACTAATCCAGTGTTACTTACGGTCGCGACAGCAGTATTTGATGACAACCAAGGAGAACTCACATTTGGGGATGCAGAACCGCTCAATTGGGTATTAGCGCCTTCACAAACTGAAAGTGTGCCACTGATTGTAGGTATTGGATAAATAGTTACTGTGGCAGTAGTTGATTGAACAGAGGAGCAGGTATAACCCGATGGCCCTGAAATCAAAACATCATAGGTAGCTGTTATAGTATTATTATTTAAAATTAATGAAGAGTTCGTTGTTGATGTCGTTGGCGCTCCAATGTTTGTACCGTTTTTTCTCCATTGAAAGGAGAGCATATCACCATTTGCATCAGCACTAACTGTTAAAGTAATATTAGATCCACTACATATCGACTGTGTAATAGGTTGGGTAGATACAATTATCGCTTGGTCTACATTTAGTGTTCTTTGCGCTGAGATTACCGGAGAACAAGCTGAAGCACCGCTAACAATTACGTAGTAAATACCATCATCTGATAAACTAGCTTGGTTAAAGTGAAGGTTTGATGATTGTGCCCCAGAAATATTTCCCGAATTGGAAACTGCTACTCCTGGAAAAGCTCCTTTATACCATTGATAGGTTAATTCATCTCCAATTGCGACAACGTTTAAATCTGCAGGGAAACTGGCACAAATACTCGTGTTGGACGGCTGAGTGGTAATTATTACTTCTTTTTTTACTGTGAAAGTTTTTGTTGCACTTGCGGTAGTACATGAGGTTGCTGAATTTGTGGTTAGTTTAAGGATAACGGTTCCACTAAAATTTGAGGCAGGTGTATAAGTTACTGTTTGTGGTGATGCATTTTGAGCTGTATTGCTTAACGTTCCACCTCCAGACGTGATTGACCAAGCACCTGTTGTTGCTCCACCACCAATAAAAGCACCAGTTAAAATAATTGCTGAGGGAGTTGCAGATTGACAAATGGTTTGATCTAATCCTGCATCAACAGTTGATGCCGTATTTACCGTAATTGTTCTTGTGTCAGAAATAGGAGAACAGGAAGTTAAGGCATTTGTAGTTAATGTCAAAATTACATTTCCGCTATAGTTTATAGCCGGAGTATAAGTAACGGTCGCTGGAGTTGCGGTCTGCGCAGTACTACTTAATGTTCCTCCTCCAGACGTAATTGACCAAGCTCCAGTTGTTGCTCCGCCACCTATTGAAGCTCCGGCTAAGGTTATTGATGATGGTGATAAAGATTGGCATGCAATGTTGGGGCCACCAGCATTTACTGTAGGTGCAGTATTAACTGTGATTGTTCTTGTCGCATTGGTAGCAGTACATGAGGTCAAGGCACTTGTAGTTAAAGTCAAAATTACATTTCCGCTATAATTTGTTGCTGGAGTATAAGTAACAAGATCAGGAGTTGTAGTTTGTGCAGTATTACTTAATGATCCTCCTCCTGAAGTAATGGACCAAGCCGCAGTTGTAGCGCCTCCACCAAATGATGCTCCAGTTAATTGAATAGGGGATGGGGATGGGGATTGACAAATCGTTTGATTCAAACCAGGATTTACAGTAGAAGCAACATTAATAGTTATTGTTCTTGTGGCAGTTGTTGGATTACATGATGTAGCTGAATTTGTAGTTAAAGTCAAAATTACGTTTCCGCTATAGTTTATTGCTGGAGTATAGGTAACGCTAGACGGAGTTGCAGTTTGTGCGGTGCTACTTAATGTTCCTCCTCCAGAGGTGATTGACCAAGCTCCAGTTGTGGCTCCACCACCTATTGAAGCTCCTGTTAAGGTAATTGCTGAAGGGGATGAAGATTGACAAATGGTTTGATCCAAACCAGGATTCACAGTTGATAGCGCGTTAACCGTAATTGTTTTTGTAGCACTTACGGTTGAACAAGTGCTTAAAGCATTTGTAGTTAAGGTTAAAATTACAGCTCCACTATAATTTGCCGCTGGAGTGTATGTCACGGTTGCTGGTGATGCGGTTTGTGCAGTATTGCTTAATGTTCCTCCTCCAGAAGTAATTGACCAAGCTCCTGTAGTCGCTCCGCCACCAACTGATGCTCCAGCTAATGTAATGGGCGATGGAGTCGCAGATTGACAAATGGTTTGATTAGTTCCAGCATTTACAGAAGATGCGGCATTTATGGTAATAGTTCTTGTAGTACTTATTGGTGAACAAGAACTTAAAGCATTTGTAGTTAAAGTCAAAGTAATTACCCCACTAGAGTTTGCCGCTGGAGTATAGGTCACAGTTGCTGGTGATGCGGTTTGTGCAGTGCTACTTAATGTTCCTCCACCTGAAGTAATTGACCAAGCAGCAGTAGTTGCTCCACCACCAATAGTCGCCCCTGATAAAGTTAGGGCAGATGGTGTTGCAGATTGGCATACAATATCTGGTCCTCCAGCATTTACAGTAGGTGACGCATTAATAGTAATCGTTCTTGTTGCACTAGTTGGAGAGCAGGCTGTTGGTGCATCTGAAGTCAAAGTTAAAATTACATTTCCGCTATAATTTGCTGCTGGGGTGTAAGTCACAGATGCTGGATTTGACGTAGGTGTTGTTGATGATAATGATCCTCCTCCAGAAGTGATCGACCAAGCTGCTGTTGTTGCTCCTCCTGAACGAGTTGCTCCAGATAGTGTAATGGCTGACGGGGTACTAGATTGACAAACGGTATCAGGACCACCTGCAGTAACAATAGGAGTTTGGCTTACAGTTATAATTGCATTCCCTGTTGCGGATAAACTACAAGTTGGTGTAGCTGTATAAGCTACACTTGTTAAAGAATAAGTTTTACTAGCAGAAAGTGTAGGTGTTGTTAATACAGCTGTTCCACTTGCGCCAATATTTATTGTCGAACTTCCAGCAATTCCAGTAACTGTGTAAGTAACAGTAGTGTTTGGTGTCGCGTTGAATGTGATGTTAGTAGTTGAACCAGAGCAAATTGTTGTAGTACCACCTATAGATGCCGTAACTGGAGGTAAAACGGTAATTACCATTTGATCAGTTGAAACGGGGCAACTACCTTCTGCCCTTACAGTTGCGGTAAGGGTTACTGATCCGCCACTGGTTGCTATGGCATTATTTATGGTGTAGGTCGCATTGGCTTTACCAGTATTCGAAAAACTTCCAGAGGGTGCGGACCATGTTAAATCATTATTAATATTAGTAGATCCACCACCAGTAGCTAACAGTGAAACTGTACTTGTTCCTGCACAAACTATTTGATCAACACCAGCATCTACATATCCAAAAGTCCCTACAGTTGCACTATAATTAGGGCTTGTACTTGATCCACAAGCATTTGTAGCAGTCACAGAAATGTTTTTAGTTCCAGTTGATTGTACACCTGCATCAACTACTATAGCCGTTGTTCCTTGACCAGAAGTAATGGTCCATCCAGCAGGTACATTCCAGGTGTAACTGGTCGCATTTGCAACAGCTGAAATAGAGTACATTAAACCATAGGCAATTGGACATAGAGAACTAGATTGACCAACTGGAACAATTGGTATTCCAGGAGTGGCAGGAATACCTGAAAATACATTTATAGGTTGTGAGGCAGACACATTGCCACCGCAACCTCCTGTTATGGTATAGGTTATGTTGCAAGTTCCAGCTCCTGTAGCGGTAACAAGCCCTGTAGCATTAACAGTTGCAACCGAGTTGTTGCTACTGCTCCAAGTACCTGTACCACCACCTAAAATTACGGAATTGGCAGTAAAGCTTGTTGAGGTTGAAATACATAAATTACTGATTCCAGTAACGGAAGCAATACTTGCATTTGGATTTATAGTTATCGATTGTTGAGCTGTTTTAGTTCCTGAACATCCTCCTGAAATGGTGTAAATTATGTTTGAAGTTCCTGCGGAAACTCCAGTAACAACTCCAGTTGATGAATTAACTGTCGCTACAGCTGTATTGCTACTTGTCCAAGTTCCAGAACCACCACCTAGGACAACTGAGTTTGCCGCATAAGTTGTTGTTCCAGAAATACATATCGGACTGGCGCCACTAACGGAACTAATACTTGCATTTGGGGTTATGGTTATTGATTGTTGTGCAGTTTTAATTCCTGAACAACCTCCTGAAATAGTGTAAATTATGTTTGAAGTTCCTGCTGAAACTCCTGTGACAACTCCAGTTGATGAATTAATTGTCGCTACAGCTGTATTTGAACTGCTCCAAGCGCCAGTTCCACCACCTAAAACAACTGAGTTTGCGGCGTAGGTTGTTGTACCAGAAATGCAAATTGGACTTGTACCAGTAACGGAGCCAATACTTGTATTTGGTGTAATTGTTAGTGTTTGCTGGGCAGATTTAGTTCCTGAACAACCTCCAGTTATGCTATAAATGATGTTGGTTGTCCCAGCAGCAATTCCAGTAACTATACCTGTTGAAGAATCAACAGTAGCTACAGCGGTGTTACTACTACTCCAAGCCCCCGTTCCTCCACCGAGTACAATGGAATTTGCAGAATAAGTGGTTGTTCCTGCAATACATATCGGACTTGTACCAGTTACGGAACTAATACTTGCATTTGGGGTTATGGTTATTGATTGTTGGGCAGTTTTAGTTCCTGAACAACCGCCACTGATAGTATAAACGATATTGCAATTCCCTGCTCCAATTCCAGTTACAAGACCTGATGAATTTACGGTAGCAATTGCTGCATTACTGCTACTCCAAGTTCCTGTTCCACCCCCGAGTGTAACTGAATTTGCAGTAAAAGTTGTTGTTCCGGAAATACATATTGGACTTGTCCCAGTAACTGAGGCAATATTGGCATCGGGATTTATCGTTATTGATTGTTGGGCCGTTTTAGTACCTGAGCAACCACCAGTTATCGTGTAGATTATGTTTGAATTTCCTGCTGCTATTCCAGTTACTAGGCCTGTAGTTGAATCTACTGTTGCTACAGCGGTATTAGAACTACTCCAAGCGCCAGTTCCACCGCCTAATATAACAGAGTTTGCTGAGTATGTTGTAGTACTACCAATGCATATTGCATTTGTTCCAGAAACTGAAGCAATACTTGCATTAGGTATAATAGTTACAGCCAGATTGCTTGCCGAACTTGTTCCACAGCTATTGCCCGCTGTAACACTTATATTACCATTTTGACCACTATTTCCAGTTGTTACGTTTATTGAAGTAGTTCCTTGTCCTCCAGTTATTGTCCATCCAGAAGGCACAGTCCAATTGTAAATAGTAGCATTTGTTACCGCTGCAATTGTATACGCCTGATTATTTAGTGTTGGACATTGCGTACTAATTCCCGATACAGCTAAAGGGGTAGTTGGTATTGCGGGATTAACTGTTATTGGGATGCTATTACTTGTAATTTTTGTTGGAGAAACGCAAATTGCGTTTGAAGTTAATTCTACAGTAACAACATCTCCATCAATTAAGGTGGTAGAGGAAAAATTAGGACTATTAATTCCAACGTTACTGTTGTTTATTTTCCATTGATAGAAAGGTGAACTTCCTCCGTTTATTGCTACTGCAGAAAAGTTGATATTGTTTCCTGGGCAGATTGTTGTTGATGAAGAAGAAATACTTATAGAAGGAGTTAATAGATCATTAACAGTCATTGTAATTTGATTGCTAGTAGCGTTTACCGGAGCAGCACAGGTAGCATTAGAGGTTAAGACAACTGTTACTTTATCTGTATTAACTAATGACGATGAGGTGAAAGTTGCTGTCGAACTATTGGAACCGATGTTAGTTCCATTAATTTTCCATTGATATAAAGGAGATGTTCCTCCATTTGTAGGATTAGCTGTAAAAGTCACAGATGTTCCAGCACATATATTACTACCTGGACTTACACCAATTGATACAGTTGGAACTGGAACTGAATTAACGATTACCGCTGTAGAAGCGCAGCTAGTAACGTTGCAAGACCCATTATAACGGACGTAATAAGTGGTATTACTTATAGGAGAAACTGTAATACTATTTCCAGTTCCTACGGCAATGCCATTACAAGAACCCGAAAACCATTCAGCCATAGCTCCCGTACCTAGCGTACCTCCACTAACTGTTAGTGTAGTAGATTGCCCGTTGCAAATAGTAGTTATTCCAGAGATAGTTGTAGGAGCAACTGAAAGATTATTTACAGTTACGGTAGAAACATCTGCATATGTTATGTCGCAAACTGAAGCAGTATTTGAAGTAGCAAAAACGGAATAAATTGTAGTTATTGATGGCGATACTGTAAATGTGATATCTGAACCAGTTCCGGTTATAGGGCTTCCAATGTCAGAAGCTCCTATTCTTAATTGATAAGTCATAGTGATTTCACTATTTGACAAAATAATCGAAGCATTTTGACCAATACATATTACGTCATCTGAGAGGCTTCTTTCTAAACAATCTTGTCCGAAACTGTGAAATGAAATGAAATAGAATATTATTATAAATAAGTATTTTTTTTTCATGATATCAACATTTTGAATTAAACAATTTAGCAGTTTAATAAAATGTACATATAGTAGAGATATGGCTATTTTAGTAATTAAATAATTTTAATGTAGTGGTGTTTTCCTTAAGAAATAAATCAATTATTTGCTATTTTTAACATTGATTTGTGTTTGTTTTGCTCTACTAGAATTGTGTTTTAAAATGCTAAAAAAAATGTATTTTAGGTGTTATATCTCTTAAAATTAAGTAATTATAAACTTGTATTTGCCATAAAAAGCATATTTTCGATTAAAGTATTTTATCTCCCGATGAACTACTTATTTTATACTATTTATATTGCTTTTTCCTGCAGATTAAGATTTTATGAAGCAAAAAAAAACTGTCATAATAGACAGTTTTTTAATTTATTTTCAGGAATTATGGCACTATAATTTTTTTATTTATTTCTCCATCTGAAGTTTTAATTTTTACAATGTAAATACCGGAGCTTATTTTTTTAACTGGAAGTTGAATGTTTTGCCTATTTTGATTTTCTATATCCCAATTAATAATTGATTGACCAGATACATTGTATAAAGTTACTTTTTTAATAATTGTATGATCCGAATTGTTATAAATTTCGATACTATTCCTTTTTGGAAAATGAATGATATTAATACTATCTACTTCTAGGTCTATATTGTTGTTACTATTATTAGTACTCAAAGTTTTATCAGTGAATCTTAATGAAAATCTATCGTTATACTCTCCGATTGGGATCATCACTTCAAAGTTTTTATTTTTTATATCATGGTAGGTGTTATTAGAATTGTCATAGATAAATATATTTTGATTTTTGTCAAAATTCTCTAAGCTATCAATCATGAATACCACTTTTCCTTCAGTATCTGCTTTAACACCAATGGGGTAGGAACTATTTTTATCAAATGAACTTACACCTTGAATAACTAATTGATTTTCACCACACATAAAATACATATCATTTGGATACTCGTCAAAATTAAGTCCATCATAACCATAGTCCATTTCAATCGTTGCTTTTTCATCCATAAAGCCCAATAGTGTTTGGCGATGTGCAGTATTATTAGAATCAAATCCTAAACGAATTTTTTTATAATTCTTTTTTTCTGCTTTATCACTCTCATTATTGTTCCAATATTTGTCTTTGACAGGTTTTGTTTTGAACATTAAATTGGAAGTGCTTTCGTTTTCTTTAATAAAACCTCTTTGGCTGTTCTTGTAGGTTACAGTTGTTGCCGTTGATCCAATTTTTCCATTTACAAAAAAACTTTGTCCAACAGGGATATAACGATTTGGGATACTTCTAGTTGTAGTACCTAATCCACTTATGTAGTCCACACCAACAGACGTAGGAGGAACACCCCCCGTTAAATTCCTTTCTGCGTATCCTCCTTCATAGTCTCTAAGAATATGAGTATTGTTTGTTGTGTAGTGTTCCCAAAAATATAATGTTCCATCAATAGAAGCTGAATTATCATTTATAAAAGCATCTGCATCTAAGGCTGAAGGATAGGGATTTCCAGTTAGTAATAGTTGATCTGAACTAACAGTATTTGTCGCAATAGTTCCATTATTTGGTTTTCCTATAAAAGTATAGTTTTGAGTTGTTCCAGCAGCCCCACTTCCTTTGAGAGTAAAACCTTGTCCTACACGTAACGAACCTGTTTCGCCTATTTGAACCCAATTTGCGTAAGCATTTGCATAGTTATCAAATTTATATACCCAATAACGAGCTAAACTGATTGGAGAAGTTGGGGATCCATCATATCCACCTACCCAATTAATTGCTGTTGGTGTAGCTGCATTTGTCCCATCTTTTAAAACACCTCCAACAGTATAATCGGTATTGTTAGCGGTTGTATTTATAGGGCTCACAGGCGAACTCCAGTAATTATAATTGTATTTATTTGATTGTCCTTGTTGGTCTCTTTCAAGTGATCCGCTACTGGCAACATCCAAAATACTTCCTTCGGTTTGTATTAATTGTGATTTTCCAACTAGGTCTATTTTTCCATTTAATTTCAAATATTTCGAAACCTGTATTTTTGAATCATTTTCTGCACTTATGGTATTGCTATTCACTAGTAATCCTAAAACAGTTTTGTTACCTTTAGAAGTAATATAATGTGATGTTTTAACAATATTCCAGTCTATTCTTGTAGTTCCATCTATTGCTAAACTATTTGGGACATCCCAAACATCATAATAAGTCCAAGTATCATCTTGTGACCAATCTTGATTGCTTATTCTTGAGGTATAAGGTAACGGAGCAGTATCTGGTTGTTGCGTACCAATATTTCTTAATTTCCCATTAATAGCTGATGTAGATTTACCTACTACAAATCCGTTAACTACATCATTTACAGGATTCATTGGATAATAGCCATCTAAATTAGTCCAAGTTAAACCAGGAATATCTAGTGGTACAATTGCGCCTTTTACATTTCCTCCATTATTTTGGATCTCTTGATTCATCATTTGCCGAATTTGATCAACGGTCAATTCCACTTTCCAAATACGAAGTTCATCCATCCATCCATTAAAATAGTTAAATGGAATACCACTACTTTGATCCATGGCTCCTAGAATACAATTAGCACTATTGTTTATTATAGGGTTAACACCTGCAACGGCTGTTTGCACAGGTATTCCGTCTATATATAATTTGTAATTTGAACCATTAAAAGTGACAGCAACATGATACCACCTATCTGTATTAATAGTAAAGTTTGAAGCTATTGTATTTCCATTATTCCAGTTAAAAGAGATAATGTTATTTACTAATTTTAAATCATAACCATCAGCTGTACTTGTACCAAGTCGTTTAGAAAAAATGGTTTGTTTATTTCCATTTGTTGCATTTGATTTGACCCAAGTCTCAATACTAAATGAACCTGTATTTAAGCCATAATTATTTTTAAAAGTTACATTATCGTCAATTCCATCGAAATTCAAAATGTCGCAAGCAACAAATGTTACTAAAACGTCGTCTTTTGTATTAGCACAACCAGTGGTCCATCTTAGCAAATAAGCTCCTACATTAGGACTATAAAAGGTTGAGCTGGTGCTAGTATTATTAGAAAAGATCTCACCGCCACCAGCAGGACCACTAACGATGGACCAAGAACCAGTTGTTCCTGAAGTAGCGTTCAAGTTTACTTGTTCTCCACCACAAGAAACAATTTGGTCAGGACCTGCTAAGGCTGTAAAACAAGGGCTTCCTGAATTATCCAAAGTTACAGTGGTAGGAGCCGTAATAGGAACCTGGCATCCTGAGGTATTGTCAAATCCTTTAAAAATGGCTTTATTAACGGCTACACCGGATACTGCTCCGGTGCCATTTATTGTACCACTAACTGAAATTACTGAGTTACAACTATTATTAACTATTATGGCACAATCTTCTGTGGCTTTTACTTTAAAAGTGATTGTTGCCAATAAAGTATTTTGGTCTGCTGGAAGTGGTAACGTACCCATGTCCCAAATTATAGAATGGCTAGTAGTATCATAATAAGGAAGATTTGGAGTTGTTACACTCGCGTCTTTTGTACTAATAATACTTCCTACAATGAAATTGATTGTGTTTGAAATTGGAATTGTAACTAAATTATTGTTTATAGCTTCAGTACCCTTGTTTTTAATATTCAAAGTATAAGATATTTCTTGTCCTGGTAAAACAGAATAGGGTTGTGGCGGAGTGGTAACAGCGTTAATTGAATTGATTGCCATAAATCCTTCTGGTTCTGGAATGTAGGTGTCTACGGACATGGCGAATCCAAATATGGTATACACTTCATACGTGGAACCAAATCTAAAGGTGGTAGAAGTTTGATTGTTTCCAATAACTGTGTTTCCAGCATTAGGAACGGTAAACATACTGAAATCTACTCCCGTATTATTTTGTAAAATGGGGTTGCTTTTGCCTGCAGCAGGGACTGGAAAAATCGACGAATTAAAAAAGTTATTAGTGGTATTACCGGCATGATTTAAGGTCAAATAATTTGTCGCGTTGTAAACATTAGGGTCCGCATTAAGTTTTAGTACAGCTAAATAATCACTTCCAGAATTTGTAGCAACATCACCTTCAGCTGCCATTACACCAAGTTTCATATTAACTGGACCAGCACCTACAGTTGTAAATCCTGAAATAGGAATTGTTCCATATTCACCACCTCCAGAGCGTTGACCATTAACATATGCATAACCATCAAAAAGTGTGACTGCTCTACTTTTCATTGCCGAATTCTCGTAAATAACAATCATTACCCAACCACCTGAGTAACCAGGATTGTTGTTTGTCCCTTCTATTAAAGCAATATCGGCTACAGTATATGCACCTGGTCCGTATGTTTTTACATAGTCTGTTATTTCTTGATAACCTATAAAAATACCACTCTGTGCCGATCCTGGGAAACGAATATCATAATCTGGAGCTTTAGGTTTTGCTGTAATAGCGGTATATGCAGCTGCACCTGGTCCTTTTATAGAAATAACTTTTTTATCATAGTTTTTTGTTACTGAGCCTTTTGTTACTGAAAATGTTTCATTATTATCGTTAGATTTTCCTGTCCAGTAGAGTCCCGCGTAAACGATTTTTGAGCAATTTTGGCTAGAGCTATTTTCTCCTGAATTCGAGAGTTCGAGGGTAGCCATAGAAGAATTTAAAGTATTGGAATCACCATCAATATCGACGTATTTCATCGAATTCCCTTCATTATTTGTTGTATTGTTATAATTTGTAAGGGTCAAATTTGTGTTGCCCAACATGGTGAAATCACCTTTTAGATTATATACAGTAGTACCAGGCGTTGCGGATGAAGTTCTTTGTGTAAAATTGACTTGAGGTGATGTCAATGATTGTGCCTTCATATCAATAGATACCGTCAATAGTAATGAAATTATTACTATTGGTAAATTTAAAATTATGTTTTTAAAGTAAAGTTTTCTCATAGTAGTTTGGGTCTTAAACACAATGAATATTTATCTTAACTTCCTAAAAAAAATATAACTGAAAAAAGTAGGTAATATTAAATAGTTTTATAGCAAGGTTAATTTAAAAAAATCTGAATCAAATATAATTTATTTGTTTTTGTTTTTACGTTTTTACGCACATTTTACCGACTAAATACATGAAAATTAATAATTAGTAAGTATTTTCTTTAAAATAAATATATGCTATACCTGTGGTTTTACATAAAAAATAATTCTAAATGAATAGAATAAAGTATGTTTTAAGGAATCTATTTAGGGAATTATGATTTTTACTTTAAGTCTACTGAATTATGAATTTTCGAAATATATAATCTGTTACTTATTTTTTTTATTGGTACCTGTATTATTTTTCGCATTGATTTTTAATATTTCAATTAGTGATTAATTGACCTGTTGCGCGAAAAAAAATTACTTTTTTAAAACTAGAATCTGCTTTTACTCTAATTGGGTAAATTAAATTTGGATTATAAAAGAGTTCGAATTGAATTATTAATTAATTTTCTCCATTCATAAAGCCTAGTAAGCCTTTAAGGTGGATCGTATTATTGGAGTCAAATCCTAAACGTATTTACTAATACTTAAGTTTTTTAATTTTGTCATCTGTATTATTGTACCAAAAAAAGTCATTTGCTGTCTTATTTTTGTACATAATATTGGAGGCAACATTACCTTCTTTAATAAAAGAGCTTTGAGAGTTCTTAGATGTTATTGTTTCACCAGAAGCACTGTTATTTACAAAAAAAAACTGTGGCGAACTGGAATAAATTAATTTAGAATGTTTCTTGTAGTTGTACCTAAGCCAGTAAAATAATCAATACCAATTGAGGTAAGAGGGACTCCTCCTTTTAAATTTATTTCAGCGTATCCACCTTCATAATCTCTTAAAAGAGGAGTGCCGTTTGATGGGGAATATTACCAAAACATATAATGTTACATCTATTGAAGTTGAGTTAACGTTTATAAATGCTTTAGTTTTCTATTTAATATTATTAAATATTTAATTATTCTTTTTTTTTAATGTTATTTTTTTAAGGAGTGTTGTTTTTATGTGTTATTTTTATATATTTAACAATATTTGTAAATTATATATTATGAAAATTTCAAGAGTAGTTTTATTTATGATGTTTTTTTTTATTGGGATTGGGTATTCCCAAAATAAACTATCGGGCAGTGTAGTAAACAGTAATAATAAACCTGTTGCTAATGCTAAAATTTATTTAGATTCTATTTATTCGAACGTTGAAACGGATCGAAAAGGAAATTTTGAATTATCCTTTCCCCAGAATGTAGCTACAATAAATGTTTATTCTAATGAGTATGGTTTATTGTCTAATAAATTCAGTAATGAAAAAGTTATGAATTTCATGTTTCTTAATTCCCCACTACCTTCAGGAGAAAGAATTCAAAAAGGAGGAGTATTGAAAATGGTGTATTCTAAGCAAACTAATGAATATAAAGTGAATAATAATAAAGGATCTGGTCTTGAAACAGATAGGAATTCAGGTGTATATAATACGATTTATGATCTTATAAGGGGGCGTTTGCCAGGAGTATCAGTTTCGAGAGATAATAAAATAACTATTAGGGGGGTCAGTTCTCTTAGAAATATTTCGGATCCATTATTTGTTGTCGATGGTGTAATCGTATCTAGTATTGATTTTATTTCGCCAAACAATGTAAAAAAAGTTAGTGTTTTAAAAGGAGCCGAAGCTTCTATTTATGGTTCTCAAGGCTCAAGTGGCGTTATAGTAATTAAAACAAAATAAGGAAAGTTATTTCTTTTTTTAATATATAATTCCTTCTAAACTAATTGATTTAGAAGGAATTATTGTAATTACTTAAGACTGCCAGAAACGCTTATACTTTCACCAGTAATCCAAGAAGAATCATCTGAAGCTAAGAATATAGCCACTTTAGCAATTTCAGTTGGTTGACCAACACGACCAATAGGGGTGTTTGCAACTGCTTGTTTTTCAAAGTCTGATCCAATGAATCCCAAGGTATGAGTTTATTCGGTTTCTATGATTTCTGGACAAATTGAATTAACACGAATCTTTTTTGGTCCTAGTTCTTTTTGGAGCGATTGAGTCTAATGTGCTTTTAGTAGTTAAATATATGAAACCCATTAGAAAAGGATTTTTACTCGCTACTGTACTCATAGTTTATAATACTTCCTCCATATCTCCAAATAATTTAACGGCTTCTTGAGTAGCTAAAAAAGGACGTAGTAAATTGATGGTGAAATTCCTCTTCGGTAATACTTTCAATTGGAGTAAATTGATAGACACCCAGATTATTTATAAAAAAACCCATGAACCGTATACTTTTTTAGTTGCTTCAAATAGATTCTTTACAACTGCTGAATTAGACAAATTAGCTTGAATGGCTACCGCTGTTCTGCCATTTTTTGCAATTTCAGCAGCAACTGCATTAGCTCCTTCTTTGCTCTTTCGGCTCCCGTTTATTTTGCAATTTCAGTTCCAATTCCGTTGGAAGCTCCTGTTATTATAATTACTTTATTAATTAGTTAAATCATTTTAAAGTATTTTAAATTATTAATTTTACTTTTGTACCGAAAAGATACTATCAATAGTATATTTAAGATACTATCTAGTTAAATTGTATTTACCCTAAGGGGAGCTGCATAAAAAAAACAAAAGTGAGAGATGAAAGATTTTGTAGTTCTCATTGTCCTCTAACTAGGGCAATTAGTAAGATTGGGAACAAATGGAAACCAATTATTATAAATGTTATTCAAGAAAGAACGGTTCGTTTTGGGCAGTTGGATACTATTATTCCTTTAATAACTAGGAAGGTACTAACGGAGCAATTAAAAGAATTAGAAGAAGATGGTATTTTGACACGAACTGCCTATAAAGAAATCCCACCAAGGGTAGAATACTCTTTAACAAAGCAAGGGTTAGAATTAGTGCCAATTTTAAAGACAATCACTGATTGGAATATAAAATATGAAAGTAATGGAACTGGTGAGTTAAAAATACCCATTGAAAAATAATTTAGCGAAGTGAATCAGTTTATTAACATGATTATATGAAATTATTAAATAAATACGTACTAATTTTGCATTTCCTTTTTTAGATTATATACAATGAAAATATTATATACTTATATTAAAGCGCATAAACAATTATTGTTTTTGGCTTTATTTTTAGCAGCTATCAATCAATGTTTTTCACTTTATGACTCCATAATAATTGGTAAACTGCTTAATGAATGTGGAGTAGGGGTTACTAATTTTAATCATAATTATTCTGCTTTTGTCAAAGTAGTTTTGGGTTGGTTAGGACTTTCGTTAGGTGCTGCAATGCTCTCGCGAATAGCCAAAAATTTTCAAGATTATTTCACCAACATCATTATTCAACGTACAGGTGCGCATATGTATACCGACGGTATCCAAAAGGCTCTACAGCTTCCTTTTCAAGAATTTGAAGATCAAAGTAGTGGAGAAACTTTAGGCAAACTCCAAAAAGTAAAAATAGACTGTGAAAAGTTTATTACTTTATCTATTTCGATGGTTTTTCAAAGTCTTATCGGAATTACATTTGTTGTAATATATGCAATAAATATTCATTGGCTTTTAGGACCAATTTTTCTTGCCACTGTACCAGTTATTGCAGTAGTAAGTTCTTTTTTAGGTAAAAGAATAAAAAAAATTTCTAAGGAAATACTGGGAGAAACTACTGCATTAGCAGGAGCAACAACAGAGTCTTTAAGAAATATAGAATTGGTTAAAAGTTTAGGACTGACAGAACAGGAAGTTGATCGATTAAACAGTACAACTAATAAGATTTTAGGTTTAGAATTAAAGAAAGTACGCTTTATTCGTTCACTGAGTTTTATTCAAGGTACAACCGTTCATTTTATGCGAACAGGTTTAGTTTTTGCGCTATATATGTTCATTTTTCAAGGAATTATCAAGCCAGGTGATTTAATTACGTTAATGTTTTTTTCTTTCTTTTTATTTAATCCTTTGCAAGAGTTAGGTAATGTGATTGCTACTTATAATGAAACTAAAGCTTCTATGGATAATTTTGGAGATTTGATGCGTTCAAAAAGTGAAAAGACACCACAGCATCCCCAAACTATTGGCGCTATCAATAACTTAAAGTTTTCGAATATTTCATTCAAACATATTTCAACAAGTACTTATGCTGTAAAAGATATTTCTTTTGAAGCTAAGGCAGGAGAAACGATTGCTTTTGTTGGACCATCAGGAAGTGGTAAAACTACTTTAGTAAAAATGTTGGTTGGATTGTATTCTCCCGCTGAAGGATCTATTTTTTATAATGAAAGAAATGCTAAAGATATTGATTTGACTGAATTAAGACAGCAATTAGGTTTCGTTACTCAGGATGCACAATTATTCTCAGGAACAATTAAAGATAATTTACTATTTGTTAAGCCAACTGCTACAGATGAAGAGATCTATGATGTTTTACAAAAAGCAGCTTGTCAAAACTTATTGGAGAGAGCCGAGAACGGTTTGTATACGACAATTGGTGAAGGTGGGATTAAAGTTTCAGGAGGAGAAAAACAACGATTGTCAATTGCTAGAGCATTATTGAGAAATCCAAGATTATTAATATTTGATGAAGCAACATCTGCACTAGATTCAATTACTGAAGAGGAAATTACTAAAACAATAAGAAGCATATCATCCAAACAAGATCAAATTACCGTTTTGATAGCACACCGTTTATCAACTATAATGCATGCCGATAAAATATTTGTATTAGAACAAGGGCAAATTATAGAACAAGGAAAGCATCAAGATTTATTAGATGAAAAGGGATTGTATTACGCTATGTGGAGACAACAAATTGGTGAAAGAAAGTAAGATTTTTCTATAATTAATAATTTATCACGAAATAATTTGAATTTTAACTTACTGAAATAGTGATAGTTATTGGTATTTTAATAAAAATTTAAAAATATATAAATATTCTGAAACGTGTGTTCCAGAATATTTATATATTTGCATCATATTAAATGTCTTATGGCTCGCAATGTTGAATTTAACGAAATGGAAAGCATAGAGAAAGCTATGAATGTCTTTTGGGAAAAAGGATATCATGGTACTACTATGCAGGATTTAGTTGATGCAATGCAAATCAATAGGAGTAGTTTATATAATACCATTGGAGATAAACATTGTTTATTTATAAAGTGTGTTACTAGCTATACCGAAAATGCGATTCAAGAATCGAAAATTAAAGTTGCTCAGGAAAAATCTCCATTGCAAGCGCTTAAAAATATTATTTATGATAAAGCTGCTTGGGTTGTAGATTGTGAAAAAGGGTGTTTAGGAGTAAAGACTATTTTTGAAATTGCTCCTGAAGATGCAGAAGTAAGAAAAATATTGAGTAGGAATAATGATATTTATATTGACTTTTTAACAGAAGTTATCCAAAAAGCAATAGATGAGGGAGAATTAGAAACCACTGAAGATGCTTCATTAATTGCAGAATACATTTTGACCACTTTTACAGGCTGGAAACAAGCATACATTTTACATCGAGATCCTATAAAGATCAAAAAGATGTCAGACTACCTTATTAAACACATTACAAATTAGCATTTTTTTTGCTTATATTCTGGAACGTTTGTTCCAATAAGTACTATCTGAAATAATTACTATTTCATTTAAAATCTGAATAATATCTGGAACGATTGTTCCAGAATTGTATAATTAATTACTAACCTTAAATCCTCTAAAAACACGTCTAATTCTGGAACGAACGTTTCAGAATAAGTAATGAAAATCAATTATAATTTAATGAAAATCAAATCCAATCCAAACATGAAAACAATTATTACTCTAAGCATAGTGGCTTTAATATTAACAGGTTGTGGTAATAAAAATGAAAGTGCACCAGTAAATGTACTAGCAACATTGCCCGTTTTAAACATTGCCTATGAATCGGCAACAACTGACGCAGAATTCCCAGTAGCCATTCAAGGGAAAACTGATGTTGAAATCAGATCTCAAGTTAACGGAACTTTAGATAAAATCTATGTTGATGAAGGGGCCTATGTTTCTCAAGGACAGCCTTTGTTTAAAATCAATGACAACTCATACCGTCAGCAATTTAATAGTGCATCGGCAAGTTTAAATGCTGCTAAAGCTACGGTTATCAATGCTCAAATTGAAGTAGAAAAATTGAAACCGCTTGTGTTAAATAAGGTGGTTTCGGACTATCAATTAAAAATTGCGAAAGCAAATTTAGAAATTGCTAAAGCGACTGTTGCTCAAACACAAGCTGTTGTGGCCAATGCACAAATTAATCTAGGGTACACTATAATTAAAGCGCCTGTGAGCGGCTACATTGCTAGGATACCAAGAAAACAAGGAAGTCTAATTAGTACGGCTGATCCTGAAGCTTTGACGAAATTATCGGATACTAGAGATATTTACGCATACTTTTCTCTAGGTGAAAATGATTTTATCAATTTTAAAACTCAATATGAAGGTAAAACCATAAATGACAAATTAAAGAATTTGCCACCGGTATCTTTAATTTTATCAGATAATTCCATTTATTCTCAAACTGGAAAAATCGATATGGTCGATGGTCAATTTGACAAAACTACAGGTGCAATTACACTAAGAGCAAAGTTTTCTAATCCAAACGGATTGTTGCGTTCTGGAAATACTGGGAAAATAAAAATTAGTATGCAGCACGAGAACTCGATCGTAATTCCGCAAGCAGCTACAATAGAAATTCAAGATAAATTATTTGTTTTTCTTGTTGATAAAAAGAATAGTGTTGCGAGACAGCCTATACTTATTTCAGGAAAAAGCGGTACTAATTATTTAATAAAAGAAGGGCTTAAAACGGGTGATCGAATTGTATTAAAAGGCTTTGAAAGTTTGCCTGATGGTGCTACAATTATCCCTGAGAATTCCCAAAAAGTAGTAGCTAAAAATTAATTCAACTATTTAATAAATATAAAATATGTTACAAAAATTTATTGACAGGCCAGTACTGTCAACGGTAATAGCTATTCTTATAGTTATCCTAGGAGTTATAGGATTAAGGGCGCTCCCTTTACAACAATTTCCAGATATTGCTCCTCCAGCTGTACAAGTTGTGGCACTTTATCCTGGGGCCAATGCGGAAACAGTTTTACGTTCCGTTGCGCCATCTCTTGAAGAAGCTATCAATGGTGTAGAAAACATGAGTTACATGAGTTCTACTGCGAGTAATGACGGTTCATTAGTAATTACTGTTAATTTTGAGTTAGGAACTAATCCTGATCAAGCAGCGGTAAATGTTCAAAATCGAGTTTCTCAAGCTACGAGTCAATTGCCTCCAGAAGTAGTTCAAGCTGGAATATCAACAACCAAAAAGCAAAATAGTCTTTTGATGGTGGTTGATTTATACACCGAAAATGAAGCGCAATACGACCAAACTTTTTTAGCTAATTATTCTCAAATAAATATAATTCCTGATTTAAAAAGGATTCCTGGAGTAGGGCAGGCAGTGATTTTTGGAGGAAGTAAAGATTACTCTATGCGCGTATGGTTAAGCCCATCAAAAATGGCTAGTTATAATCTAACTCCACAAGAAGTTATGGGAGCTATTCAAGACAAAAACCTTGAGGCTGCACCAGGTAGATTTGGGGAAAGTAGCAAGGAATCTTTTGAATATGTAATTAAATACAAAGGAAAATTAAATAAACCGGAACAATATGAAAATATTGTAATTCATTCGAATGCGGATGGCTCTGTATTACGTTTAAAAGATGTTGCCCGAATTGAGTTTGGTTCCTACACTTATGGAAGTAGTACGCGTATTGATGGAAAATCAGGACTTAATATTGCAATTTATCAATTGCCAGGTTCGAACTCCAGTGATGTTCAAATTGCGATTAAAGCAATGATGGAAAAAGCATCCAAAGATTTTCCAAAAGATGTAAAACACTTAATTCTGTATAATACTAAAGACTCATTAGATTTATCAATAGAACAAGTAAAACACACTTTAATAGAAGCTTTTATTTTGGTTTTCATAGTAGTGTTTTTATTCCTTCAGGATTTTAGAGCTACTTTAATTCCAGCAATTGCGGTTCCAGTTTCTATCTTGGGTACCTTCTTTTTTATGCAGGTATTTGGATTCTCTGTCAATTTGTTAACGTTATTTGCGCTAGTTCTTGCTATTGGTATTGTTGTAGATGATGCCATTGTAGTTGTTGAGGCGGTTCATGAGAAAATGCACAGTAAAAAATTATCTGCAAAAGCTGCTACAACTTCTGCAATGAGTGAAATTACGGGAGCGATTATTTCGATAACCTTAGTAATGTCGGCGGTATTTCTTCCTGTAGGTTTTATGGAAGGTTCAACAGGTGTTTTTTACAGACAATTTGCTTTTACATTAGCTATTGCCATTGTGATTTCGGCAGTGAATGCTTTAACACTTAGCCCAGCTTTGGCAGCTTTATTTTTGAAAGACATTCAACACGATGTAGATGGAGAAGAGGTGAAACCTAAAAATTTCAAGGAAAAATTCTTCATTGGGTTTAACCAAGGATTTGATAAACTGACAAATAAATATGTAAAGAGTCTTCGCTTTTTAATTAAGTTTAAATGGGTGAGCCTTGGTGGATTGGCAGTTGTAATTTTGGCGACTGTTTACATGGTGAAAACAACATCGACAGGTTTCATTCCATCAGAAGATCAGGGTTTTATAGCTATATCAATGTCGATGCCAGCGGGAACATCTTTAGAGAGAACCAAAACGGTTATGCTAGATGTAGAAAAAACACTGGGAGATATGCAGTCTAAAAAGACATTAAACATTCTTTCAGGGTTTAACTTACTTACACAATCAAGCAGTCCATCAGCAGGAGTAATATTCATTTTATTGAAACCAGCAGCAGAGCGTGGTGATATTACGGATATTAATGCTATCATGGGCGATGTTAGACAAAAGCTAGCTGGAATAAAGGGAGCAGGTTTCTTTGTGTTTACTTTCCCGACAGTTCCAGGCTTTAGTAATGTTGATGCTTTAGATATTGTTTTAAAAGACAAAACAGGACAAAGCATAAGTAAATTTAGTGGTGTCAGTACTACTTTTATTGGTGAATTAATGCAACGTCCAGAAATTGCATTTGCTTTTACAAGTTTTAAAGCAGATTATCCTCAACTTGAAATGGAAGTAGATGATGTAAAAGCAGAACAACTAGGGGTGAATGTTAGAGATATTCTGCAAACCATGCAAGCCTACTTTGGTAGTGCACAAGCTTCTGATTTTAATAGATTTGGGAAATATTATAGAGTTGTAGTTCAAGCTGATGTGGATTCAAGAAACAATGTAGAATCTATGAATGGAATATTTGTAAAAAATAGACAAGGCGAGATGGTTCCAGTTTCTACTTTGGTAAAATTGAAACCCGTTAATGGACCAGAAACAGCTTCTCGTTATAACCTTTTTAATTCCATAAGTGTTAATGCCATTGCTGCTCCAGGATTTAGTACAGGTGCAGCCATAAAAGCTGTACAAGAAGTAGCCGAAACAAAATTACCTAAAGGATACAGCATTGAATTTTCAGGGCTTACCAAAGAGGAAATTACATCTTCAGGACAATCGGCTGTTATATTTGGATTAAGTCTATTATTTGTGTTCTTTTTACTAGCAGCACAGTACGAAAGTTATATTCTTCCTGCAGCCGTTATTTTATCAATACCAACAGGAATTTTTGGAGTATTCCTTGCCATTGGTTTAACTGGAATTGAAAACAACATTTATGTTCAAGTTGCCTTAATCATGCTTATCGGATTATTGGCTAAAAATGCCATTCTTATTGTTGAATATGCGATTCAAAGGAGACGGGCTGGGAAATCGCTTTTGGCCTCTGCATTAGAAGCAGCCAAATTGCGTTTACGCCCAATTATCATGACTTCATTTGCTTTTGTAGTTGGACTTATTCCAATGATGCGCGCAACAGGACCATCAGCATTAGGAAACCATTCGATTAGTATTGGTGCAGCTGGTGGAATGATATCTGGAGTTCTTTTGGGAATATTTATTATTCCGGTATTGTTTATTGTTTTCCAGCATTTGCAAGAGAAAGTTACTGGTAAACCCTTGGCAGTTATAAACAACGAAAGCCATTCAAAAAAATAATCTGTATCAATAGCAATCTTTAAAAATCATCTTATGATAAAAAATATAAAAAGGAGTGTTGTAATAGGATCTCTTTTTACAGCCTTCACATCATTTTCTCAGGAAACTCCAAAAATTGGAGTTCCTGAAAATTTCAGAAATTCCACTTCGATAGATACCACAAATACGGCTGATATTAAATGGAAAGATTTTTTTGCAGAATCCGATTTAGTAAAGTTAATTGATGATGCATTATTGAAAAACAATGACTTGCAAATTGCAGATAAAAATATGGCTATTGCCAATTTACAATTCAAGCAAACTAAATGGGGAAATATTCCTGAGCTCAATGCTTTTGCAACAGCTTCTTCGAACAGATTATCAGATAATAGCTTAAATGGAATAAGTACAAATCAATTTCTGGGTAAAAAACATTTAGAAGACTATTCGGCAGGACTAAGTTTGTCATGGGAAGCAGATATTTGGGGTAAAATAAAAAACCAGAAAAAAAGTGCATTAGCTGCTTATATGCAAACAACAGAAGCCAAAAAAGCATTGCAAACAGCAATAGTTGCAAGTGTGTCAAAAGGGTTTTATGATTTGTTGATGCTAGATGCACAATTAGAAATTGCTAAGAAAACACTTGTTTTGAATGACAGTACTCTTTTTATTGTAAATCTTCAATATGAAGCCGGACAGGTAAATTTATTTGCAAAACAACAAACAGAAGCACAACAACTTGTTGCAGCCCAATTGATTCCACAATTAGAGCAAAATATTCAAATTCAAGAGAATGCATTAAGTGTATTATCAGGGACTTTTCCAGAGGCTAAAGATAGACAGAGCAAGCTGGAAACTATAGTGATAAAAGACAATCTTTCTGCTGGAATTCCATCTCAGTTATTGAGTAAACGACCAGATGTAAAAAGTGCTGAAATGGGGGTAAAAATGGCCAATGCAAGAGTTGGTGTAACGAAGGCCAGTTTGTATCCTTCTTTGAATATTACGGCTAGAACTGGTGTAAATTCATTCGAAATAAACAATTGGTTTAATATTCCAGCTTCATTATTTGGTTCTATTGCGGGCGGATTGACAGCACCACTACTAAACAGCAAAAAATTAAGAACACAATATGAAATAGCTAAAGTAGAAAGAGAGCAATCAATATTACAGTTCAAACAAACTGTTTTAGTAGCTGTAGGTGAAGTTTCAAATGCATTGACTAAAATTGAAAAACAAGCAGCGCAATTTGAGATTGCAAAACTAAGAACAACAACACTTCAAAAAGCAATTATAAATGCAAACATGCTTTTTAAAAATGGTATGGTAACTTACCTGGAAGTAGTTATTGCGCAAGGCAATCTTTTGCAAGCAGAGCTAGAATTGGCTTCGATAAAAAAAGAGCAATTATCATCTAATGTTGAGTTATACCGTGCTTTAGGTGGCGGTTGGCGATAACAGTTAATTTGTATTTATACAGAAAAACTCGGAAGTGATTCCGAGTTTTTTTTATATAAATAATTAAGACATTATATTTTCTTGCAGTGTAAATCCGATTAGTTTTAAAAAATAAGGGACAACGTTACGTTCATAAACATCCAACCTATAATACACTCTGTTTTAAAATAGTAGTATTAAACAGACTTAACATCTCTCTTTTCGCTTTGGGCGTTCCATTCTGAATCTGATAAATTTAGGTATAAAACATACTAGAAGATGCTCACGTTTCCAACGGTAACATTTTAAGAAAAAGAACATGGCTACAAACAGAAATATACCTGACCCAACGGCAACCTGAAAGGGATAAGACAGTACATTTTTTTGTGGAATAATCATTGGAACAAGAGCAATGGCACAAGCTGGCGCAAATGGTTTACCGACAATTTCAAAAAGAAGAAACAGGCATAAAAATAGCAATAAAACCGTATATATTTGTGGGAATCCCAATATTGTATGCAAATAGTGCTGAAAGAGTGTTCCTAGTATAGCAGAAATTATGATTACTAAATAAACCTGTAGCGGGCGATTGCGAAAGCCTGATGATGATGAACTGAATTCTATAAACATGACCATCAATGGTGGAACTATAAAATATATTTTCCCAAAATATACCGGAATTACAGCTATGAGTACTACCCAAAACAGTAATCTCATCCAATGCTTCGGACTGTGTTTGTAATGATCTTTTTTTCTATCGAAAGTAATAACCTCGCGCAATACATTTTTCTCCATAAGCCATTGTCCGGAAACGACCAAAAGACTCATGATGAAAACAGAAACAGGATAAACTAACGAGTTAGTTCCTAATAAAACTGGCAACATTGCAGATGACGTTATTGGAATTAAGGTGGTGCGCGTCAAAATAAGGCAAAGGGATGTAAATGTAAATGAAATTGCAATATTTATTAAAAGAGGGAATGGGGAATAAAGGACAAGCAGAATTCCGAAAAAGGCGCAGACTGTCATCAATGCTACCAGTATCGGTCTACTAACCGTCCATATTTTTTTATCAATAACCCATAAACCAAGCACCAATGCGGCCATTTCAGGAAACAGAATTTCTTTTTGGTCGAGCCATTCTGAAGCGCCAACCATAACAGCAATCATGATAAGGGCAAAAAAATATCGGATTAATTTGAGTTTATTCACTTTTTCAACCATTATATTTTTAAACTTTACAAGAATGACTTTCTTTGATATTTATTTTTAAGAATACTTTAATTAATCCTTCAAAAGTTTTTTAGCACAATCAGAAGCTACAATTAAACCTCCTGCCATCATAATAATGTCTTTTATAACCAATCGGCCCGCAGCTGAAAGATAAGGAAAGCCATATTGAGGTGTTGGCATATCGCCACCTAAGTTAGGCACCCAGGTTTCTGGAGTAGTAATTAAGAAAGAAAGCGTAACTAATGCCATACCGGCAGTGAGTAATCCACCAATAAGCCCTAAGTGATTATTGAAAATACCAAATAAAGTTAGCGAACCAATAATAACAATTATGCCGCCCAACATATATGAAAAGCTATAGGTTCCATTTTGAGTGTTCCATTTAATATTCTTTTCAACAATTTCTCCCTCTTTATTTTTGTGGTCTTTATATTCATTTGGATTACTGTAAAAGAAACTCATCAAAGGGCTATTGGCAACAAAAGGCACAATTCCATCTGCTTCATATTGAAAAGCTTTAAGTCCTCCAATCCATACCATTACTATAAAAATAGCTATTCTCATTAAATTAAAAAATTGACTTTGTAATTTTGCTAAGGTTATTAACATGTTCATATATTTACTATTTATTAGGCAAAGTTAATAAGATTTTGTTGTGGTCACAATGGACAGATGTGGATATTACCTAGACAAATCTGCCACGATGGATATCCCAACATTCTCTCGAAATGCAGTAGGGGTAATTCCAGTATGTTTTTTAAAATAACGACTAAAGTAATTTTCATCGTCAAAGTTTAATTCAGCAGCAATTTCTTTCATGCTTTTGTAACTAAGGTGAATCCATTTTTTAGATTCAAGTATAACCCTTTGGTGAATTAATGTAGAGGGTGTTTTCAAGAAATGCTGTTTACAGATTTTTGAAAATGTATTAGGCGAAATGCCCATTTGATCAGCATAAAAAGAAGGTTGCCTTTCTTTATGAAAATTATTTTCAAGTAGCACTTTAAAATTCATTAAAGGATGAAAAGTGTTTTTTTCTTCAGAAATGACTACTTTTTTCGATTTAATTTTACTAGATAAAGCTAGAATCAATTGTAAATAAGCTCGTACTACCGCAATAGAATAACTGTTAATGATTTCTAGTTCAATAATTAGTTTTTCTAGAATATAATCCATCTCAATATAATCTTCTAATTCAAGATTTATATAGGCTTGTTGATATATGTTGTTAAATAAAAGACCGTTACAAGCCACTTCTTTTTTGTGATATTCTATGCAATAAAAATCACCATAAAATTGGAGTCTTCTGGTTTTAATTGGATGTTCCGTATTAAAAAGAATAATTTGATATGGAGTTGTAAACAATACAATTTTACCTTCAAAAGAATATTCTACTAAATCGACACTTATTTTGCCTGTACCTTCAAAAAGATAAATAGAATACAAAGGAGAACCCCCACACTGATTGATATAATCTGTATTGCATTCTTGGACTGTACAGCCTTTTTGATTGATTTGTGTATCTTTTAACTCCATCTTTTATTTTGAGAACAATGCTCAAAGTTAAAATATTATTATTTGTTTATGGCTCATGCAGTAAGGTTGTTTTTCTGAATAAGTACGTAACAAAGCACTGGATATGTAAATATACACATTCAGTTAAGCTGCATTCTCATAATTAATTTGGATTGTTAAATTCTTTAATGTTTTTTTTTGCAATTCAAAGCAGAATGTCTTCTTTTCTGTTTTAACAAATTTCAAAAATATAAGCCAAATAAAAGTGGCACAGGATGAAATACTAAAATCAAAGCAATCAATTGAAGAGCTGGATTTGCCATTAGTAAATTGGTCTAATTTGTTTTGATATAAACGAATTCTAGCATTATAATCTAAAAACGACAAGTTATTTCAGGGCAAGACAGAATAAAAAACATACTATTCTTTTGTGATTTGGAAAGTTTACACCTTGTCTTTATATCGATATTTCTAGCTTATGTATTTGGTAATGATTAGATTGATTTTATAGGTAAATCGTGCACGTTCTGTAAAAGTACTAAAAGTTTAGGCATAAAAAAACGGATTAGTTGGCACTAATCCGTGATTTACATGACTTTAAGTTTGTAGCGAGGACGAGATTTGAACTCGTGACCTCAGGGTTATGAATTCGGTCAAAAATTCCAACAATCCCCTGAAATATATACTCTTATTGTGCTTAAAATTATAGAAATCGTGTACGGATTCGTGCACGTTAATAATTAATATTTTAAGCTAAATTAATGAAAATTAATTAATATTAAAACCCTATTTTCATTTTACTAATTTTATTGCTCCATTTTTCATTTTCGCAAAAAGAAAGGACTTTTTCGAAGTTGGGTTTTGTACCAAAAACAATTTCTTCCATAATAGATTTTCGGGCAATATTTTCCATTGCCCCGCCAGAACAGGAAAATTGAGAAGCTAGTTTTAAAGCTTCCTCTTCAGAAAGAAAAGGTAATTTGTTTTTCCATATTTTGGTAGCGTTTTCTATGGTTGGGTTTTCATATTTTACTTTGAATAGAAAACGACGTTCAAATGCGGGATCTAAATTGGTTACCAAGTTGGATGTAGCAAATAGAATTCCGTCGAAATTTTCTAGTTCTTCCAGTAATACATTTTGTATGGCATTTTCTGTGTCGGCAACTGAAGATGAACCAGCACTTTTTCTCTTGCCTATAATGGCATCGGCTTCGTTAAATAAAAGAATAGGGCATACTTTTAATGTCTTTTTGAAATTATAGTAATCGGTGAAAATTTTTTTAACTAACTTCTGACTTTCGCCAAACCACATGGATTTTGTTTCTGAAATTTCTACTTTGAAAACAGGACGATTGTGCTTCTTTGCTAATTGATAAACAGTTTCGGTCTTTCCAGTTCCTGGAGCTCCGTACAGAAGCGCAGTGATACCCGTACTCATGTTTTTTGATTTTAATCTGCTTTGTAATTTCACATATGAAGTGTTTGAAAGACTTTTTGTAATAGGGTCTAATTGGAGTTTTTCTCCGCTATTATAAAACAAGTTTTTCTTCTGGATTTGCTTAGCATAAATTAATCGTTCGTCTTTCTTTTCTGCAGCCGTTAATGAAATCCCTTCTAATTCTTTCAACATAGAAATGGCTTTTTGAGTCAATTGAATGCGGTGTCTGTTGGAAAATGTAGTAGTGTCTTTTTCTATTAATTCGTGTAGATTTAATGCTGTCTTGTCATCTAGGAAATCATTAATGTATTTGAATGAATCTCTTTTTCGGTCATAAAAATCTTCAACTGTGGTCTGTAATACCGTGTTGAAATTATTCTCTCCTAAGTTCATAGCGTCTAGAATTGTATCAAAAAAAACAAACGAATCTACTAATTCAAGATTTTTGATTGCGAAAGCGATCAATTTGAATTGCTTATTGGCTTGTAATAGATCACCGAACTTTTGGACGAAATAAAAGTAATTGATTTTGTCGTCATCTTTCAGGTTACTTAAAATATCCAAATCTGATAAAAATTCACAAAAAGTATTTTCTTTTACTTTAATTGCTAATAGTCCTTTTGGAATTGATTTTTGGGTTGATATATAATCATAAATATGTTGGGACAGTTTATAATTATTTTCTGAGCGGCGATTTTCTGTTTTAACTACTATAGATTTGGCAATTAGTAAATTGAAATTTTCTATATATTTTAGAAAGCTATGTTTTTCTAAACCAAAGTGTTTAATGATTTCTGGCAGTTCTACCGTATCAAAACAGGATTGTATAAAACAACTTGCTAGCAGTACAGCTTCTATGCTATTGATTTCAAAATAATTACTAATTAGCTTTATTTCAACTGAAATACTGTCGAATGCTGACAGTTTTAGTTGTGAGTTTTTAGAGGTTTTGTGAATAGTTTCTAATGATAAAATAAGGTGGTTTTCTTCCATGATTTCTTAGTGTTTTGATTATTACAGACCAAAAATAAACCGCCACAATGCCATATGGTGACGGTTTAAGTTTTGCCAACTATTTTAAAATTTTGTTTTAACCTCTTTTAATCCAGCTTCTACCTTCATTGGTCGAATAATAGAGGCCTTTAGAAGTCATTCCTAAGATTTCCCTGCCGCTATCGGTTAAATCGGTAAAATCGCCGCAGCTGCTAGAATTATACCGTGAAATCCAACTTCTTCCTTGGTTGGTTGAATATTCAATTTTTGTTTTGATTGTTGGATTAATTCTAATCATTTCTTTTCCTTTTAAAATCATTTGAGACATAATATTTTATTTTTTGTTTTGCTTACTCTAATTGGTTTTCTGCTTCCCCTACATGCGAAATTAGGTATGGAGAAGGTCAAAGGGCGACAGAGTAATTTATTTATAACTAAAAAACGACACTCTAGTGGGAATGTCGTTTTAATAATAAGTTGCAGGTATTATATATTAAGCCATAAAGTAGTTATTCAATCTCTTGATTTAACTTTGAGATCAGAAATTGAAATCCCTCTTCAACCTCCTTTAAAAAGCTATTAATGTCATATTCGTTTTTGACGATTTTCAGATAATCATATTTTTTTTGACACAACCAACCTTCTTCATTTTCATCAAAACCAAATTTTGCTGGTTCAGAAAACTGATGAAGTGAAAACGAAAGTTGCAATTCAGTAGTTTCTTTAATTCCAATACTTAGATATTGTCTATCAAAAAGATATTCAATTTCTACATCTTGATTTTGAAGACGTGTTTTGCGTATAAGTTTTATATTCCAACCTCTAAAGTACTTGTTATCGATATTAGACCAATCAGGACTATTATAAATTATTTCTTTGTCTTTAAGTAACTCTTGAATAATCTCGTTACGATAATTTGATAATAGTATATTTCCTTCTGTCCAATTAGTTTTATTATATAAATAAATACTTCCTTGATTGTAATAATTTACAATTCGTTTAGTATCAGAATAGTTATCAAGCAACGTTTCTCCTTTTTCACCTACCCAATGAACTAATGGATAAACCCAAAGCAGTTCTTCCTTACGTTTATAATTTGCACAAATATTTTTCATAATGGTCTGTGCAGACTGTGCTTGATAATCAATATTTTTGAAATTTGAAATTAGATTACGAAATGCTTCCATAAGAGATGAATTAATTAAGTACCTCCAATTATCATTTATATTCGATAGAGTTATGGTAGTAGGAAGTCTGCCAGCGTTGGCTAGTATTGATCTAATCCATAAATAATCTCCCGTATTTTGAGTAATAAGAAACGCAATATCTCTTTCAGTATTAAAATCTTCGATAGTAGTGTTTATACCTTTACTAAGTAAAAATTGAATATTTCCTTTGAATAATTTATGAGATTCTGCTTTTATGATTGCTTTTTCATAACTATCATCTTTGACAGATTTAATTAGCTTTGCCTTTATTGATTCTTCTTCAAATTGGGTTTTAGATATCTTAACTTCTTCGTTATTGTCGCATAAAAAAGTAATTATGTCACCAGAATGTTTAGCTATTTCTTTTATAAATCTCATTGCACCAATCATTGCAAGATTTGGGTCGATTACTATATTCCACACGAAACGCATCCAATCTTTTAATGCTTTCTCTTCATATTCATTATTTTCAAAATAACAACATATCGCGTAAAAAACTACTCTTTGTCGATCTGTTGGTGTAGAAGTTATGTATTCCTCTCCCTCTGTTTTATAAACAGGTATAAATCTAAAATCAGAGTGATCGTCCCAAGATGGGAAGAATAGTTTGTCTATATCTTCTTTTGTAAAAGATTTGAAAGTTAAATGAAACTTATCAAGAATCATAGTCAGACGTTCAAAACACAGTTTATCAAATACGTTTTCTTCAGATTTGTAAATTTCAAATCCATTGTATTTAAGCGATGAGTTATCTGATAAATATTTATATAATTTGTTATTTAGAATTGCTTCTTGGGTATATAAATCTATTTCTTTATCATTTTTTGCTGTTATTAAACTATTTAGAAAGTAACTATTAATAAATGAAAAATAAATATTATCAATTTTATGTTCCTCAGATTTATTCTTCCAAAATATATCGGTCCACGAAGTATCTAATTTGTGAGAAATTTTATTTGCCTCAGTTTTGTCTTTATCCCATTCCTTTTTATCAATATATCCTACTAAGTCTGCTTTAAAATTTTCAAAAGAAGTTAGCGCCTTCCCTCTGGCATTCATTTTGATGTACAAATCATCAGACAACGACAATTCAGCAAGAGGAAGATAATAAAATTTGATAGGGCAATTTTCCGAAGTCAGCTTTATCCAATACTCTTCAAATTTTGTTTTATCGAAAAAGACCTCTTCTATACCATCAAATATTTCTTCTCCTTTTTCATCTTTTTCGGATGTTCCTCCAAGCATATTAAGCATTGCGCTTACTGTTGGATCTTGCTTCCAGAGAGACTGAAACCAAGTTTGATTTTGAATCAACTGCAAAATTCCATTTTCGGCAGTTATTTCTAAACTAGATAGTTGCTTGCAAAATTCACGGGATGAAACTCTTGTTTCGTACGAAAATCTTTCAAAAACATGTTTGTTTTTAGATAATTCTCCTGCTCTGAATGCAATATACCAATGCAGTAGCCAGAGTGTAGTTAATCTTTGCTGTCCGTCAAGAGGATTGAGACTACCGTTTTCAAGGCTTCCATAAACAAAATCAAGTTTTAAAACCGTATTTTTATCTAATGATTCTTTTAAATCTTTAAGGAATTTTTCGCGTAATTTTTCATTTCCAGATCGCCCCTGTGCATAATCTCGCTGAATAATTGGAATTTCAATTTTCTGAGATTTAAGAAATGTCCAAAATGTTGTTTGTTGTGTAATATTGTCTTTACTCATCTTTTAAAAATTTTTCTAAGACTGTTTCTATGTTCTTTAAATATGTATTGGCGTCAGATTTGTCCCATTCTCTTAAATTATCAGTATTTGGACTGTAGTATTTTAGAAAAACATTTTTCGTGCAAGGGGGAATAAATGCAATTTCACCTGGTATTTGATGTATTTCAAAATCAGCAACGTCATCATTGATAGTGATCTTTTTACCTTGATCCTTGCCAATAATAACAATGCGTTTCATAGGAAAAATATCATTGCCATAGCTCCTATTAGTTGATGCATCGAGCAAAGTGAAGTTCCATAATTTATTTTTTTCTTCATTATTTAATTTAACTGAAGCGGAAGTTGTGTTTGCGATAACTTTTGCCCGTAAATAATCAAAATCTTTTTTATCCTCTGCATCGATTAAAAACTTTTCTATTTCCAATTTTAAATCATTATCGGATATATGTGAGTAACTACATTTTAACCATTTTTTTTGGTCTTTTTCGTCTTCTAATTGATTTTCTGTATTAGAATCAATGTGCTCTACATCCCAAGCCTCTTTTTTGTATAAATGAAATGGGAACTTATAAAAGACAGGTAGCTTGTATTTAGCGTTATCTTTAATACTTTCATTCTGATTAATTAGGGTTTGTATATTATATAATAAAAGAAGTGGGCGAGATTGGGTTTTTTTAGGAGAATTCTCAATCTCATATTGTTTGTTCAGATCAGAACATTTCGCAATTTTAAACTTTAAAGACGGAATAATATATTGCTTAGTAAAGTCATTTTTGGTTCGTCCCTCTTTTTTCCATTCTTTAATAATTGTAGAAATATCGATCTTGTTTTCAATCATAAAACCGATATAATGGTACAATTCTAAATCATTAAACCATTCTTGAAAAATTTGGTGGTAGGATTTTACTTCTTTCCAGCATTCGGTTATATCAGTTTTCCTTTTAAACCAAGCATAAAAGTATCTGAAAGTTTTATACTCATCTTTACCAATGTCTTTCATTTCTTCCTCTTTAAGCTTTAAGGAATTGTGGTTACAGATTAAATCAAAAATAAAATCGATTCGAGTTGGTTTGTCATAGTTTTGCTCATGCAAAAACATCCAGAACTCATCACTTTGTAAATTATATTCTATGTGATCCCATTCACTTGCTATTTCTTGTTGTTGAAGTCTTATTTTTTTAAAATCGTTACTTTCAAAATTTGACTTGTTAAGAAATAATGCTTTTATAAGTTCTGCGTTGGTAAGGGGGATTTTTCCAATATTCAAGCGGGTAAAAACAGCTATTGGATTTTCATCTACAGATTCATACCAAATGAAATTCACTTTATTTAAAAGCGTATTTTTGAATATTTCCAGATCATTACCATTTTCAGTAAACCATTTGGTTATTTGCTCCTTTGCCTCAATGATATGATAATAATCTATATTGTCCTCTTTTTTGCCATGATCAATAGATAGTAAAAAAGACTCGCTGTCTTCACGAGTTGCATATTTGAGGTTGTATTTATTCTCACAGTCTAAATATGTTAACAGTATGAAAATTGTGGTTAATCGTTGTTGACCATCAATGACCTCCCAACTACCTTTCAATAATTTTTCAATTTCTTCAATATTTTTTGCTTCATTCTTTATTAAATCAAAAGTTTCCTGTTTTTGTTCTTTAATTACTAAAGGTTGAATGCAATAAATACCTTTGTCTTTTTTTTCGATAAATTCATTAATATCATCGAGTAAGTCCTTTACTTGCTGTTTTGTCCACCTATATCCACGTTGATAATTAGGAATAAAGAAATTCATACCTAAGATTTCCTTAATAGGTTTTAATCCTATGTAATTTTCTGTCATGATATTGTTGTTTTAATTATTTTCTGATTTAAACTAATTAACCTAATAAACAAAAAAAAACATCATCACAAAAGCGCTAGCATCGCTATGCTGACATTAATAGTTTAGTGATTTGTTTTGTTCTTTGTACAAGGTAATATATTGTGTCATATAAATCTTATAAGATAAAATTTTATTGTAGTTTTTAATCAGCAATTTGGTTGCTATGGTATTTTGCAGTTTTAAAGTTTCTACCTCTAAGGTTTGACATTATTGGTATAGACTTGACATGTCCGAAATCCTTTTTTTGATTTCATTTTGGAGGGTAATTGGGGAGATTACTTTTACGTTTGATCCGTATTTCAAAAGCTCCATTATAATATCATTTGTTGTATGTATATAAATTTCCACTATGACAGTGTCCTCTGTTTCCTCAACTACAATTTGAGATTCATGCAAAGGAAATGTTTTGATGTAATTTCCTTGTTTGTTAGAAAACTCTAAAATTATTTTTTCGGCAGCAGAATAGGTCTCTATTCCAAATGCATGTTTGAATTCTTTCTCCACATTATATTTAATTGGCTTGAACTTGGTATCAGTGATTTTTAGTTTGGAAATACGATCTAAACCAAAGGTTTTCACTGTGTCGTCCTTTTTATCCAGAGCAACTAAATACCATCTTTGTTGTGATTCTTTAATTGCAATAGGTTTCACTTCTCGTAAGGTGCTAAAATCGTCCCAATGTTTTTGATGCGTAAATAGTAAAATATTAAGATTTTGAATGGCGTGAATGATGCCGTAGATATGTTCAGTTCCTAATGATTTTCGTTTTTCGAGAAACACAGAAGGAGACAATTTATTTCCTTCTTGAAGTGCATGATGAATTGAAAAGGCGTCGATCATTCGAGTTACTGATTGATCTTCTATTTCTTCTTCATCAATAGCGTACGTTTTTTCTTTTCGGTTGTAGTGTATTTCGATGCCAAAAAGAGTGGTAATGTCTTTCTTGTCGCGTTCAAAAGTGCGTATGGCATATTCAAAAGTGGTGTCGATATCGTCCTTTTCAAGTTTTCGCATCACGTGTTCCTGCAATTCATTAAAACTACAAGGTCTGCTTCGCAAGCGGTCTATAACGTACAAATACCTTTTAAAATAGATTAATTTTGACATAATTGATTTTTATTTATTAATCAAAGATAAAAGATTTGTCTGCCGTTTTGCGACAGAGTAATTGGAATCCAATATAAATTTAAATGTGTTCTTTTATAACGTTAGAACCTAGACAACAAACTCAATCTCATTATGCTCATTATCCAGCAACTCAAAAGTCCTGATAAGATTAATAATTTCAGGATTTATTTTAGCTAATCGGTTTACTTCGATTTCTGTAGTAGTGTGTTTTACTTCAGGTTTTGGAAAGGTTTTAATCTTTGATTCAATATAAATATCGGCAAGATCTGTTCCTTCTAGCACGTCTTTTTTTTCAACAAAATCACTACATCTTATGTGATAACCTTCTTGATTTAATTGTATGGTTTTTTTATTCCAATCATTATATTCCGATTTGTCGGGGTAGGCTATGATTTTAAAATTCTTAATAGGCTCTAATAATTCTTTTTTAAAATTTCCTTTACTTCCTGTAGCAATCCAAATATAATTAGGCAAAAATAAGCTCATTATGATTACTGTTTTTTCTGATTCAACTAAGGCAATAGTTTTTTCGGGATATTCATTAATAAGATGTAAACCAAAAAGACATTGTTTCAATTCATAATTCGGGATTTTTAGCGCTTTGTGCATCCAACTAATGTGATTATAGGGCTTTTTGACTCTTTTGCCTGTATTGATGTCAAACAGCATTATTTTACCTGTTACAACCGCTTCTTTATGGTCGATTTGCCAAAAAACAGTTGCACCTCTCCAATGATTCGAAGTTCCAATTAAATAGTTTAGAATAGTTGCTTTTATTTCGTCCTCATGGAAGTGATTTTTAAGATATTGAATGAAATAATTGTTTTTAAAATTCTGTCCATGCTTTGTTACTTCTATTTTCTGAATAGTAGACTTTTCTCTTTTAAGTAGTGGTTTAGAATGAATGTATAGGATATTATTGTTTTTTGGAGAGGTATGATATTTACAACTACTTTCTTTGTCACATCTGCCAAATTGAGTATCCAAATAGCATGTTGTTTCATTGTCAACATACCTAACAAATGATTTTTTCAGGCATCTAGGGCAAATAAATTTTTTGCTGGATTTGTCGAGTGAATATTTATACATGGTTTAATTGATTATTCGTAACACTCGTAATATTCGTAACCCCTACGAATATTACGAGTGTTACGACTTCTTGAATTTGCTAAATTGAGTTTCGATTAAATAGGCAATCATTTCTCTTTTTTCGATTAGTTTTTGATGATCAGCAGATAAGAATTTGTTTAAATCAAGCTTATTAGTTTTTACTCCTAACATCTCCAATAGTAATTCACGCTCCTGTTCAGGTAGCGCCATTATTAGAGGATATATTAGTTTTGCAGACATTATAAATTTTCAGATTTTTTTATTTTGTTTCGAACAGTACCTTCGCTTATTCCTAATTTTTCAGCAATTTGAGTGTTGGGTAAACCTTGTTTTTTCAAAGCTATAATTTCATTAAACTGTTCTTTGTTGTTTCTTGGTTTCAAATGATCCAATTCATTCTCATAACCCATAAAAACAAAGGCTAAGAAGTTCGTATCCTTCTCAATGTTGCACACAATTATATTTTGGGTGTCATATATCAATTCTGTATTTCGTTGCTTAATTTGTTTGATGTACCTCAATCCTGTTTGCTGTGCGCTTTCGCCAATAGCAAAACAACTGTCACAAAAATTCATTAACATTTTGCTCCCAGAGAGGTCATTTTTAGTCAAAGGTTTGGAAGCATCTCGTTTCGGGGTATGAGCTAATACTAAGATTGAAAGGTTGTACTTCTTCTTAATACTGTTCAAAAATTTCATCAGTGGTAAAGCATCTTTTGCTTTTTCGGTATCCGTTTTTAAATAAGTTAAATTGTCTATGACGATAATTTTGGCATCATGTTCAATAGTTGCGAGTTCTAACGAATGACATAAGTAATCATCAAAATCTTTAAATTCTGCAGGAATATCTTGTTCAGGATTTATTTCTACCCGAAGTAAATTTGGACTGAAAACATAGTGTTCAGAATATTGATTGGAGTATCTATTTTCTACTTGTTTATCTGATAGTTCAAAATCAAAATACAATACCTTTTGAGCTAGTATCTCCATTTTGAAGCCTAAAATGCTGATGCCTTTGCTTAATGCATTAGACATTTGTAACGCCAAAATGGATTTACCAAGATTAGTGTCAGCAAATAATATGCAGGTTTCATTTTCATACCATAGCTCACTAAATAGCATATTTGGGATTGGACGGTTTTTTGCATCCTCTATCCATTCATTGATAGGTTTTATGTTGAAACAATTGGAAGGATTTGTCATTTTTATTTCAGAATTGTTTAAATCGGCTTCAAGTTCTTTTTTAAACGCCTCCGTATGCTCGGATAAGGGGATGATTTTTGGAGTCATGTTTTCTGTTTTTGGTGTGTTACAGTTTGTGTTACAGTTTGTCATACAAATTGTAACACAAACTGTAATACAAAGTGTAATACAAAGTGTATTACAAATAGATTCTGTTTTCAAATGCCTTATTTCTAATGAATTCTGCTAAGATGATGTAGTCAAAAACTTCATCAGTACAGAGCGCACAAAAGTTGAATTTGTTATTAGGGAGGTCAAATTCATTAAGGTATCTTTGAATGTCAATAAGTACTTTTTCAAATTCCTGTTTTAAGTCTGGAGGGGAAAACTTATTGGTTACTACTTGTAATACAATTTTTTTCAGATCTTCCAATTCATTTTTAGGCCCAAAATGTTTTGGGGATCTAATTTTTTCGAACATCCAAAAGATTAAGTAAATGAATTCGTTACTATTATAAAAATTGATATCACGTAGAGTTTGATTGTCAATTTTATCACTATTTTTTGCTTTGCAATAAGCGGTAAGTATCTCCCTTGAATTATCAGATAGTGTAATGCCTTTTTCATGGGAATCATCGATTAACCTATCTCTCAATTTTTGAGAAATACGCACATTAAGAATAACTGATTTCATAATTATCCCTTTTGGTTTAGATAATTTAGAATGTCACTTTTCTTGAATCGAATAGTTCTTTTGTGTTGGGTGTAGGGGAGGATTCCGCCCTTTCGAAGTTTCCAGAGGGTGACTTCAGAACATTTTAAAATTTGGCACGATTCCTTAACTGTAATTCGTTCCTCCATAATAGTAGAATCTTCAGTTAACCTGCCATTGTTGTTTTCTAGATAAAGAAGAACTCTTTGTTGGAGTGTTTTGATTTCTTGAACCTCTGATTGTAGATTCTTAAATGCGGATAAAAATTGTTGCTGATTCATATTAAAATTAATTAAGATTATTTGATTGCAATAACCTCAATGTTTTAAAAATCAGCAAATTAAATATATGTCTGAAAATTGAAAATGTATGTCTGAAAATGGGTTTTGAATGTCTAGAAATGGATTTTGTAAAAATTAGCCTTCTGGAAAGTATTTTTCATTGAAGATTCCCCATTCTTTTTCTAGTTGTTTTACTCTTGTTGCATGTGCTGTATGTTGTTCATCTTCTTCATGACTTTTTAAATCTTTTACTTGTTCATAAAATGTTGTGTTTACAAGGTCTAAGAATTTACTGTTGGTTTTTCCAATGTATAAATTATTATTTTTTAAAAAAGAAAAAAGGCTTTCTATATTTGACCTATTGATTTCATCAAAATTTTTGATCGTAACCATTGTAAATACATAAGCATTTGTATTTAGAAAAATATCTAGGTGATTTAGTGCTTCAAGACCATAATAAAACATGTTATTAAAATAGATGTCTATTTCGAACTTAAATCTGTTATTAAGTTCTAGTAAAATATCAATTTTTATTTGAAAGGATATAATTTCGTTAATTAATTCTTCATTATAATAAGGATACTCATTTTGTAAATCTATGTCACCATACAAGTATGGTAATATGCTATATGTGTTTATGTTGTGGATTATATATTGTTTCTCTCGGGATAATTCATGAAGATACGTTGGTGTATAAATAAATTTTTCATTTTTTGCTGTTCTACCAATAAAGGATTTAACAGGGTTTGACAGATCAACTGACTGATATATTTTTTTAAATTCTATTAGTGCAATTTCTTTTATTTCTTTAAAATCCCTTCCATAAATCTTATCTTGGAAATTATCAAAAAAATCTAATTTTATATACTCTAATTTAGAAAGGTATAAATTGCAAATGTGGTCATATATTTCGTCTAAAAGTATAGGCGGTATCTCTAAGTGAGTATCAAAAACTTCGTAGTCAATCTCAGTATCTGGAATATTTTGTTCTTTTATACGCTCTCGTATTTTTTCATCACTGATAATTTTTTTAAAAATGCCTTTTTCTTCTAATAAGTATTCAATATCATATTCGGTTCCCATAATTATTTCATGCTCTGAAAAATCTTCTTTAATAGATTCCAAGTAATCTTTTGGTTGATCGTTCTCTATTGCTAAAAGTTCTTGTTCTATTTCGCTACGATCTAGGATGCCAAAAAAATATTCCATATGCTTTATTTTTTGTTATTAGTATTTTTGTTTAGTACAAAATATACTTGATTATTTTTAATCAAAATTAATGAAATTTACTTAACTTTGTTTGAAATTTTAATAAAAGTATATCATGTACTAAATTATTTTATGAGAGAGATACTAAAAGAAATAGTGTATATCAAGTCTGGCGTATTTGCAAAAGGAGATGTTAATCCTGATGTGTACTATGTTCAGGCTACGGATTTTAATGAAGATAAGGAGTGGGCTGGTACTTCGAGTCCAGTGCTGAGTAAATCTCCAAAACTGATAAAACATTTTTTGCAAAAAGACGACATACTTTTTGCGGCTAAAGGGAAAGATTTTTTTGCAGTTGTTTATGATGGAAGTTACCAACCAGCGGTAGCCTCTACTACTTTTTTGGTCCTGCAATTGAAGAATACCAATGTTAAGCCGGAGTATGTCGCTTGGTTTTTAAATCATGGCAAAACACAGGCTTTGCTTCAAGGGGTTGCAAAAGGAACTGCAATCAAATCTGTTACTATTTCTATCTTAGAAAAGATTGAAATTTTCATTCCAAATTTTGCTAAGCAATTTACTATCTTAGAACTCTTTAACTTACAAAAAAAAGAAAAGTTCTTACAGAATGAAATTTCACAATTGAGACAAAATTATTATAACGAACTAATATTTAAAGCAATACAATAAGATGAGCCATAAGATAAATCAAAAAGAAATCAATCAAACTGTATGGAAAGCCTGTGATACCTTTAGGGGTATTATAGATCCTTCTCAATACAAAGATTATATTTTGACCATGTTGTTCTTAAAATACATCAGTGATGTTAATAAGGAAAAAAGAGAAGAGTATTTAGAAAAATACAATGGAGATCAAGCTCGCACCGATAGAGCTTTGAAAATGGAGCGTTTTCAAGTGCCAGAGCATTGTAGTTTTGATGACTTGTATGAGAATAGAAATGAAGCAAATATTGGTGAGCGAATCAATATTGCCTTGGCTGATTTAGAAGAGGCTAATCGTGAAAAATTAAGTAGTGAAGATGGTAGTGGGATTTTTAGAAATATCGATTTCAATAGTAGTAACCTAGGGGATGTAAAGGATAAAAACACGAGGTTAAAAAACCTGTTGGCAGATTTTGTTGCACTGGATTTATCACCTTCGCATTTAGAACGTGAAGATGTTATTGGTAATGCTTATGAATACCTGATTGCCAACTTTGCAGGTGATGCAGGGAAAAAAGCAGGTGAATTTTTTACACCAAGTGAAGTGTCAACACTATTAGCAAAACTAACCAAGTCAAAGTCGGGAGCGCGGATATGTGATCCTACTTGTGGGTCGGGATCTTTATTGATAAAAGCAGGTCGTGAAGTGGGTAATAATAATTTCTCTCTTTATGGTCAAGAAGCTAACGGAAGTACTTGGGCATTAGCAGTAATGAATATGTTTTTGCATGGGTTTGATAATGCTACTATTCGTTGGGGAGATACGATTAGAAATCCTAAATTGAAAGAAGGCGATCAATTGATGAAGTTTGATACCGTTGTTGCTAATCCACCTTTTTCATTAGACAAATGGGGAGCTGATATAGCTGTTGGAGATCCTTACAATCGTTTTTGGAGAGGGGTTCCATCCAAAAGCAAAGGAGACTGGGCCTTTATCAGTCACATGATAGAAACCTTGAATGAAACTGGAAAAGCAGGTGTTGTAGTGCCGCATGGTGTTTTGTTTAGAGGAAGTAGCGAGGGTAAAATTCGCCAACAAACTATTGATGAAAATATATTAGAAGCGGTTATAGGATTGCCATCCAACTTGTTTTTTGGAACTGGAATTCCTGCTGCTATTTTAGTTTTTAATAAAGGGAAAGCCAAAAATACCGATGTGTTGTTTATTGATGCCAGCAAGCATTTTGAAAGTGGTAAAAACCAAAATAAATTACGTGATTTAGACATTAATAAAATAGTAGCTACCTACGAAGATTTTAATGCAGGGAAATTAAAAAACGGAGTTGCCGAAGACAAATACAGCTATGTGGCTAGTTTAGCCCAAATCATTGAGAATGATTACAACTTGAACATTCCTCGTTATGTAGATACTTTTGAAGAAGCTGCTGCTATAGATATCAAGGCAGTACAAGTAGAAATCAAAAGATTAGAAACAGAGTTGTTAGAGGTGCAACAACAAATGAACAAATACTTGCAAGAGTTAATAGATTAGAGCAAAACATGTACATAAAAACGGCATTTTATGTACATATCAAAAAAACGTGTATATAAAAGCACCTTTTTGTATACATATTAAAAAAACGGATATAGAAAATAATGCCTTTATGCGGTTGAAATAATAAACGATACTTTTATAAATTATGCAGAAATACACCAAACACAGCATTCAATGGTTTTATAACCTTCTTGCCCAGGGAGAATGTGATATTCTTGATTTTAAAGAACAACTCGATGATAAAGTTGTTTTTGGTAAATCAATAAAGAATTTTGCTCCAAAATACGAAGAGCTTGCTAAGGATGTTGTTGCTTTTGCTAATAAAAAAGGAGGTTTTTTGTTTGTAGGTATCGTTGATGACACTAAAGAATTAAATCCCGATTTTGTTGCTACAGATTCTAAAATATTCGAATTAATCAGACAGATTCAAGACAGGACTTCTCCTTCAATTACATTACATTCACACAAATTAAAAATAAGTGGTAGTGATGTTTTGGTGCTTGAAATTCCTTTCTCACCTCAGATGCACAGAACTTCAAAAGGTGAGTATCTAATTAGGAGTAATGATGGGAATAGAGCTATTGAACCCTACGAAATTGCCACTATACAATCCGAGAAAGGTTTGATTGTATACGATCAAAAAACTTGGGACTTACCTTTGAATTCGATAGAACAAGATAAACAAGGAAATCCAATACCTGGTTGGCAGGATATTAAAAGAACTCGTTTATTATATAATAAGATTAAAAGGGAGAAACCTAAAAGCCCCTATTTAAAAAACACTTCTAATGAGTTTACGGAAACTTTAGGTCTTGTTAAAGAAGAAAATGGGATTCAATTGCCTACTACTACAGGTATTTTATTTATTGGTAATAATAAAGCATTAAGGGAAATACCTTTTAGTCAAATTAAGTACATCCGATATTATGAAGATGGAAGTTATAAGCCTTTTGAGTATACGGGTAATTTAATTGAAATTGCTGATGCCTGTTTCAACCAATTGAAATCAGAGATGAAAGTAAAAGAGTTTCATTTTGGTTTGTTTAGAGACTATATTGACGATTATCCAGAAATTGTATTACGTGAAATGCTAATCAATGCCATTGTTCATCGGGACTACAGTAGACAACAAGTCATTGAAATTAGAAAGTATCCAAATTATATTGAATTTGAAAGTCCAGGACATTTTCCGCAAGGAATTGATGAAACTAACCTTCTGAGAAAAACAAATCCACGTAATCCTAACATTATAGACATAATGCGAGAAGTTAGTTATGCGGAAAAAGCAGGAACAGGGTTTGATAAAATATTTACTGCATTACTTTCTAAAGGAAAAAAATTGCCGAAATCAATCCAGAATGAACACTCTATAATTTTTAGAATTGATGCCGATGTTTATTCTGAAAAATTAGCAGAATTGAGTTATGAATATAAACAAATTACAGGATTAGATATGGATCTTGAAAAATTGTTGGTGCTCAATGCTATTTATACCGAAAAAAAGCAAACATTTCAGCAGTTAGAAGCTAACCCATTTGTAAATCCATACCAGTTACGTAAAATTTTAACAGAGCTTCAAGATATAGAATTTATTGAAACAACTGGTAAAACTTCTGGAGTGAAATATATTATTCATAAAAATAAATTAGCATCTACAGAAGACAAAATCAGCTATTCTAAATTAAAAAAGCAAGAAAAAGCAAGGCAGATTGAAGCTATAATTAGATACCTTGATACAGCTGATGAGATTGACAATGAAGCTGCCAGAAAATTACTAAACCTACCTGATTCCGATGTATCGTATATATCAAGGCTTTTTGCTGAGATGATAGAAAAAGGTCATTTAGAAATTGCAAGGGAAATAAAACACAACCAACGAACTTATAAAATTAAAGAATGATTGCAAAGAGAAATATCCCTAAAAACAAGGGTTTAACGTGTTTTTTCTTTGCAGGTTTCTTTGCAAGAATCGCAACTTTGATCCCTAGGAAAAGAATTGTAAATAGCGTTTTAATTTACGTTAAATATAGTTTTGCAAAACAATTACAGCTTTTTTGCAAACAAAAAAGTATTGTTTTACAGCGTTTTAATTATTTTTTCTTTGCAGCTTTCTTTGCAAAACAACAAACTTTAATAAAGTAAATTATTAAACAATAAATGAACCAAAAACTAAACGACATCTATTCCTTTTTAAACGAAAACAGAGCTTACAATTTGCCTGTTCAAATTGGTGCTTACAAAATGGCAATGATGCCATATAATACTACTTATGACAAAGTATATGCTTTGTTGTACAGTATTCTCAATTCGCAGTCGCAGTTAAAAATGGATAAGTCGGCAGTTTTTTTTCAAACTATTGCTAATTCTGATAACAGTCTTAATTCTTTTGCTGGTTTTTTGAAGACTTTAGGTGCTTCTAGTGATATGCCTATTACTTATAAATCAATGTTTCAGTTATTGACCAAGCAACCGAGTTGGGGTGATAAAACGGCAGCTTTATTTGTAAAAGCCATTTATCACACCCATATTGGTTATGCCAAGGAATTGCATTTTTGGGATGATGCTCCTAAAATACTTGCAGAGGATGATGAGCTTTTTTTGCCCGTAGATGCGGTTATATTATACCTATTTCAAGAAATGGGTAATCCTTGTGCTAATTCATTTTCAGGGATTAATACCTATTTGAAAAACAAAATGCCCAACTCTAATTTTGAAGTCTGGGACGACTTTTGGTTTTGGGGTTTTATAACCCAAAAAGGGAATGACGACAAGCGCACAATGGAATTTAACGAAGCTAAATATTGGAATATGCTAGATGCGCCAAAAGACAAAGAAACCATTGCGACTACACAACAATTAGCAAACCAATTTATTGACTTGCTGAAAAACTAATACAAAAATGAACACAACAATACTACATACCACCAAATATAAAAACTCTCCTTTAGGTTTGATTCCTGAGGATTGGGAAGTGAAGAAAATTGGTAAAATAACAAAGACAACAGCTGGTGGTACACCTTCAACAAATAGATCCGAATATTGGAACGGAAAAATAAAATGGATGAGTTCTGGTGATTTGAATTTAAAAAGAGTTTTTGATGTTGGAGGTAGGATTACAGAAATAGGTCTAAAAAATTCTAGTACTAAGTTAATACCTGTAAAATGTATTCTAATAGGTTTGGCAGGTCAAGGGAAAACAAGAGGTACAGTAGCAATGAATATGGTTGAACTTTGTACAAACCAATCTGTAGCTGCAATTTTTCCGTCAAATGAATTTTATGAAGAGTATTTATATCATAATTTAGATTTTAGGTATTTTGAACTGCGACAGCTTTCAACTGGAGATGGTGGAAGAGGTGGGTTGAATTTAAATATTATAAATTCAATACCAGTTCCAATCCCACCCCTTCCAGAACAAAAAGCCATTGCCGATTGTCTTTCTACCTGGGATAAAGCTATAGAAAAACAAACTGCTTTGATTGCTCAAAAAGAACTTTCTAAAAAAGCCTTGATGCAGCAATTGCTTTCGGGTAAAAAAAGATTGAAAGGGTTTAGTGGGGAATGGAAAATATTAGGATTGAATGAAGTTTCGGATGTCAGAGATGGAACTCACGAGTCTCCAAAATATATTGAAAATGGAGTGAAGTTTATTACATCAAAAAACATAAAAGATGGGGAATTAGATTTTTCAAGCATTTCATATATTTCTAAAGAAGATGCAGATAATTTTGATAGACGCTCTAAAGTTCATAAAGGAGATATATTAATTTCAATGATTGGAACGATTGGGAATAGTGTTTTGATTAACTATGAACCAGATTTTTGCATTAAAAATGTCGGATTGATTAAATCAAAAAAAATAGAAGCAACATTTTTAATTCAGTATTTTCATTCTACACTATTTCAGAATTATTTATTAGGACAACAAGATGGGGGTATTCAAAAGTTTATTTCGTTAAGTGGATTAAGGAATTTGAAAGTTCCATACCCTTCAAAAGAAGAACAAACCGCCATTGCCAATGTATTACAATGTGTCGATGATGAAATCCAATTATTAAAAAAGAAACTAAATCAACTCAAAGAGCAGAAAAAAGGCTTGATGCAGGTTTTGTTGACGGGTAAAAAGAGGCTGAAGTATTAATTTACTCTTTACTTATTTGAGAAATAGAATTATAATTAAAATAAAAAACATGAAATATAAATTATTCAAAAGAGCGTCTGCAATTCATACTGTGAAATGTAAAAAATCAGCTGATTTTAATGAAGCTACAGCATCATTCGAAAAATTACAATATTTAAAAAATAGTTTACAAAGTTCTGATGAAGAAGAGTTGTCCGCCATTGAAAATGAAATCGAAAATTGGAAAAATTCAAATCCAATTGCAAGTGAAAATGAAATTAAAAAAATATTAAAATAAGTCCAAGTATCACTATTAATGTATTGCGATTACTGCAATATACCGATGATAAAGTGCAATTATTAAAAATGAAAACAGAGTAACTCAAAGTACAGAAAAAAGTTTTGATGTAGTTTTTGTTAACAGGTAAAAAGAGGTTGAAGTATTTAAAAGATTAATTATGAGTAAGACATTTAATTTTTATTGCGATGAAAGTACGCACATTGAAAACGATGGTCAACCCTATATGGTTTTGTCATATGTAAGCACACCTTATCATTTGCTAAAAATGCATAATCAAAATATTAGAGAAATGAAAATTAGACATTTCTTTAAGGGAGAAATAAAGTGGAGTGCTATATCCAAATCTCAATATCCATTTTACAATGAATTAATTGATTATTTTTTTAATAGTGAATTGAGCTTTAGAGCTGTTGTAATTGATAAATCGCAATTGAATCACGGTGCTTATAATCAAACTCACAGTGATTTTTATGACAAAATGTATTATCAGCTGTTAAATAAAAAAATTGAACCCGAGAATAATTATAACATTTATGTTGATATAAAGGATACCTATTCTTATTTGAAAGCAAGGAATTTAAAGAATTATTTAGCAAGAGATTACAACAATATTCGAAATCTACAAATAATTAGGTCCTATGAAAGTGAATTAATGCAACTTACAGATGTGATTATGGGTGCTGTAAATTATAAACTCAGAGGTTTGAATAAAGTAACGGCTAAAAACAATATAATTGAAAAAATTGAAAAGTTATGTGGAAAACCGTTAACAAAGAAGACAGGTTTAACAGAAAACAAGTTTAACCTTTTTTTTATAGACTTGAAGAATGGCAATTAATTATACAAAAAAATATGATGCTTTTTTAGAATTAAATCACCTAACGGAACATCAGCGAATAGTGTCTTTGAGATCTATTTTTGATAGAGATATTTCAGATAATGAAAAATTTAATTTTAGAACAAAAATCATTAGACCTTTAAAAAAAGAAGATCTTTTTGATGTTGAATCTTTATTTAAGCATTTAACATACAGAACAGATGAAGAATTAGATAAAAAAGGGAAAGTAATAAAAAAGAGAGATGTCTTTGATTTTGAACGATCAAAAAGACTTCATTGGATTTTGCCTCATATTAATGAAATTATATTTCAAAATATAGAAGTGTTTAGTAGTAATAATAGGATTAATGGTAGAGATGTTGTTAGAACCTATATTTATAATAAAACAAAAGAATATATTATTATTCTGCAACCACAAAAAGGAGGTTTGGATTACTATTTTATAACAGCATATTATTTAGAAAAACGTCTTGGTGGCCTAAATATGATTAAGCAAAAATATAAAAATAGATTAGCAGATGTTCTTTAAAACCGCAAAGTCCGCTACACTTCTGGGTGTATCGGACTTCGTAATTCAATTCTCCTAGTATGGTAGAATGAACATTGCAAAGATATAAAAAATTTACACTTTTTACTAATTTTTACCAATTTTGACTAATTAGTACCAATAAATAACCATTTTATGAATATACCATCTTTCAAAGAAGACCAAATATCTCAAATTCCTGCTTTACAAATGTTGCAAAAGTTGAGCTATACCTATCTTTCACCGCAAGAAGCGGAGGAATTGAGGAGCAATAAAACAGGTCAGGTTATTCTAGAGCCTATTTTAAGAAAACAACTGCATGAAATCAATAGTATTCAGTTGAGTTCGTCTAAGTTGGCTTTGTTTAGTGATGCAAATATCGAAAACGGGATTCAGGCGCTCAAAGACATACCTATGAACGAAGGTTATATTGCGGCTAGTAAAAAAGCCTATGAACTTATTACCTTGGGTAAAGCACTAGAGCAAAGTATTGATGGAGATAAAAAGAGTTTTACGCTGCAATATATAGATTGGAAAAACTTCGATAATAATGTTCTTCATGTTACGGAGGAGTTTAGCGTCATGCGTACAGGAAGCAAAGAGCATTATAGACCTGATGTGGTTTTATTTGTCAATGGAATTCCGTTATGTATTATAGAGTGCAAACGTCCAGATATCAAAGAGCCAATTACCGAAGCCATCTCGCAACATACCCGAAACCAACAAGAAGACGGAATCAGGCATTTGTATATTTACAGTCAATTGCTGTTGAGTTTGGCTACATTTCAAGCCAAATATGCTACTACTGATACTAAAGAAGAGTTTTGGGCTTCATGGAAAGAAAATACAGCGGATACAGAAGGAATTATCAATGATTTAGTGAATCAGCCTTTGTCAAAAGAGCAAAAAACAAAACTGTTCTTAAATAGAAAAGACTGGGAACAACAAATCATTGAAGCAAAAGAAAAAGAAATTATCGGTGTAAGTGAACAAGATCGCTATCTCTACTGGTTGTGTCGTCCAGAGCGATTATTGACGATCATCAAAGATTTTGTTTTGTTTGAAGGAGGTGCTTTTAAGAAAGTAGCTCGATATCAACAGTTTTTTGCCATCAACAAAATCATCAAACGTATTGAAGTCACTACTGATGGAAAGCGAAATGGTGGAGTTGTTTGGCATACACAAGGAAGTGGTAAATCGCTAACAATGGCGATGCTTGCGAAGAAAATTTATTTGACAGTAAAAAATCCTAAAATCATTCTGGTTACAGATCGAACTGATTTAGATCATCAAATCACAGAGACCTTTAGAAATGTTGAAGTACCCGTTCACAATGCCAGAACAGGAAATCAATTGGTTGATTTATTACAAAGTAAAAGTGATGCAGTCGTTACAACGATTATTAATAAGTTTGAAGCAGCTGTCAATCAATTAGGGGCTTCCCCTTTAGAGAGTGAAAATATTTTTGTGCTAATTGATGAAGGTCACCGTACTCAATACGGAACGTTTAATGTGAAAATGCAAAAGGTATTACCTAATGCTTGTTTTTTGGCTTTCACAGGAACGCCTTTGATGAAAAAGGAGAAAAGTACTGCTCAAAAATTTGGAGGAATTATTGATGTATACACTATTATTCAAGCTGTTGAAGATGGTGCTATTGTACCTATTATTTATGAGGGAAGGCATGCGATTCAAAATGTAAACCAAAAAGCGCTGGATAGAGGTTTTGATAGTGTTTCAGAACCCTTGTCTGACTATGAAAAAGTAGATTTAAAAAAGAAATTTAGCAAAGCCAATCTTATCTCAAAAACAGAACAACGCATTGATGAGATTGCAAGAGACATTTCGGATCATTACACGCACAATTGGGGAGTTGATAGAACTGGAGAACGAAGTGGCTTCAAAGGAATGGTAGTTACACCTGATAAAGCAACTGCGGTTAAATATAAAAAAGCCTTTGATTTAATAGGTAAAGTGTCTACAGAAGTTATTATGTCTTCGCCAGATACTAGAGAAGGAAATGATGATATTCATGGCGAACCTACGAATGAAGTTGTTGCATTCTGGAGGCAAATGGAAACTAAATATGGTAAAGGTTTTGATGAAAAGTTAATTAGCCAATTTAAAAAATCAGATTACCCAGAGTTGCTAATTGTGATAGATAAACTCTTAACAGGGTTTGATGTTCCTAGCGTGGTGGTAATGTATGTATGTCGCAAGCTAAGGGATCATACACTTTTGCAAGCAATTGCTAGAGTGAATAGGGTTGCAAGAGGAAAAGAATATGGCTTTATTATAGATTATGAAGGTATCATAGGAGAATTAGATGAGGCGATGAATACCTATTCTGATTTTAACGAATTTGATGAAGAGGATTTGGTTGGGACCTTGACCGATATCAAAAAAGAAATTGCTAAACTTCCACAATTGCATACCGAATTGAATGCGATCTTTAAAACAGTAAGGAATAAGCTGGACATCGTTAGTTATTCGGCTATTTTGACTGATGAGGCAATCAGAGTAGAGTTTTATCAAAAATTCACTGCGTTTGCCAAATGCTTGAAAGTGGCTTTATCTTCTATTGATTTTGAAAACAACACACTAGAAGAAACCAAAGAACTATATAAAAGGCATTTGAAGTTTTATACTGAATTGAGAAATTCAGTGGTCAATACGTATTCTGATTCAATTGATTTCAAAAAATATGAAAAGCAATTACAAAAGTTGCTAGACCAGCACGTAACAACTGAAGAGATTATTCGATTAACCGAACAGGTTTCTATTTTAGATACGAAAGCATTTGAAGTGGAGCTAGAAAAAGTCATTGGGACAAAAGCAAAAGCAGAAACGATAGCCAGTAGAACCGCTAAACACATTTCTGAAAGAATGGATGAAGATCCTATTTTCTATAAAAAACTTTCAGAGTTAATTCAACAGACCATTTCAGATTTACGGGCTATGCGAATTTCGGATGTAGTTGCTTTAAATCGATTAAAAGAATTAAGAGAACAGGCAATTACCAAAAAATCAGATGATATTCCTGAAGCTATTCTGAAAAACGAAAAATCAGTTCCGTTTTATAGGTTAGCTATTTCTAATAATAACATTAGTTCAGACGCAGCAATTCCCTTTGCAATTGAAGTAGATTCGATATTGAAGCAATATATTATTGTGGATTGGTATACAAAGCCAGATATTATCAGGAAAATGACTTTTTATGTGGGGGAATATTTGATTGATGAACTGCAAATCTCTATAGATGAGGCAGATGAAATGGCTGAAAAATGTATTGAAATTGCAAAAATGATCTATAAATAATGGAGTGCTCAATAGATTTTGGTTCCAAAAAAATAAAGTATACACTTTTGTATACAAAACGTAAGACACTTGGTATTACAGTAAATCCAGATATGGAAATTGTAGTGAAAGCGCCTGAAAATTCGGCTATGGAATTAGTTGAAACTAAAGTTAGAAAAAGAGCGCCTTGGATTATTAAACAGCAAAATTACTTTTTGACTTTTCATCCTAAACTCAATGATAAGAAATATGTTTCGGGTGAGTCTCATTACTACTTAGGTAAGCAATACAGGATTGAAGTATTGGAGGATAAGAAAAATGAAGTTAGCTACAAAGGAAGGTATATTCAAGTTAAAACAAAGAATAAATCAAACGTAAAAAAGCTACTTAACGATTGGTATCGAGTTAAGTCAAAAGAAAAGTTTGAAGCTATAGCAGCGCCATTAATTGAAAAGTTTAAAAAATATAATGTAGAACCAACAGGTCTTTATATGCAAGATATGAAAACCCGTTGGGGGAGCTGTACTCCACAAGGAAAAATTATCTTAAACCCCGAATTAATTAAAACCCCGAAAGGATGTATAGAGTATGTTATAATCCATGAATTATGTCATTTAGTACATCTTAGTCACAATCAGAAGTTTTTTGATCTTCAAGCCAAAGAATGTCCTTTATGGGAACGTTGGAAAACTAAATTGGAGCAATTTGGATAGTTGTCTTCCATTGTATGAAACTTTTACTACAGCCGTTCAATTTACCACTTTGATAATTGTTCGTATAATTTACCAATTTCAGTTGTTTTAATACTGTATTGTGTTGCCGTTTTAGGTAAATCTAATTTATCTATACCTTCTGCGCCAATAGTACATTCCCATCGACATTGCAATTCAGATAATTTTTCTCCACCTAGACTTTCAACAAGAACAAGAATTTTTGCACCTAAATCTTGAGTGGTTTTCCCAACTGCTTTGTTGTTTTTGCGCAACCAAAGAATTATTTCGTCTGCACCGATATTAATTTTTATCATAAGGATTGATTTACTTTGTAGCTAATATAAATATTTAAATTTATTTAGACTTTAATTACTTCAACAAATGCGAATAATCATCTGGTAATTCAGCATCAATATAACGAAGGTATTTTTCTAAGGCTTCAATAGTTTGATGTCCTGTGATTCCCATTAATATACTCTTGGCTTCGTGAGGTGTTTTTATTTTTCTAATTTCTCTGTACAGGTTCGTAATGGCAGTATGTCTAAAACTATACAAACCATAATCCTTATTTAATTTAAAATGGTCTTTAACTAATTTAAATTTTTTAGAAAAATTATCTCTTCTGTTGTTTTCTTCTGCTTCCCATTCTGCTCCAATAGCTGTCGGAGTAAATAAATAATGATTTGGATCCATACTAGATAAATCAGGAAGTAAGTCAATTATTTTTTGAGGGATGATTTTTACTTTGACTGCCTTGTTTTTGGCTCGAACAAAAAGTTTTTTTCCTTCTAAGTCCAAATCACCTATTTTAAGTCGGTTTACTTCAACAGGTCTCAGGAAATTATAAGTGATAAATTGAATGTACAATAATAGGATAGCGTCATTCTGTTCTATGTATTCTAGAATGTCCTTTTCTTGTGTTACTGAATACGTTTTGTTTCTTTCTGGTGCTGATTTAAGGACGTTGATGCTTTTTACATAATTGTCATGCATTAGTTCGTTGTCTACTATTGTTTGTACAAGAGCACTTAAATCGGTTCTCGTGTTATTTCTATTGCTTGCACTAGTATTTTCTAAAACAGAGTTCAAATAAGTGATAAAAGTCTTTTTCTCTAAAGTTGAAATTTTGTCGGAACTACTTCCGTTTTCATCAAGCCAAGTCAAGAAACGATTAATTCTTCCTTGAAAACCACTATACGAAGTAGCGCCCAATACATTTTGCTTGATTTTTAATCCAAACTGAAAAGCTTCTTTGATGGATTTTTCGTTATCAATAACAACTTTAATTTTCGGTACTTTTGCTACAGGAATCTTTTCAGGCTTCTTTTCTGCAGTAATAACAGGATTAGCTGTTGTACCATTTATTTCAGTATCTAATTTTTGAAGTGTTTTTTCTTCTAATATAGAATTATCTACATAAGGGTTAAAACCTTTTTTTAATAAGAATAGCAGGTTGTCTTTTATTGTTTCCAATTTTGCATAGCGTTCTTTTTTTGTTTTGAGGCTATTAACACCAGTTTTAATATTGGTTTGACGAACTAGTTTTCCTGTTTGCGGATTTCTAAATGAAAAATAAACATACCATTCTTTCGATAATGCTTCTTCTTTTGTTAATTTGGATAGGGTAGACCATAGTTGTATGTCTACATTTCCAGTGTAAATATAAGGTCCTGAGTAGTTCGGTTTCATAGGCAAATCGTGTACGTAATCGTGCACGTTCTGTAAAAGTACTAAAAGTTTAGGCATAAAAAAACGGATTAGTTGGCACTAATCCGTGATTTTCAAAACTTTAAGTTTGTAGCGAGGACGAGATTTGAACTCGTGACCTCAGGGTTATGAATCCTGCGCTCTAACCGACTGAGCTACCTCGCCAAAGTTTCAAGAATAACAATTCCTGAACGCGGGTGCAAATATAGAAATAATATTAATGCGTGCAAGCATATTTTAAAGAAAAAAAAATATTTTTAAAAACGTTTTTTTTTCGGGCTTATATTCTATATATTCGAAAAAAATTAAAAGTAGCTCATGGATCAAAAAGTACGTTACGAAATAGAGTTCCCAATCAATTCTTCGCCGCAATTGTTATATCAATATATCTCAACTCCATCTGGATTGTCAGAATGGTTTGCAGATAATGTAAATTCTCGTGGTGAATTTTTTACTTTCATTTGGAATGATTCAGAAGAGAAAGCGAGGCTTGCCTCTAAAAAATCCGGAGAAAAAGTAAAATTTAAATGGGTTGATGGTAATAATAAAGATACCGAGTATTTTTTTGAACTGCACATCCTTGTAGATGAGTTAACTAAAGATGTTTCTTTAATGGTAGTTGATTTTGCTGATAAAGACGAGGTTGATGAAGCGTCATTATTATGGGAAAATCAAATTTCAGATCTTAAACATCTAATTGGATCGGTATAGTAAAATTGTATTTTATAACTTACATTTGCCCTGAACAAAAATCAGGGTTTTTTTATGATTAATTTTAATGGAATTATTGTGTCCCAAGACACAAATGTGTTGACACAGAATCGTGCTTTTTTATTTGGCGATGCCGTTTTTGAAACGGTTAAAATAGTAAATTCTAAAATTCTATTTCTAGAAGATCATTATTTTAGGCTTATGGCTTCTATGCGGGTGGTAAGAATGGAGATTCCTATGAATTTCACTATGGAGTATTTTGAAGAACAAATACTTTCTTTAGCAAGTACTAATTCAGTATTAAATTCATCACGTGCAAGAATTACCGTTTATAGAAATGATGGTGGTTTTTATCTGCCACAAACCAATGAAATTTCATTTTTGATTCATACTACTTCCATTGAAAGCGCTTTGTATTCATTCGAAAAGACGAATTATGAAGTTGATTTATACAAAGATTTTTATGTGACTAAGCAATTGTTATCTTCTATAAAAACCACAAATCGCATGCTAAATACAACTGCAAGTATTTATGCTCACGAAAACGGGTTGGACAATTGCTTGTTATTAAATGATACGAAGAATGTTGTTGAAGCAATTCAGGGTAATCTTTTTATGGTTGTAGGGGACAAACTAATCACACCTCCAGTGTCAGAAGGTTGTTTGAATGGTGTTATGAGAAAGCAAATCTTAGAATTAGCTAAAAAAATTACAGGTTTAGTAGTTGTTGAAGAAGTTATTTCTCCATTTGAACTGCAAAAAGCCGATGAATTGTTTATTACTAATGTTATCAAGGGAATACAACCAATAACTAAATACCGAAAGAAAGACTTTGCTGTAAACCATTCAAAGGTATTACTGCAAAAGTTAAATGAGATTGTAAGTAGTACTTAGTTTAGGTATGGATTTTCTGGCGCATTTGACCAAATAAGGTATTCGCCTCCTAATTCCATTATTTGTTCTTTCCAAAAATGAGTTGGTGATTTACCAATAATTTTATTTTTATAGCTATTAGGTGCAATAATCCAAGAGTTTGAATTCATTTCGGATTCTAATTGATTTTCATCCCAACCTGTATATCCTAAAAAGAATCGAATATTTCCTTTATTTATTCTGCCACTATTAATAAGGTCTTTTGTTGATTCAAAATCACCTCCCCAATATATTCCGTTAGATATTTCAATGCTATTTGGAATTAAGTCAGGAATGTTGTGAATGAAGTAAAGATTGTCTTGTTCAACTGGACCTCCATTGTAAATTTTGAATTTGGCACTAATTTCTGGAATTAAGTCGTTGATTGTGTATTTCAGCGGTTTATTGATGATAAATCCTACTGAACCTTCCTTATTATGGTCAGCCAATAAAATCACAGATCTATTAAATGATAAATCTCCAATTATAGAAGGCTCAGCAATAAGAAGTTGCCCTTTTATTAATTTTTCTGAAATCATAATTTCTGTAATTTTTTTATTAAATTTAAGAAAAAAAACTAAAAAAAACCAAATTTAATCGTTTAAATACAAAAAAAAACCCTCCATCAGGAGGGTTTTTGATTATATTAGGGTGAAAACTTTAAATTAGTTTACTGCACCTTCTAATTCAGCACCTGCTTTGAATTTTACAACATTCTTAGCAGCGATTTGAATAGTTTTTCCTGTTTGAGGATTTCTACCGTCTCTTGCAGCTCTTGCTGAAACTGACCATGATCCAAAACCTACTAGAGATACTCTACCACCTTTTTTCAAAGTACCACCTACGTTTCCTAAAAATGACTCTAAAGCTAATTTTGCAGCTGCTTTTGTAATTCCTGCATCTGCAGCGATAGCATCGATTAATTCTGATTTGTTCATAATAATAGTTTTATTAATTGTTGGTTAAAAAAATTGTTAATACACAAATTTAGCAGGAAATACGTACCTCGCAAGCGTTTTCGTTGATTTTAGCACGATTTGTTAATAACTTATTTTTTTTGTTCATAAAACAGTGCTTTTTAGTAATGATTTGTAGTAAAGCCCCGATTTTAGTAGCCTTAATAGGCTTTTGCTTGTTCTGAAAATGTAATTCCATTTAGTAATTCAGATGTTTTCATTCTCTTTTTACCTGGAAACTGTAGATTCAAAACTTGAATAAACCCTTTTTGAACTGCAATTTTCATTTCTTTCTTGGTACATATTAGGCTTCCAATTTCATAAGAGTGGTCTTCATCAATTATTTTAGCTTCATAGATTTTAATATTCCATTCTTCGTTTTTATCCGAAAAGAAACTCCACGCAGCTGGATAAGGACTTAAACCTCTTATTAAATTATTGATTTCTGATGCTGATTTTGTCCAATCAATTTTGCAGTTTTCTTTGTTTAGTTTGTAAGCAGTTTTTATATCAGATGATTCTTCTTGAATAGTAGTGGTTACATTCCCGGTTTCAATTAAATCTAAAGTTTTAATGACCGTATCACTTCCTAAATGCATTAATCGATCGTGCAGTTGTCCAGCATTCTCCTCTGGATCAATAGCTGTCTCAGAACTCATAATCATTGCTCCAGTGTCTATTTTGTCATCGATGAAAAAAGTAGTAACACCCGTTTTCACCTCTCCGTTTATAATAGCCCAATTAATTGGAGCCGCACCACGATAATTTGGCAGGAGTGAAGCGTGTAAGTTAAAAGTGCCTAGTTTAGGCATTTCCCAAACAACTTTGGGTAGCATTCTAAAGGCAACGACGATTTGTAAATTTGCATTTAGATTTTTTAACTCTTGTAAAAATCCTTCATCTTTTAGATTTGTAGGTTGTAATAAAGGAAGGTTATGTTCTAAAGCATATTCTTTTACAGCTGAATATTTTATTTTTTGTCCGCGACCTGCAGGTTTGTCCGCTGCGGTTATTACTCCTACAACAGTATAGCTATTTTTGATTATGGTGTCAAGTATTCCAACGGCAAATTCCGGAGTTCCCATAAATACAATTCGTAATTTTTCCATTATAGTTTTAAGATATATTTGTTATTAGGTTTTAATATTATTTTTTCGTTTTCCAATAGTTGCTGAATTGCAAAGATAACATCGTCTGATTTATTATTGATCCTATTTTGGATTTCTCTAGAATTTAATTCCTCATTAGTTATTATCAAAAGAATCTCTTTAGAAAGAGGTATTGTATTCGTTTTTTTATTTTTTTTGGTAATACAGTAGGAACAGATACCGCAATCCTCTGTGGTTTTTTCTCCAAAATAATTTAAAATCAATTTGCTCTTGCAAACTTTGTCTTCTTTTATGTATTTTAAAACCGATTTAAATTGCTCTTTTTTTAAGGTATTTTGATTTTCTAAATATTTAGCAACTCTATTTATAGTTCTTTCGTCTTCCCGAATTTCATTAAAAATTAAAGTGGAATCATTGTTTCTGGAATGGTAATCAATAATTCCTTTTTCTTTTAATTTTTGTAAAACAGCATAAATTTGTGTTTCAGGATGATTCGATTTTTTTGCAATTAATGGCAAGTTAAATGCCGTTTGCATCTCATAAATACCAGGATAGGTTCTTAATATTGCTAAAAGAATTTCTTCGTCATGTGGATTTAAACTGGTATAGCGAATTACTTCTTTTGAAGGAATAATGAACTGTAATGTGATTTTTTCTGAGAATTCTTGTGATAAAGTGATAACACCTTGTCTGTCTAAAAACTGCATTGCATTATATGTTTTTAGGACAGGGAACTTATATTTTAGACAAAAAGCATTTAAATTAAAAGAGAACTGCTCGTTTATTCCTTCTCCATAAGCGATTTGAAAGTAGTTGCAAAGTTTGATGTAAATGGAATTTAAAAAAGCTTTGTCGGGTAATATGTTTATAAATTGGTTTTCGGTTTGAGCTATATCAGATGGATTTGTGAGTAGTACGGCAAACGCTTTATCGCCATTTCTTCCTGAGCGACCAGCTTCCTGATAATAATTTTCTAAATTTTCGGGTAGTTGAATGTGAATTACTGTTTTTACATTGGATTTGTCAATACCCATCCCGAAGGCATTTGTTGCTACAATGACCTGAACTTCATCCTGCATCCACAGCAGCATGTTTTTATCTTTTTCTTTGGATGAAAGTCCACCATGGTAGAATGTGGCTTTAAATCCTAGATAACGCAATTGTGTTGAAATTTCTAAACAAGATTTTCTATTTCGAACATAAATGATAGAGGACTGTGGATTTTTTTTTAATATTTGTTCAATCCGAAAGAGCTTATCATCGGTTTCAAAAACCATATATGCGATATTTTTTCGAGCAAAAGATTTTTGAAATAATTTAGGATTATGCAGTCCTAATTCAGTTATGATTTCCTCTTTTGCTTTGGGAGTGGCCGTAGCGGTTAGGGCTAGAAAAGGAACATTTGGGAAATGGTCTTTTAATCCGGATATTTTTAAATATGCAGGTCGAAAGTCATGTCCCCATTGTGAAACACAATGTGCTTCGTCAATAGCTATTAAATTTATGGGAAGATTTTTTATTCTGTCTAAGATCCAATCAGACTGTAAACGTTCAGGTGACAAGTAGAGGAATTTATAATTTCCAAATTGGCAATTGTCCAATAAGTCAATCATTTCATTAGATTTTATGCCGCCAGTGAGAGCTATTGCTTTAATATCTCTTTTTTGCAAGTTGGCAACTTGATCTTTCATTAATGCAATTAATGGAGAAATAACAAGGCAAATTCCTTTATTGACCATTGCGGGAATTTGAAAACAAATTGATTTACCTCCTCCAGTGGGCATTAATGCAAAGGTGTCTTGTCCACTTAAAACAGAATCTATTATTTCTTGTTGTAGTGGTCTAAAGCGATCATGCTTCCAATATTTTTGAAGAATTTGTAATGCTTCAGACATCAATTTTTGAATTTTGAATATTATGTTAACAATCCATAATTCAGAAATTAAATTACGAATTAATTAGAAATTTTGTCTAATATAAAAAGAATTCTTTTATCTACCGTTTCCTTTGGTACTTCAATAAGATTGTAACCATACCCTTGGTATGTTTCAATAAGATGATCCTGAATTAATTTTGCTTGTTCGTAGTTTTCATAACGTGCTTCGTCACTTATGTAAATCTCCTCCCAAGGCGGAAGAATGAAAATTTTTGAATAGACATGTTCTCTACAGATTGCATCAAAAGATGCGGGGTAACTGTCTCCAATATAGTGCATATAAGCCAATACATCAGGAATACCACGGTCAATGAAAACAATGTCATGTGGTTCGTTTTGTGCGTTTGTGAACTGCTTTTTTCTTCCTTCAAGAAGGAGTTCACTAAATAATAGTGGTTTTTCAAGAAATAATTGTTCAATTCCTTGCTTTTTGGCCTCCAAAGTAACCTCCCTTGAAATTTCCGGATAGCAACAAAAGCCTTTTGCTTTCAATCCTTCAATTAGCGTACTTTTCCCAGTTCCTGGACCACCTATAATTACTATGATTTCTTTTTGCACTTTTTAGAAATAAGGCGCAAACTTACTTAAACTTATTGGAATTTGAAAAAATCATTATCATTAAAATTATAGTTTTTAAGAAAAATTAATAATCCATAATTCATAAATTACATTTGAAACCGTATATTTGCTTTAATTTTAATTAAAAAATGGATAAGAAGACCGAAGAATTTTATGATAGATTAAAAGTAGAGTTGGACATGAGTAATACTTGGCCCGCTTTGTACTTATTTAAATTTATTGTTCCAACTGAAAATGACAATGTTGAACGTGTAGAATTTGCTTTTGATTGCATGGGAGCGGTTATTAAAACGACAAAATCAAAAACAGGTAAATTTACCAGTATATCAGTTGATGTTCAGGTTAAAGATTCTCAAGAAATTATTGATAAATACCTAGAAGTCTCTACTATTAAAGGTATCGTTTCATTATAAATATCAAATAACAATGTGTATTGTAAACAGTTTTGTTTGCACATCTATTGTTGTATTGAAAAGCCTCAAAATAATTCACATATGAATTCAAAGTATCAAAAAGAAAATGCTAATGATGTTGTGCATCATTTAGAATATAATGCCGAAAGATCGCATTTGATTATTCCTGAATATGGACGTCATTTACAGAAACTAATTGATCAAGCTACAGCAATTGTTGATGTGGAAGAGCGCAATAAAGCAGCAAAGTATATTATTCAAGTAATGGGTAGTTTAAATCCTCATTTGCGTGATGTATTGGATTTTCAGCACAAATTATGGGATCAACTTTTTATTATGTCTGATTTTAGATTAGATGTTGAATCTCCTTACCCAATACCTTCGCGTGAAGTTTTGCAATTAAAACCGGATGTTTTAAAATACCCTCAAAATTTTCCAAAATACAGGTATTACGGTAACAATATTAAATATATGATTGATGTTGCCAATAAATGGGAAGATGGGGATATGAAAAATGCATTGGTAAAAGTCATTGCCAATCACATGAAAAAATCATATTTAAGTTGGAACAAAGATACCGTGAAAGACGATGTTATTTTTGAACATTTGTATGAGTTATCCGACGGTAAATTGAATATGCTTCAAAGTACGGAGGAACTTTTAAATACGACTGATTTATTAAGGACTAATAAGCGAATATCTAATAAAATTACTCCTGCTGGTCAACCAAAAATTCAAAGCAATAAAAATGCGAAAACAGGTAAATCAAAACCGTACATAAAAAATAATAATAACAATCAGAAATAAGATATCAAGTAGCTAAATTTGGTTTGATAATATTCATCAGCTAGATGGCAGTAGTATCTTAAATTATTTATAAAACTAATAATAATATCATATGGGAATTTTCAAAATAGAAGGAGGCATACGTTTAAAAGGAGAAATTACTCCACAAGGAGCAAAAAATGAAGCATTACAAATTTTGTGTGCTGTACTTTTGACGCCTGAAGAAGTAACTATAAACAACATTCCAGATATTATTGATATTAATAAACTTATTACGCTATTAGGTAATCTAGGAGTTAAAATTCAAAAAAACGGGGCAGGTTCTTATACTTTTCAAGCAGATGATGTGAATATTGGTTATCTGGAAACCGAAGCATTTAAGAAAGAGGGCGGTTCATTACGTGGTTCTATCATGATTGTAGGTCCACTTTTGGCTCGTTTTGGAAAAGGATATATCCCTAAACCAGGTGGAGATAAAATAGGACGTAGAAGATTAGATACTCATTTTGAAGGTTTTATTAATTTAGGAGCAAAATTTCGTTACAATCGTGAAGATCATTTTTATGGTGTTGAAGCTAAAAATGGTTTAATTGGTACAGATATGTTACTTGATGAAGCTTCAGTAACTGGAACTGCAAATATTGTAATGGCAGCAGTTTTAGCCAAAGGAAAAACAACGGTATATAATGCTGCTTGTGAACCTTATTTGCAACAACTTTGTAAGATGTTAAACTCCATGGGAGCAAAAATAACTGGAGTTGGATCTAATTTATTGTCTATTGAAGGTGTGGAAGCACTTGGTGGTTGTGAGCATAGAATTTTGCCTGATATGATTGAGATAGGAAGCTGGATTGGACTAGCTGCTATGACTAGAAGTGAAATTACAATTAAAAATGTGAGTTGGGACAATCTAGGTGTTATTCCAAATACTTTTAGAAAACTAGGAATTACATTGGAGCGTAAAGGGGATGATATTTATATTCCTGCTCATGAAGATGGATACGAAATTAAAACAGATATTGATGGTTCTATTCTTACCATTGCAGATGCGCCTTGGCCGGGATTTACTCCTGATTTATTGAGTATCGTTTTAGTAGTGGCTACTCAAGCCAAAGGAGATGTGTTAATTCATCAAAAAATGTTTGAAAGCCGTTTGTTCTTCGTGGATAAACTAATTGACATGGGAGCAAAAATCATGTTATGTGATCCGCACAGAGCAGTTGTTATGGGGCATGATTTTAAATCTCAATTGAAAGCTACAACAATGTCTTCACCAGATATTCGTGCTGGAATTTCTTTATTAATTGCAGCTCTTTCTGGTAAAGGAACTAGTACTATTCAAAATATTGAGCAAATCGATCGTGGATATGAAAGAATCGACGAGCGTTTAAGAGCTATTGGAGCTAATATAGTTCGTGTAGAATAATTATAACAAGTCCTATTTTAAATCGTTTAAATAAATCTTTTTGCATTCATTAAAGAGATTTTATTTAAACGATTTTTTAATTAAAAAATTAAAATGTCACACGAAGAGAAAGCTATAAAAGCTACTTATTTCAGTATAGTTGGTAATACATGTTTAGCTATTATTAAAGGATTGGCAGGGTTTTTTGGTAATTCCTATGCCTTGATTGCTGATGCAATAGAGTCTACAACGGATATATTTGCATCTTTTTTAGTGTTGTTTGGAATTAAATATTCAAATAAACCAGCAGATAAAAATCATCCTTATGGTCATGGCCGTGCTGAGCCTCTTGTTACTTTTTTAGTAGTTGGTTTTTTGATAACCTCGGCCACTATTATTGCCTATGAAAGTATCATAAATATTCAAATAGCACATGATTTGCCTAAATCATGGACGTTATTTGTACTAGGTGCAATAATTATTTGGAAAGAATATTCTTTTCGGTTGGTAATGAAAAGAAGTATTGAAACAAATAGCTCTTCATTGAAAGCAGATGCTTGGCATCATCGGTCCGATGCAATAACCTCTATAGCTGCTTTTATAGGTATATCTATTGCTTTAATTTTAGGAAAAGGATATGAATCTGCAGATGATTGGGCCGCACTTTTTGCCTCAGGTTTTATTTTATATAATAGCTATCTTATATTTAGACCTGCCCTTGGTGAAATAATGGACGAGCATTTGAATGATGACTTAATTGAAGAAATAAGAAAAGTTTCTTCACAGGTAGAAGGTATTATTGATACAGAAAAGTGTTTTATTCGTAAGGCAGGAATGAAATACCACGTCGATCTTCATGCTATAGTTGATGGAACTATCTCAGTTAGAGAAGGACATGATTTGGCTCATAAATTAAAAGATACTTTACGAACAGAAATTCCTGAATTGGGGCATGTTTTAATTCATGTAGAGCCCCATTATCAGGTTTAGACTAATTATAGAAAAGATTGGATAGCTAGTTCGTAACTTTTTAAGCCAAAACCTAATATAACTCCTTTTGCATTTCCTGAAATATAAGATTGGTGTCTAAAACTCTCGCGTGAAAAAGTATTTGAAATATGTACCTCTACCACGGGTGTTGTTATTGCTTTAATAGCATCTCCAATTCCTATAGAGGTGTGAGTATAAGCACCTGCATTAAGTATTATTCCGTCGTAAGTAAAGCCAAATTCTTGGATTTTATCAATCAGTTCTCCTTCTATATTGCTTTGGAAATAACTGAACTCTATTGTTGGAAATTTAATTTGTAGACTAGTAAAGTATTCTTCAAAAGTTAGACTTCCATACACTTCTGGTTCACGTTTTCCTAATAAATTAAGATTCGGACCGTTGACAATACTAATTTTCATAATTTATGTTTTTGTAAAAATAAATAAACCGTTCCAATTATGAAACGGTTTTGATAAAATTAGTTTTGATTCACTTTCTAGAAAAGAAAACCAACTGATACTTGAACTACTGAGTTTTTTGTTTGAGCTTCTTTTGAGACTTCTGTAAGACCTAAAACATAACGTCCTTGTAAGAAGATGCTTTTTGTTAGATTAACTCCTAAACCACCTACTGCTGCAAATTCAAATGTTTCAGCATTACTTACATCAAAATTATTCCTTTCACTTAATAAAAAAGAAGCTTGTGGTCCAAGATCAAGACTGACAAATTTATTTAAATGAATTTTAGCCAAAACGGGAATGGATAAGTAACCTAATTCATTTTTGAACTCAGTTCCAGCATTTTTATATGTTGCTCCTTGAGTAGAATAAAGTAATTCGGGTTGTATTGAGAAACTATCCACAAGTTTAATTTCTGCTACAAGACCAGCGTGGTAACTAGTTATCGCGTCAGTTTGTATGTCTGACCCTTCGAAATTTGCATAATTAACCCCTGCTTTAATTCCGAATTTTACTAATTGTGCCTCTACGTTATTAGATAAGGCGAAGAAAAATAGCCCAATCAAAATTGATTTTTTCATAAGTTATTGTTTTAATATTAATGTCTGTTTATATCGAGCAATTTAGAACTCTTTTATGTAATAGTTATTGTAATATTATTTGTTTTTATGTCAAAATTATAAGCTTATTTTTTAAATGTGTGGCTGTTTTTTCTATATGGGCTTTCGATCTAGTATGAAAATAATGTAAGTATAAAAGTATTAAAAGTCTTATTTTGTCGTTTTTAGTCGTAACTTTTTGATTGTCAACGAGTTTAATTACTGTTGTTAACTTTTTGGTTATTAGTTATTTAACTTTGATATTCTAATTTTAAATATTAAAATCATGAAGAAAATTATTTTTACAATTGCAGTGTTATTTATAATAACTAGCAATAATGCACAGGATAAAAAAGAAATGTCTTTTGGTATTAAGGCAGGTCTGAATATTGCAACAGTTACCCACGTTGATAATTCAAAAGCGTTAGTTGGATTTGAAGGAGGTGTTTTTGGTGAATTTATGATTGGCGATAAGTTTGCTATTCAGCCAGAAGTTTTATATTCTGGTCAAGGAGTAAAATCGGAAGGTATGGAGTTAAAACTGGATTATATAAACATTCCAATTTTGGCAAAATACTATGTTGCCGATTCTTTTAGCATTGAATTGGGGCCACAAGTCGGTTTTTTAATTTCTGCAAAATCGGAGGGAGTGGATGTTAAAGAATTCTTTAAAACAACGGATATTAGTGTGGATTTTGGTGCTAATTATGATATTACTAAAAATTTCATATTTGGTGTTCGTTATGATTTAGGCTTATTAAGGTTGCAAGAAAGTATAGGCCCAGGGGAAAAAGAGTCGAAAAACTCAGTGATTCAAATAGCTGTAGGGTATAAATTTTAAAATTTTAAATATTATTGAAAACCTTCCAATTTTGGAAGGTTTTTGTATTAAATAAAAGGCTTACTTTGTATTTATGAGTTGGAATAATTATATAAAAAACTTTCAATCGTATTTGAAAATTGAACGAGGACTGTCAAGTAATACGATACAGAATTATTCTTTCGATATTGAAAGACTGTGTTTGTATCTTGAAACAAACGGAATTGAAGTTTCTCCTATAAAAATTAGCGAAGAAACAATTCAGCACTTTATTTATACTATTTCTAGCGAAGTCAATGCACGTTCACAAGCGCGAATAATTTCGGGTCTTAAAAGTTTTTTTGGTTATTTAATATTTGAAGATTATCGTCTTGACAATCCTTTGGAACTTATAGAAACACCTAAAACAGGAAGGAAATTACCTGATACGTTGTCTGTAGTCGAAATTGACTCTCTAATTGGAGCTATAGATTTAGTTTCAAATGAAGGAGAGCGTAATAGAGCGATGCTAGAATTGCTTTATGGTTGTGGTCTTCGGGTGTCTGAATTGGTTGCGTTGAAAATTTCTGATTTATTTTTCGAAGAAGGATTTATCAAAATAACGGGTAAAGGCAATAAACAGCGTTTTGTTCCAATTGGTGATTTATCAAAAAAATACATTGAACTTTATAAAAACACAATTCGAATTCATATCAATATAAAAAAAGGTTTTGGAGACACTTTATTTTTGAATAGGCGAGGAAGTCAGCTCACACGGGCGATGATTTTTACAATTATTAAAGATTTGGCTTTAAAGGTAGAATTAAATAAAAAGATAAGTCCACATACCTTTCGGCATTCTTTTGCAACTCATCTATTAGAAAATGGTGCTGATTTGCGTTCTATTCAATTGATGTTAGGTCATGAATCGATTACTACAACGGAAATATATTTGCATTTAGATCGTAAATTTTTGTCGGAAGTCATTAATAATTTCCATCCCAGAAAATAGGAGTCTGAATTTCACTATTTGCTGTGTATAGACAATCTAAAAAAAAAATGCGGTATGATCCATATAAGTGAATCATACCGCAATTGTAATAAAGCGTATTTTATATATTATTTAGCGATATTTACCGCTCTTGTTTCTCTAATTACAGTAACTTTTACTTGACCAGGATAAGTCATCTCTGTTTGTATTTTTTGTGAAATTTCAAAAGATAAAGTAGCTGCATTGTCATCAGAAACTTTTTCACTCTCTACTATCACACGTAATTCTCTACCCGCTTGAATGGCATAAGCATTTTTTACTCCAGTAAATCCGTAAGCTACTTCTTCTAGATCTTTTAAACGTTGAATGTAAGAGTCTAAAACTTGTCTTCTTGCTCCAGGTCTTGCTCCAGATATAGCATCACAAACTTGAATAATTGGAGATAAAAGAGATTTCATTTCTATTTCATCGTGGTGCGCACCAATTGCATTACAAACTTCTTCTTTTTCACCATATTTCTCAGCCCATTGCATTCCTAATAAGGCGTGAGGTAAGTCACTTTCTGCATCTGGTACTTTTCCAATATCATGCAATAAACCTGCTCTCTTAGCTAACTTTACGTTAAGTCCTAATTCAGCTGCCATGATTCCACAAAGCTTAGAAACTTCACGGGAGTGTTGTAGTAAGTTTTGTCCGTAAGAAGAACGGTATTTCATACGTCCTACTACCTTAATTAATTCAGGGTGTAAACCGTGAATTCCTAGGTCAATAACTGTACGTTTACCAACTTCAATAATTTCATCATCAATTTGTTTAGCAGTTTTAGCAACAACTTCTTCAATTCGTGCTGGGTGGATACGACCGTCTGTTACTAATTTATGCAAAGCCAAACGGGCAATTTCTCTACGTACTGGGTCAAAACAAGAAAGGATGATCGCTTCTGGTGTGTCATCTACAATGATTTCAACTCCAGTTGCAGCCTCAAGTGCTCTAATATTTCTACCTTCACGACCAATGATTCTACCTTTAACGTCATCTGACTCAATGTTAAATACAGAAACACAGTTTTCAACTGCTTCTTCAGTACCAACTCTTTGAATGGTGTTGATGATTATTTTTTTGGCTTCTTGTTGTGCAGTTAATTTTGCCTCTTCAATAGTATCTTGAATGTGTCCCATTGCTTGGCTTTTTGCTTCTGCTTTTAGACCTTCAACTAATTGACTTTTCGCTTCCTCTGCAGATAAACCAGAAATTACTTCCAGTTGTTGCAGTTGGCTTTTGTGCATTTTCTCAACTTCGGCTTGCTTTTTATCTAAAACTTCAATTTTAGATGAAAATTCAGCTGATTTTGATTCGAAATCATCATTTACTTTTTTTGCTTTTGATAACTCATTAGAAATTTGAGATTCTTTGTCACGAATTCTTTTTTCTACTTCGGCTACTTTTTTATCACGAGATAAAATGACTTGTTCGTGTTCTGATTTTAATTCGATAAATTTCTCTTTGGCTTGCAGAATTTTATCTTTTTTTATGTTTTCAGCTTCTAGATTAGCGTCTTTTAAAATTGATGATGCTTCTTTTTTAGCATTTTTAATTAAATTTGAAATATTGCTCTTTTCTATGATTTTGGCTATCCCAAAACCTCCCGCAATACCTATTATTCCTGAAATAACGATCGTTAATATGTCCATGTTTGTTTAAAATTTATATATAAAAAAGCCTACATTAGGCTGATTGAATAAACTCGAAAAGACAAGTTTTGAGCTAACTCGTTGTTCAAGCTTCCAAACTGAATTGGCTTGCTATAGTAACGATGATTTGCTCATTCTAAATTGTTAGTGTTGAGTTTACCAAATGTGAACTAATGTAGGCAGTATCTTAGTTTCTGTAAAGAACGTTTAATTATCGAGATATTGATCTAAAAGCGCATTGATTTTTTTAATTCTTTCAATGGTTTCTTCGCCATTAATAGCGTTGTCAATTTGTTTTTGTTCTACTTGAGAAGCAAATTGTAAAGCGCACATGGCTAATACATCTTGCTTGTCTCGAACGGCATAATTTTCTTCAAACTGCTTCATCATTACATCAATTTTTTTAGAAGCACTCCTAAGTCCTTCCTCCTGAGATAGTTCCACAGTTAAGGGGTATACTCTGTCTGCAATTGATATTTTAATTTTAAGCTTTTCGTCCATATTTTTTACTAATCTGATAGTTGTGCTATACAGTAATCAATTTCACGAATTAATGAATTTATTTTAAGCTTTGTATCTCTTTTATTATCGTCACTGCCCAGTAATGAGTTGGCAATTTTAAGTGTCTCATATTGCGCTTTTAACGCTTCAATCTCAGTTGACTGAGTTTGTATGATTTGTGCAGATTTTGTTAAATCGACCTGTAATTCTTGAGTTTTTTTTTCTAAATTTTGTATTTTTAGAACTAGTTTTACAACTTTATTTTCAAGAGTATCAATTATTTCTGCAATTACACTCATTATATATCCTATTCATTACTTAATATTACAAATTTAGTATTACTTTTTATTATTACAATATTTTATTTGTTTTTTTATTAGAAAATAATCAAATTGTTGTAATGTAATTGGTTACGATTTGTGTTTTTTTATAAAGCGAAAGCAATTAGTTTTTTTACCTTAGCAAAAATGTAAGCCATGAGATTTTTTATTTTTGTTCTATTATTTTCGGGTTCTGTTTTTGGACAAAATGAGTATCCAAAAGATTATTTTAGTCTGCCTATTGATATTCCAGTACAGTTATCTGGTAATTTTGGGGAGCTGAGACCCAATCATTTTCATGCTGGTTTTGATTTTAAAACCTTGCAACGAGAAGGTTTAGAGGTTCATGCTGTTGCAGATGGGTATGTTTCTAGAATAAAAATTTCCACTTTTGGGAATGGAAAAGCAATTTATATTACTCATCCGAATGGTTTTACTTCGGTATATTGTCACTTGCAAAAAGCAACAGATGAAATTGAAAGTTATATAAAAAAAGGACATTACAAGGAACAAGCTTTTGAGATTGAATTATTCTTAAAGCCAAATGAACTAACGGTGAAAAAAGGGCAAACAATTGCTCTTTCTGGTAATACAGGTTCTTCGGAAGGGCCCCATTTGCATTTTGAATTTCGCGACAGCAAAACCGAAAAAATTATAAACCCTTTACTGTTTGGTTTTGATAAATACTTAAAGGATACTAAAAAACCACTATTATCAGCTGTTTACGTTTATCCAGTGGATAATAGAACGGTTGTGAATCAATCGAAGCGATCTTTGCTTCTTAATTTATCTCTACAAAAAGACGGTACCTATTTAGCAAATAAAGTGGTTGCAAATGGTAAAATTGGTTTTGGTGTCACCGCGGATGATTATGATAATGTTTCATTTAATAAAAATGGAATTTATAAAGTGCAAACCTATCTTAATGGGAAGCCTACGTTTGGTTATCAATTTGACACCTATTCTTTTGATGAAATGCGTTATGTAAATGCTTTGATTGATTATTCGAGGTACAAAAAAACATCGCAAAGGGTTCAGAAATTATTTATGGTCAATCCTTATAAATTAAGTATTATAAAGACAGATGAGAATAATGGGGTCATAAATGTTGCGCCAAACTTGGCCTCTATTTATCGCATTGAAGTTTCTGATTTTTTTGGAAATAAAAATGTAGTCAACATACCTATTAGTTATGATGTATCGGCAACTATAGTAGATAGGGAACCAGTCGTTTCTAATTATTTTGTAAAAGTGAATAAAGACAATATTTTTTCAAAAAATAATATGTCGGTTTTCTTTCCAGCTGGAACTTTTTTTGAGGATTTTAATATGAACTTTGATGTAAAGGGGGATACTCTGTATCTTCACGACGACTCTGTTCCTGTTTTTTCTAGTTTTACTATTACTATTGAAGACAGTTCTTTTTCTGAGGAGCAAAAAGGAAAAGTTTTTATTGCCCATATTGATAATGGGAGAGTAGGTTATAATGCAACTCAAAGAAAAGATAATGTATTCACTGCCAAAGTGAGATCATTAGGCAAATACGCTTTGAAAATGGATACCGTACCACCAACAATTTCTATTGCGAATCCTATTGAAGGGAAATGGATAAGTGCTCAAAATACGATTCAGCTTTCGATAAATGATTATGGTTCAGGTATAAAATCGTATAATGGATACTTAAACGGAAATTGGATTTTATTTGAATACGACAACAAAACAAAAAAAATCACTCATAATTTTAGTGATGGTGTCGTAGCTGAAGGTGCTAATGATTTAAAAGTGGTGGTGGTAGATAATGTAGGAAATTCAACTACCTTTGAGACTCATTTTTTTAGAAGTCAAAAATAATAATATATCGACAGCTTGAATATCAAAAAAATATTTTTTGTTTGGATTTTATTTTGGACAGGATTGTCTTCTTTTGCTCAAACTTCGCGAGTAAAAGGGGTTATTCTCGATAAGAATAATAAGCCCGTAGATAATGTAAATGTGTTCTATTCAGGCCGCAGTACTCAGTCTAATGCTCAAGGTTTTTATCTAATTACTATTCCTGCCAATCAAAAAGTAACATTAGTATTTAGCCATGTTTCATTAAAAAAAGCAACACTTTTACTAATTTTAAAAGAAAATGAAGAACAAGTGTTCAACTTGGTTATGAGTGACCAGCAAGAACAAATGGGGGAGATTATTGTGACTAATAACAATAAGAAGCAGGTTCAAGGAATAACTGTAATTGAACCGGAAATAATTAAGAACATACCAGGAGCTAATGCTGGAATTGAATCAATATTAAAAACACTGCCAGGCGTAAATTCGAATAATGAATTGAGTACTCAGTATGCCGTTCGTGGTGGAAATTATGATGAGAATTTAGTTTATGTCAATGAAATTGAAATTTATCGTCCATTTCTTATTCGTTCAGGTCAACAAGAAGGATTGAGTTTTACTAATACGGATTTAGTTCAAAATGTAGAATTTTCAGCTGGTGGTTTTCAAGCAAAATTTGGAGATAAATTATCATCCGTTTTAGATATTACCTATCGTAAACCTACAACGTTTGGTGCTACGCTTGAAGCTAGTTTTCTTGGAGGAAGCTTATCTGTTGACGCAGTTTCTAAGAATAAAAAGTGGTCGGCAATTACAGGGGTTCGTTATCGAAACAATAGTCTTTTGGTTAAAAGCCAAGATACACAAACCAATTATACTCCAACATTTGCTGATATTCAAACGAATATTAATTATCAGGCTTCGGCCAAATGGCAGTGGAGTTTTCTAGGGAACTTGTCTCAAAATAAATACAGATACCAGCCATTAACGCGCCAAACTAAATTTGGAACAATAGACAAGCCTATGGCACTGACTGTCTATTATGAAGGGCAAGAAAAAGATCGATATGATACTTATTTTGGTGCTTTTAAATCAACATTTAAAGCTACAGATAAATTAACCCTGAAATTTATTGGGTCTATTTTTCACACTTTGGAACAAGAATATTTTGACATTTTTGCGCAATATCGATTAGGAGCTGTAGACTCGACTATTGGTTCAGATTCGTATGGAGATGTCTCTTATACGGAAGGAATCGGTTCCCAACTCAATCATGCTAGAAATGATTTGGACGCTTTGATTGTTAATGCAGAAGTGAAAGGATTTTACGATTGGAAAAAAAATCAATTGGAATGGGGAGCAAAATACACTCGTGAATCAATTAGGGACCGAGTGGTAGAATGGGAAGTCATTGACTCTGCTGGTTTTTCGATTAATCCGCCAATTATTGACCTGCCTAAGAATGACCAGCCCTATTCTTCATATACTGGACCACTAGTTCCTTATCAAAATGTAAGAGCAACTAATTTTAATACAATAAATCGTTTTTCGGGCTATGGGCAATGGAGTCGAAAAGAGAATTTTGGGAAGAGTGAAGTTTGGTTAAATGCAGGTGTTCGTATGCATAGTTGGGACGTTCAAGGTGCATTGGAAAAAGGAAATAACCAGTTTACTGTTAGCCCAAGAGCGCAAATTGCCATTAAACCGTACTGGAAAAAAGATATGGTTTTTAGGGTTTCTGGAGGTGTATATCAGCAACCTCCTTTTTATAGAGAACTTAGGGATGCTGACGGAATAGTGCATCCTAAAGTTAAGGCGCAACAATCGATTCATTTTGTAGTAGGAAATGATTTTAGTTTTAAAATGTGGGAACGTCCTTTTAAATTAGTTTCCGAAATGTATTATAAATCACTGACAGATGTAAATACCTATACAATAGACAATGTAAGAATACGTTATGCTGCTTCTAATGTGGCTAAAGGATATGCGCAAGGACTAGATCTTCGATTGAATGGAGAATTTGTTCCTGGTACTGAATCGTGGTTGAGTTTTGGTTATTTAAAAACCGAAGAGAATAGTGAAAATAAAGGGTATATTGCGAGACCAACTGATCAAAGGCTAAAATTTGGAATGCTATTTCAGGATTATATGCCCAATATTCCTAGTGTGAAATTGTATTTGAATTTAGTTTACAATACGGGATTACCAGGAGGTTCTCCTTCGTATGCTGATCCTTATTTGTATCAAAATAGATTGAATGATTATCGCAGAGTAGACATAGGTTTTTCTAAAGTTTTTATTGATAACAATGCTGGAAATCAGTATAAAAATTGGTTTGGGAATTTCAAGGAACTCGCAATAGGATTAGAAATATTTAATTTGTTTAATAATCAAAATGCGATAACGAATACTTGGGTTCGAGATGTGTATTCGAAAAATGAATATGCGATTCCAAATTATATGACCACTAGGGTGTTTAATGTAAAGTTAAGTGCTAAATTATAATAACGAACGGTTGATGCCTTATAGTTATTCGATCAATTTATGACATAAATTGGATTTAATTATAAAAAGCATTTTTAAAATTGATTACATTTGGTTTTATTTTAATAGTACATGATTATGAAAAGATTACATATAGCATTAATAGGCATTTCGGTTTTACTTTTAACAAGTTGTAAAGATGAGGTAGAGAAGCCGAAGGTAATTTATGATTCTGCTAATAAAGGGAAAGAAATGACTAAAGTAGATTCTACTCAAGTCGCGCTTTCTGATTTACCTATTCAAATGGAAGGAACGGATTATTTAATTCATCCTGTGGGAGACTTGCGAGTGTATGAAAGAGGAACGAAAGCACGTTATGGCTCTTCGAGTGTGATCGATTTAAGTTTTACCATTTCTAATTATGGAGAGAATGAAATTACGGGTTATTTGCAAAACTTAAAATTTCAAAAAACAGATTCTGATTCGATTCATGCTTTAACTGATAAGCCTGCTTTGATTTTAACTGCTACTTACCTAAAAGCAGTTTCTGATAGAGCTAAAAAGCAAATTATGGTGTATACCATGTATGACATAGATACCAATAGAGATGGAAAATTAGATACTAGCGATATCAAATCCTTATACCTTAGTGAGATTAGCGGCGCTCGTTTTACTAAAATATCTCCTGATTTTCAGGAATTAATAGACTGGAGTTTAATCGAATCAAAAAACCGTTTGTACTTTAGAACAGTAGAGGATACTAATAAGAATGGACAATTCGATAAAAATGATGTAGTACATTACAATTATGTAGATTTGTCAAACAACGAATGGAAAGTGTCAAGTTATCAGCCAATATAATTAAAAGCTAAATTAAAATATCACTTTCAAGATCTGATTTTTCGATTGTAAAGTTAAAATCAAGTTGCTTTACCAGTTGAATCACTAGATTTTTATACCAATTTTCCGATTTTGGATGTATATAGATTTTTTCAATCAATTGATTGATGTCAACGCTTATTTTTAGCCCATCATTTAAGATGATTTTACTGTCGGCAACATCAGTTATGATGCGCACCTCACGTTCGTACTGAAAGCTTTTTCTTTTAAATAAAAATGGGAAAAACATATCGTCAAAAGGAATATATTCTTTTTTGTAGTCAATATAATTTACTTCACCAATATACTGTTTGTAATTATTTTCGGGCCCAAGTGCATTTTGTAGTCTCCCTATAGTAGATTGAATGGCTAGTCCTTCACTGTTTTGTGTGAAAATTTGCCACATAGCAAATGATTCATATTCGTTAATATGCCAACTACTAATAGCTACTTTTTCACGATGCGTTTTGTAATATTTTAGAAAATCAGGGTTGTCTATCGATAATCTTTTTATTTCTTCGTATGTAGGTTCACTGAAAGTACCTTCATACTGATCTTCAAATTTATCTGACCGTGACATGAATAGCTTTTTAGACATCAATAAGTCTAAAAACTTGGATAAATCTAAATATTTCCAGACAATAGTGTCAAGGTCTTCGGTAAGATTGATATTTGGGTTACTGTGGTACATTTTTTAATTTAAAGATTTTTAATTTTAATATACTGTAAATCCTTAAATCAAATTTAGTGATTTAAGTGCATCATTCAAAAGATTGCATAGTTACCAATTTGTTATACATACCATTTAAAGCAATAAGTTCTTCATGTTTACCTTGTTCAACAATTTTTCCCTTTTGCATTACCACAATTAGATCTGCTTTTTGAATGGTTGAAAGACGGTGTGCAATGACTATCGAAGTTCGGTTTTGCATCATGTTTTCTAGCGCGACTTGTACGAATTTTTCGCTTTCAGTATCCAATGCTGATGTAGCTTCATCCAAAATCATGATTGGAGGGTTTTTCAATACCGCTCTAGCAATGGACAAACGTTGTTTTTGGCCACCAGAAAGTTTGTTTCCGCTGTCTCCTATATTCGTATGTATTCCTTTTGGTAAATCTTGTACAAATTCATACGCATTGGCAATTTTCAGCGCTTCAATGATTTCATCATCTGTAGCGTCTAATTTTCCTAGTGAAATGTTTGCTTTTATAGTGTCATTAAATAAAATACTATCTTGAGTTACTAATCCCATTAAGCCACGCAAGGATTGCAAATTCATGTCTTTAATATTAATACCGTCAATGTCTATTGTACCGTCGTTTACATCGTAAAAACGAGTCAGCAAATTGGCAATGGTACTTTTCCCACTTCCAGATTGCCCAACAAGTGCAACAGTTTGACCTTTTTTGACCTGAAGTGAAAAGTCTTTCAATACAATTTCATCTTCGTATTTGAAATTGATGTTTTTGATAGAAATATTTGATTTAAAAGTATTTTTTTCTACTGCGTCTTTTTTACTTTTAATAGCATTTTCTTGTTCTAAGATTTCCAAAATTCTATCGGCTGCGGCATTCCCTTTTTTGATGCTATAAGATGCTTTTGAGATTGATTTTGCTGGAGTTAAAATGTTATATGCTAATCCCATATAAGCAATAAAAGAAGCGCCGTTTAAGGTTTTTTCGATCAAAACCATATTTCCTCCATACCATAATAAAATAGCAATAACCATAATTCCCATAAATTCACTCATTGGTGAAGCTAGGTTTTGTCGGTTGCCAATGCTGTTTGATAATTTAAAAAAGCGTTGTGTAGATGCTGTGAATATTTGATTAAAGTACTTTTCAGAATTGTATCCTTTTACTACTTTCAATCCGCCCAGTGTTTCTTCGATAGTCGATAAAAATACTCCTTGTTCTTCTTGTGCTTTAGTAGATTGTTTTTTTAACTGTTTTCCAATAAGGGAAATGACATAACCAGATACGGGAATAAAAATAAATACAAACAAGGTCAATTTAGTACTTATGGTAAGCATTGCAATTATCGTAAATACAATGGTCAGTGGCTCTTTTACTGCAAGTTCTAAAATAGATAAGAAAGAAGTTTGTACCTCATTGACATCAGCTGATATTCTTGAAATAACATCTCCTTTTCTTTTCTCAGAGAAAAAAGCCAAAGGCAAATCGATCGTTTTTTTGTACATCGCATTACGCATGTCTTTCAAGATTCCATTTCTTAAAAAGGTAATAAAAAACAAGGCTAGATAATCACTCAAGTTTTTTAGTAAAAAGATCGAGATAATCACGGCAACCATAATGGATAGGGTGTGACCTACACCAAGAGTATCTGTTGTATTGGTAATATAATAACTTAAATAATCCTCAGCAAATTGTTTGAATTCACCAATTCCAGTATAAGTGGGTTCGACAGTATTTCTTTTTGTTTGGTCAAATAAGACCTGCATCATGGGGATCAATGACATAAAAGAAAGCGTGCTGAAAAGTGCATATAAAACATTAAAAAAAATGTTGAGATAGGCGTACTTTTTATAAGGAATTACAAAAGAAAATATTTTTTTAAAATTATTCATTTAAGTTTTTTTTACCATTAAGACCCGACAAATTTTAAAGCCTGTCGGGTCTGTGAGAAAAATGGAGTTGTATACAATTAGTTCAATTGCATAGCAGTAATAATATTTTTTATTTTTTCGTTTAATGAAGCTTCTACTTTATCGAAGTTTTCAACAGCATCTAGTTCTGTATTTACACTGATGTAGAATTTTATTTTAGGTTCGGTTCCACTTGGTCTAGCACAAATTTTAGATCCATCTTCAGTGTAATAAATTAATACATCTGCTTTTGGCATATCCATGATATCTTCCTCGCCTGTAAGTAAGTTTTTGGCAACAGATGATTTGTAATCTTCTAACATGATTACTCTTTGTCCATTAATTTCTTTAACTGGATTCTCGCGCATAGAAACCATCATTTGATTGATTTCGGCTAAACCTTCCATCCCTTTTTTAGTGATAGAAATCAAATGTTCTTTGTAAAAACCGTGTTCTACATAAAGTTGTAGTAATTCTTTATAAACAGTGCTTCCTTTTTCTTTTGCTTGCGCTGCCACTTCACATATTAATAAAGTAGCTGCAACAGCATCTTTATCACGAACAGCATCACCAACCATGTATCCAAAACTTTCCTCTCCACCACCAATGAATTGTAGTTCAGGGAAATCTTTTATCATTTTGGCAATCCATTTAAAACCAGTCAAACCTACTTTAAATTGTACACCATAAGCCGATGCCAATTCCATAATCATAGGAGTAGAAACAATTGTAGAACCTACAAATTGTTTTCCATTGATTTTTCCTGCTTTTTTCCATTGTTCTAGTAAAAATGCAGTCATCAAAATCATTGTTTGATTTCCATTCAGCAAAGTCATTTTGCCTTCATTATCACGAACAGCAACACCCAATCTATCGCAATCTGGATCTGTACCTATTACAATATCAGAATTTGTTTTGTCTGCTAATGCTAATGCCATTGCTAAAGCTTCTGGTTCTTCTGGATTAGGCGATTTTACCGTCGGGAAATCACCATTTGGAACTCTTTGTTCCTCAACAATATGTACATTTGGATAACCAGCTTGCTCGAAAGTATCGGGAACAAGAGTGATTGATGTACCGTGTAAAGAAGTAAATACGATATTTAAATTTTCTTTGGCAACAGCCGAAGTACCAAAACTCGCATTTTCGATAGTCGATTTAATAAAAGCGGCGTCAACTTCAGTATCTATATATTCTATCAAATCTTCATTTGCAGTAAATTTGATTTGGTTGTAATTTAAATTCTCAATAACATTGATGATTCCCTCATCTTCCGGTGGGACAATTTGGCCACCATCTTCCCAATACACTTTGTATCCATTGTATTCAGGTGGATTGTGAGAAGCAGTAAGGACAATTCCGCATTGGCAGCCTAAATGTTTAAGTGCAAATGACAACTCTGGTGTTGGTCTTAAACTTGAAAACAAATAAACATGAATACCATTTGCCGAGAAAACATCAGCAACCACCTTCGCAAGTGTATCACTATTGTGACGACAGTCATAGGCAATAACCGCTTTTATAGGTTGGTTAGGAAATGAAGTATGTAAATAATCCGACAGTCCTTGAGTGCTTTTTCCAAGTGTATATTTATTGATACGGTTATTTCCTACGCCCATAACACCGCGCATTCCGCCGGTTCCAAATTCAAGACTTTTATAAAAACTCTCTTCTAGTTCCTTAGGTGATGTCGCCATCATTTCTTTAATAGCTTCTTGAGTCGTGTTGTCAAATGTTGGCGTTAACCATTCATTCACAGCATCTAGAATGTTTTGTTTAATATCCATATTTTTAGTTTTTAGTTTAAGATTTTAAAAGAACTCCTTTTTTTTGGAGCTGTATCCTGCTATTCGTTTCAATCTTTATGTTTTTAAAGGAAAAATATAAAGGATTTTCACTGCTATCAGGGCTAGGTCCTATTATAAATTAACTTGACTAGATATTTTATAACGTCCCTCGTTGCTTTTTGTACGCAAAATAATTTCGCCCAGAAAACCAGCCAAAAACAGCTGAGTTCCCAAAACCATTGTTGTTAAAGCAATAAAAAACCATGGATTATCAGTCACTAAACTATAACGCATGTTATTGTACATATGGTATAGTTTTGATATTCCAATATAACCAGCAAGCATGAAACCAATGATGAACATCAATGAACCCATCGCTCCAAATAAATGCATTGGTCTTTTCCCAAATCGAGATAGAAACCAAATGGTAATTAAATCTAGGAAACCATTAATAAAACGCTCCATTCCAAATTTAGTCTCACCATATTTTCTAGCTTGGTGTTGCACCACTTTTTCGCCAATTTTTCCAAAACCAGCATTTTTTGCCAGAACGGGAATATAGCGGTGCATTTCACCCGAAACTTCAATGTTTTTTACTACAATGTTTTTGTATGCTTTCAATCCACAATTGAAATCATTCAATTCCACACCCGAAGTTTTTCTAGCGGCCCAATTGAATAATTTAGATGGAAGATTTTTTGCAACGACTGAATCGTAGCGTTTCTTTTTCCAACCGGAAACCAAATCAAAATTCTGGCTAGTTATCATATTATATAGACCTGGAATTTCTTCTGGACTATCTTGTAAATCGGCATCCATCGTAATGATAACATCTCCTTGAGCTTTAGCAAACCCAGCATGTAAAGCCTGTGATTTACCAAAATTTCTCATGAAACGAATTCCTTTTACATTGGAGTTTTCGGTAGCAAATTGCTCTATAATTGACCATGAATTATCTGTACTTCCATCATCTAGAAAAATAATTTCATAGGTATAATTGTTTGCCTGCATCACTTTTATGATCCAAGAGTACAATTCAGTAAGCGATTCCTCTTCGTTGAGAAGGGGTATGAGTATGGATAAATTCATTTATGTTATTCTTGTGATGTCGATTTTGATTTAAAAAAGGCGGCCATAATTAAACCAAAGATGGTAATGAAAACTATATTTGTAAGTGATCCTTTTAATAATCCTATTATAGAGAACTGATCGTTTTCTTGCAAGTTCTTTATTGCCTCATTCACTGTAGATGCTGGAGCATTAAATTTAGCCATAGTTTTTACCATGTATTTAATGGTCAATTCTTTTATAGCATCTTTAGCCGATGGATCTATAAAGTTAAACAAGATGATATTGAAAGTTAATGAAATTAAGATACCTATTAAAGCTGAAATAAAATAAGTTGTAAAGGCGTCTTTAAAGGTAAGTATACCGTTTAGGTCTTTTTTTGTTTTCGAAAGTAAAACTATCGCAATAACAAGATAAAAAGCCATGCTTAATAAACCTACCCACCAAGAAGTAAATAATTCTAAATCAATAGTGTATATTAAGGTTGTGATTAATGCTGAACCAATACCTGTTATTACTCCAAAAGTGACCCCGTTTTTTTTAATGGTTTCATTAATCATTAGTTTTCATTTTTTATAAATTAATTCACAAATATAGTAATTCCCAATTTATTCAAGAGCAAAAAAAGTTTTTTACTATTTTATAAAAAAAAGGAAGCAAAGAATTGTTTATTGAAAAATAATTGTAAATTTGCAAACTCAAAATAACAGAATAAAATAAAAAGTTATAATGAATTTATACCTTTCCTGTTAAAAGGAAAGCTTCAAAAGGAGTTATAGCCAAACAAATAAAAAGAATTACAAGATGAAAAAAGGTGTACACCCAGAAAATTACAGATTAGTTGCTTTTAAAGACATGTCTAACGAAGACGTTTTTATTACTAAATCTACAGCAGATACAAGAGAAACAATTACAGTTGATGGTGTTGAATACCCAGTTGTAAAAATGGAGATCTCTAGAACGTCTCACCCTTTTTACACAGGTAAAAACAAACTTATCGATACTGCAGGACGTATTGACAAGTTCAAAACTAAATACGCTAAACACGTTAAATAATTTTAACTTGTTTTCAATTATACTAAAGCCTTCCATTTCGGGAGGCTTTTTTATTGATTTAAATTGGGATGGATAAGAAGTAAACTTGTTAAAGAAACCAATAAAAACTTTGTAACTTTGATCCATTGTAACTTTGAAACTTTATATAATGAACTATATACTTTTTGACGGGCCTGCTCGTAATGCTTTATTGCCTTTTACATTTACTCGCCCCGTTGCTGATATTCTTATTGGAATCATGACGATACGTCAAAAATGGGAAATGCATTTGGGATCAACCACCACTACTTTGACTGAGGAATATTTATCTGAAAAATATCCAATGGTAGAATTAGAAGAAAATGTGATGATTAATGCTTCTTTTATTCCGAATCCAGTTTTAGTGGAAATGATTTATAATCTAGAAGCAAATCAAGCGATTTTTAAAGGGGATGAAGTAATCGCTTTTTATACACATGAAAATCAAGAAGAAGTAGATTTTGATTCCTATGAAGTTTTTGAATATGAAGAAGAATGCTTGACTGTCATGAATACTTGGGATATTTTTTCAAAAAATGATGCTTCTATTCGGGAAGATTTTGAATTCTTGACAGAAGATAGAAAATCACAACCCATTCCAAAAAGTGTCAATGTAATCGCTCCAGAAAATATTTTTATCGAAGAAGGGGCTAAGTTGGAGTTTGTAACGCTTAATGCTTCAACGGGTCCTATATATATAGGTAAGGATTCTTTAATTATGGAAGGATCTGTAATTCGTGGTCCTTTTGCTTTATGTGAAGGCGCAGTTGTAAAGATGGCAGCTAAAATTTATGGTGCCACTACTGTAGGACCAAATTCTAAAGTAGGAGGGGAAATTAATAATTCAGTATTGTTCTCTAATTCTAATAAAGGACATGATGGTTTCTTAGGAAATTCTGTTTTAGGGGAATGGTGTAATATTGGTGCTGATAGTAATAATTCGAATCTAAAAAATAATTACGAGGAGGTGCGTTTGTGGAGTTATGAAACGGAAGGCTTTGCTAAAACGGGACTTCAATTTTGTGGTTTGATAATGGGTGATCATAGTAAATGTGGTATTAATACCATGTTTAATACGGGAACTGTTATTGGTGTAAGTGCTAATATTTTTGGAAGTGGATTTCCTCGTAATTTTGTGCCTAGTTTTTCTTGGGGAGGAGCTTCTGGTTTTACAACTTACATCACTAAAAAAGCTTTTGAAACGGCTCGTTTAGTCATGAGTCGCAGAAATATTGATTTTGATGAAAAAGAAGCGGCTATATTAGAACATGTTTTTGAAGAAACTAAAAAATGGAGAAAAGAATAACTTTTTTACTAATTACTTTAAAGGCCTTATCAATTTAGATAAGGCCTTTTTTTTGGGCTTCATTATGGTATTTTATGATAATCATTTTTGTATGTGATGGGTTAGCGTTAAAATGTTAAATTATATATAAAATTATCGTTTTAAATTTCAACTTGATTTTTAGATAAATAATTAGTTTTTGCCGTTTTTTATGGCTTTAAGCTAGTTTTTTTTATCTATATGTTTTAGTTTTATCAAAAAATAGGAGTAAAACGATTGTTTTATTGATTTTTTAATAATTATTAATCTAAAATAAATATATGGAAGAGATTATTGGCGTGTTAAATGATATTGTATGGAGTAATGCTTTAATTGTTCTCTGTTTAGGAACGGGACTCTATTTTTCTTTAAGAACTCGTTTTTTACAAGTTCGTCATATACGTGAAATGTTTCGCTTGTTGTTTGATGGCGAAAGCTCAGAGTCAGGCGTGTCTTCTTTTCAAGCTTTATCAATGTCTTTGGCTGGTAGAGTAGGTACTGGAAATATCGCAGGTGTAGCGACCGCAATTGCCTTTGGTGGTCCAGGTGCTATGTTTTGGATGTGGATGGTAGCGTTCTTAGGTGCTAGTACGGCATTTGTTGAAGCGACTTTGGCGCAAATTTATAAAGAAAAGCATTTAGGTCAGTTTCGTGGAGGTCCCGCTTTTTATATTGAAAGAGGATTAGGAGTAAAATGGTTTGGTATTTTATTCGCAGTGGTTTCGGTAATCTCTGCAGGTTTATTACTGCCGGGGGTTCAAGCAAACTCTGTTGCTGATGGAATTCAAAATGCATTTCAATTAGATACTTGGATTTCTGGAGTTGCAGTGGCTATTATATTTGGGCTGATTGTATTTGGTGGAGTAAAAAGAATAGCTAAATTTACAGAGTATGTTGTGCCTATTATGGCAATTGGTTATATTTTAATCGTATTAGTTATCATTGCAATTGATTATGATCAACTTCCTGGAGTAATTTCATTAGTTTTCAAAAGTGCTTTTAATATGGAAGCTGGTTTTGGAGCTGTTTTTGGTCTTGCAGTACAATGGGGAGTTAAAAGAGGAATTTATTCTAATGAAGCGGGACAAGGTACGGCGCCACATATTGCTGCAGCTGCCAATGTTTCGCACCCTACAAAACAAGGATTAGTTCAATCTTTTTCGGTATATATTGATACTTTATTAGTGTGTTCAGCTACTGGTTTTATGTTGTTAATAACAGGAAAATACAATGTTCAAAATCCTGCTTTTGGAACGAGTGGTGCTTCAGAGTTTTTATACAATGGGGCGCAAAATGTAACAGTAGGTCCAGGATTTACGCAAAGTGCTATGGATAGTGTTTTTCCAGGTTTTGGGTCTTATTTTGTTGCAATAGCGTTATTTTTCTTCGCTTTCACTACTATTTTGGCTTATTATTATATTGCTGAAACAAATATTTCTTATTTAACAAGAAACTTAAAATCACCTATTTATACTCATTTATTAAAATTAGTTATGATGTTGGTTATTATGTATGGTTCCATAAATCAAGCAAAACTAGCTTGGGATATTGGAGATTTAGGAGTAGGATTAATGGCTTGGTTTAATATTATAGCGATTATTCTTTTGCAAAAACCAGCATTGGCCGCATTGAAAGATTATGAAAAACAAAAAAAGGAGGGTAAAGATCCTGTTTTTGATCCTGAAGATATCGGAGTTTATAATGCACATATTTGGCATACCATTAATAAAAAGAAAGAAGAGTAATAATTCATAATTTATTTTGAGAGCTTCTAGAGATAAGAATTTGATTCTGTTTCTAGAAGCTTTCATTTTATAATAAACCGATTAGTTATTTACTCTATCTTTGCACTTTTAAAAAATAACTCGGTTTTCAAATTGATGAGCAACCGAATCAAGAAATCTATATTACAATGATTACAGTTAATGATATTTCAGTACAGTTTGGTGGTACTACACTTTTTAGCGATGTTTCATTTGCTATAAATGAAAATGATAAAATTGCCCTTATGGGTAAAAATGGAGCAGGAAAATCAACGCTTCTTAAAATTATTGCAGGACAAAGCAAACCTTCTACAGGAAATATTTCGGCACCAAAAGATGCTGTTGTAGCTTATTTACCGCAGCATTTATTGACAACGGATGGTGCTACTGTAATGGAAGAAACTTCAAAGGCATTTGGAGAAATTTTTGGTATGAAAGCGGAAATTGATGAAATCAATGAGCAATTGACTATTCGTACGGATTATGAAAGTGATGCCTACATGAAATTGATCGAAAGAGTTTCTGACTTGAGCGAGAAATTTTATGCGATTGAAGAGGTGAATTATGAAGCGGAGGTAGAGAAAATATTAACGGGTTTAGGATTTGAAAGAGAAGATTTCAATCGACAAACTTCTGAGTTTTCAGGAGGATGGAGAATGCGTATTGAACTAGCTAAAATCCTTTTACAAAAGCCAGATTTAATTTTGCTAGATGAACCTACCAATCACATGGATATTGAAAGTATCCAATGGTTAGAGGATTTCTTGATTAATTCGGCCAAAGCGGTTGTGGTGATTTCTCACGATAGAGCCTTCGTAGATAATATCACGAATCGTACTATTGAAGTAACCATGGGACGTATCTATGATTATAAAGCCAAGTATTCTCATTATTTAGAATTGAGAAAAGACCGTCGCATGCACCAACAAAAGGCATATGATGAACAACAACGTATGATTGCTGACAATAGAACTTTTATTGATCGTTTTAAAGGAACTTTTTCTAAAACGGATGCCGTTCAATCACGTGTAAAGATGTTAGAGAAATTAGTTATAGTGCAGGTGGATGAAGTAGATACTTCGGCATTAAAATTAAAGTTTCCTGCTGCAGTTCGTTCAGGTCAATATCCTGTAATCGTAAAAGACTTATCAAAAGCATATGGAGATCATGTTGTTTTCAAAGATGCTAATATTGTTATTGAAAGAGGTCAAAAAGTGGCTTTTGTAGGTAAAAATGGGGAAGGAAAATCAACCATGATTAAAGCCATCATGAAAGAAATTGGTATTGATGGAGGAAATCTTGAAATTGGACATAATGCGCAAATTGGTTATTTTGCACAAAACCAAGCATCCTTATTAAATGAAAATGCTACTATTTTTGAAACGATAGATGATATAGCTGTTGGTGATGTTAGAACTAAGATTAAAGATATTTTAGGTGCATTTATGTTTCATGGTGATGATGTAACTAAGAAAGTGAAAGTACTTTCAGGTGGAGAGAAAACACGTTTAGCAATGATAAAATTATTGTTGGAGCCAGTGAATTTATTGATTTTGGATGAGCCTTCTAATCACTTGGACATGAAAACTAAGGATATTATTAAAGATGCGCTTCGTGATTTTGATGGAACATTAATTTTGGTTTCGCATGACCGTGATTTCTTAGATGGATTAGCAACAAAAGTTTTCGAATTTGGAAACAAGAGAGTAGTGGAGCATTTTGAAGATATTACAGGATTCTTAGCTAATAAGAAAATGGAAAGTATGAGAGAAATTGAGAAGTAGAATATATTAAGTTCTACTTTCTTAAAACAGCTATAAAACAAAAAAGCATACGAATAGTACGTATGCTTTTTTGTTTTATAGCTGTTTTTGTATTAGTCTAAAAATTAGTTAAATATATATAAATCAACTAATTGGAATTTATTTTTTGTAACTTGTTCTATGTATTTGTACATAGCAAAAAGAACAGTCATGAAAAAATTTGTTTTGAAATGGGTAGTTATAGCAACTTGCTTTTGGAGTTGTTCCTTGCTTTCGCAAACTGGAAACGAAATGATTGCTTTGGGTATGCCTGGAGATAATCTAAATCTTTATGCTGTTTTGGATGTTTTTCAACAATCTAAAACATTGGAGGAATTTGAAAGAACGCTCAATTCGCAAAACTCCAATATTAATAACTTGGATTTGAATAATGATAATATAATAGATTATATATCTGTAATTAGCTTTAATCAAGGAGGTTTTCATTCTATTGTTCTTAGGGTTTCTATAAATAGTTATGAATATCAAGATGTAGCTGTGATTGAAGTGAGTAAAAATAATCAGGGCAATGTTGTAGTTCAAATCATTGGTGATGAAGCATTGTATGGTAAAAATTATGTTTTGGAACCATCCGTAAGGGTAGTTTCCGAAACTCCAAATCCTGGTTATATAGGTAATAAAACCATAGTTGCGCCTAATTATGTATATGGAAATGGGATTGTTTATATTTCAGATTGGCCCATAATTATGTATCTGTATTCTCCGTTATTCTCCATTTATGTTTCCCCATGGCATTGGGGGTATTTTCCGTCGTACTGGTCCCCATGGTCTCCTATTTTATATTACAACTATTGGAGCTTTCATAATCATTATTATGAAAGTCAATTTTATCACAGAGCGTCTTATATTAGATTTCCTTCACATCATTCCTATTATTTAAGAAGAAGAACAACCTCTTCTGTAGTTACTAGAAATAGAGAAAGAGGAACGTACGATAGAACGTATGAAGGAAGAAATTATAGAAGGCCCGTTGCGCCACCCAGAGCGACAAGAAGTGATATAAGAAGAGAAAGTAGAGAATCAATAAGACAGCAAGCGCAGCCTTCAACTAGAGCACAAGCTAATCCATCTATAAGGAGAGAAAAAGGAGAGGCGACTAGACAGCAAACGCAACCCACAACAAGAGCACAAGCTAATCCATCTATAAGGAGAGAAAATGGAGAGTCGACTAGACAGCAGACGCAACCCACAACGAGACCACAAACGAATCCATCTATAAGAAGGGAAAATGGAGAATCGACTAGACGGCAAACGCAACCCACAACAAGACGGAAAACGAGTCCAACTATAAGAAGAGAAAATAGGGGGTTAATACAGCAAGGTCAATCCTCAGTAATTCCCCAGTCAAGATCGTCTATAAGACAATCTGAGCGACAATCAGCTAGAGTAACAAGGCAGTCTAATCGTTCTAACAGACAAAAAAGCCGTCCGTAAAATTAATTTGAATGTGAAAATACTGTTTTATAGTCTAATTCCTGGGGGAAGTAACTCTTTGTATTCAGGGTTTTTCTTGAAAAAAACAACTATTTTAGGAAGAATGGGAACGACTTTTAATTTTCGTTCAATAGCAATTGCCATAATTTCTGAAAGAAATTGCGCAATAAATTCTTCGTTTTCAAATTGATCAGGAGTGTTTATTTTTGTTAAAAATATTTTTTTCTCTTGAAAGGAATATTCTACGGAAATCAATCCTTGGTCTAGCGTAGTTTCAAATTGTCTTGCAAATGTATTGTCTTTGATTTCCATGATGATAGCTTGATCCATATAATATATTAAAAAAGTTATAGATAGGATAGTTATTATCCATAGTCTCAATTTTGGGTATTCTTATTTATTTCGACCAGAGGTTTTTTATTATTAATTTCAAATACATTGAAATTAATAATTCCGATGGTTTCTTTTTTATATTTAATCGTCGATTACAGTTTTATTTTAATTATAAATAAACAAGTGCCTTATTTTTTTTTACCCTCAAAGTGTAAGTTGTAGGTGTGATACTCTAAATGAAGTCTAAATAAAAAAAATAGTTTCTGATAAAGTCATAAAGAGTTTTAATTTTTTGACTTTAGGGGAGACGTTGTTTACAAAGGTATTGATTTGATAGTCAATATCAAATGATTTTTAAATGTATCTTAAGTTTCGTTTTATTTATTCGAAAAAAAAACAAATTTGAATCTTTAGGATTAGATGCTGCTTGTTTTTATTTTTTGAGTAATCGACTCTAAATTTAAAAATAGTGGCTTGGTTCTTTTTAAAATCAGTCGAATCTATAGGTTTTAGTAGTCATAATTTATTGCTAATATAATGTGCGAAGTTCAGTTAGTTTGAATAAAAAAATTAAATTTATGCAAAATTCATTATCACGAGATGGATGGAGATAATAAAATTGGTACAAATAATTATGAGTAAAATTCCTGTTTATTTCATGCCGGGTTTGGCGGCAAGTTCTCTAATTTTTGAAAGGATTTCGCTTCCTACGGATGTTTTTGAGATGATATTGCTTGAATGGGAAATTCCATTAGAAAAGGAATCATTATCTGAATATGCGCAACGAATTTCTAAAAAAGTAACTCATGAGAATCCAGTTTTAATAGGTGTTTCTTTTGGAGGTATTTTAGTGCAAGAAATGGCGGCTTTTATTAATGTTAGGAAGGTTGTAATTATTTCGAGTGTCAAAAGTAATTTGGAATTTCCTAGAAGGATGAAAGTAGCTAAAACGACTAAAGCGTACAAATTGATTCCGATGAATTTGATTTTAAATTTAGAAAATCTGGCTAAATTTTCTTTTGGAGAAAAAATAAATCATAGATTGAAGTTGTATGAGAAATTCTTATCGGTTCGCGATATTGGGTATTTGCAATGGGCTGTTGAAAAAGTAATTCTTTGGGATAGAACGATTCCTGATGAAAAAGTAATTCATATTCATGGCGATATGGATGATGTTTTTCCTATGAAATATATAAGAGAGTGTATTGTAGTAAAAGGAGGAACGCACATTATGATTTTAAATAAATACAAATGGTTCAATACTAATTTACCAGCAATTATTATAGATTCAGTTGGAAAAACGGATTGATTGTTGTTAGTTTAAAAAGAACGTGAAAATAAAAAAGAGATGAGAGTAATAGAAAAAATATGTTTAATGACTGCTTTGATTTTTGTGAGTGGATTGTTAATTTTTGCAACCACTGATGAATCAAAAAAGAAACTAGTAAAGGCGGAATCGGAAAGTTATTTTCCAGCAACAGCTAATTTTGCAGGGGAACAAACGCCATTAAAAATCTCGGATGTAAAGGAACGCTTGGATAGGGAGTTGATTGTAAATATTAATTTGCATGCTTCAACTATTTTAGCAATTAAAAGAGCCAACCGTGCATTTCCAATTATCGAACCCATTTTAAAGAAAAACGGTATTCCAGATGATTTTAAATATTTGGCTGTGATAGAAAGTGGTTTAGTAAATGCCGTTTCGGGTGCAGGTGCAAGAGGAGTATGGCAATTTATGCCTGAAACTGCCAAAGAACGAGGGATGGAAGTGAATGATGGTGTTGATGAACGCTATGATCTAGAGAAATCGACTCAGGCTGCTTGTAGTTACTTTTTAAGTGCCAAAGCAAAATTTGGAACTTGGACCTTGGCCGCTGCTTCTTATAACGGTGGAATGGGTGGTGTAAACAAGCAAATGGATATTCAAAAAGAAACCAATTATTACGATTTATTACTGACCGAAGAAACCTCTCGATATGTATTTAGAATATTAGCTTTGAAGGAAATCATGAAAAATCCGGATAAATTTGGATTTACATTGGCAAATGAAGAACTGTATACACTACTTCCAACAAAAAAAATAGAAATAGATAGTTCGATTACTGATTTGGCCGATTTTGCAAAAGCACAAGGAATCAATTATAAGATTTTAAAAATTCACAATCCATGGCTTAGAGATAAGAAATTGGATAACCCTACCAATAAAAAATATACATTAGAAATTCCTTTAAGCGGATATTAATTTAAAACGGTATGAAAATGACTATTCAAACAATTATAATATTAATGACTATTGGTTTAGTAGCAGGAGTACTGAGTGGATTGATTGGAATTGGGGGTGGGATAATTATGGTTCCGTTATTATTGCTGATGGGTTTTACTCAACAACAAGCCCAAGGAACAAGTTTAGCCGCTTTATTACCACCGGTAACTTTGCTAGCGGTCATCAATTACCACAAAGCAGGATTTGTTGATTGGCGCTATGCTATAATCATTTCTTTGGTTTTTATAGTTGGTGGTTTCTTTGGGAGTAAACTAGCCATTCACGTAGATCAAAAAATGTTAAAAAATATTTTTGCGGTTACTTTGATAGTAATAGCAGGCTATTTGCTCATAGAAAAATAATTAGGCAAAAAAAAACATCCGCAATTGCGGATGTTTTTTTTTGAAAATAAAATAATTATATTTTTTTCATTTGATCTTTCATCATGGTGATTTGCTCTTTCAACATGCCTTGTTTGTCAAGTCTTTTAGCTTCGTTCAGTAAATTAGTTGCTTCCAGTTTTCTTCTTCTTGACATGGCTACACCGGCTAGGTTTAATTTGGCAACAGCCAAATCCATGTCCATAGATAATCCTAGTTCAATCGCTTTCTTGAAATATTTCTCCGCTTGATTGATATTGGTTTGAGAAAGCATGATTCCGTGAAGGTAATTAAAGTATCCTTGCTGTTTTTGTACTAAAGCCGATTCCGGTTTTTTGATGTAATTCAACCACTTTTTAGCTCCTTCAAAATCTTGTTTACGTAGTTTTAAGAAGGCAAGTAAGATAAATTCGTTTTTGAAGTAAAGGAAAATAGGAATTGCAGTCAATAAAAATAAGAAAATTCCGTTTCCAATATTGTTTTCAGTAAATTGCCAAATGCCAGTAATTACGATAAGCCCAGCGATAATAAGTTTGATATTCTTGTGAAACATAGTCTGTTTGTTTTAGGAACGCAAATATAGTAAAATGAATTTAAAATATTTTTACAAAACTACTTGTGAGAAAAAAAAGTCTTTGTATATTTGCACTCGGTTTTAGAATAACAGTTATTCGAAATTAGGAAGACATATAAATTAGATTTAAAGATACAAAGCAATGAGCAAAAGAACGTTTCAACCATCGAAAAGAAAAAGAAGAAATAAGCACGGATTTATGGACAGAATGGCTTCTGCGAATGGAAGAAAAGTTCTTGCTAGAAGAAGAGCTAAAGGAAGACATAAATTGACTGTTTCTTGTGACCCAAGACACAAAAAATAATGTTTGTATAAACATAAATAAGGCGTTACTTTTTTTAGTATCGCCTTTTTTTATACCTTGTCGTTAAAATAAGATTAAAAGTTTAAAGTTTAAAGGTTTAATGTTGTGTAACTAACCTTAAACTTTAAACTTTAAACAAAAAAAACTAAATATAATTATATTACAATGCCAAAAGACACATCCATAAAATCAGTTTTAATAATAGGTTCAGGTCCTATTGTTATTGGTCAAGCATGCGAATTTGATTATGCAGGATCGCAATCTGCACGTTCAATTCGTGAAGAAGGAATAGAAGTTATCTTGATAAACTCTAATCCAGCAACGATTATGACCGATCCTTCTATGGCCGATCATATTTATTTGAAGCCTTTAACTACTAAATCGATAATTGAAATCTTAAAAGCACATCCACAAATTGATGCTGTTTTACCTACTATGGGTGGACAAACGGCGTTGAACTTGTGTTTAGAAGCGGAAGAAAAAGGAATTTGGGAAGATTTTGGAGTAAAATTAATTGGAGTTGATGTTAATGCCATTAATATTACGGAGGATAGAGAGCAGTTCAAACAGCTTTTGAAAAAAATTGGAGTACCATCAGCACCTGCAGAAATTTGTACTTCATACTTAAGAGGAAAAGAAATTGCACAAGAATTTGGTTTTCCATTAGTAATCCGTCCTTCATTTACACTTGGAGGAACTGGAGCAGCAATTGTCTATAAAAAAGAAGATTTTGATGAACTTTTAACTAGAGGTTTAGAAGCATCTCCTATCCATGAGGTTTTGATTGACAAGGCTTTAATGGGATGGAAAGAATACGAATTGGAACTTTTAAGAGATAAAAACGACAATGTGGTTATCATTTGTTCTATCGAAAATATGGATCCAATGGGAATTCATACTGGAGATTCAATCACAGTGGCACCAGCAATGACTTTATCGGATACTACTTTCCAAAGAATGCGTGATTATGCGATCTTGATGATGCGTAGTATCGGGAATTTTGCAGGAGGTTGTAACGTACAGTTTGCCGTTTCACCAGATGATAAAGAAGATATCGTAGCGATAGAAATCAATCCTCGTGTGTCTCGTTCTTCTGCCTTGGCTTCAAAAGCAACAGGTTATCCAATTGCAAAAATTGCTTCGAAACTAGCTTTAGGATATAATTTAGATGAACTGCAAAATCAAATTACCAAATCTACTTCGGCATTATTCGAACCAACTTTGGATTATGTGATTGTGAAAATTCCACGTTGGAACTTTGATAAATTTGAAGGAGCGGATAGAACTTTAGGTCTTCAAATGAAATCGGTTGGTGAAGTAATGGGAATTGGTCGTTCGTTCCAAGAAGCATTGCATAAAGCGACTCAATCATTAGAAATTAAAAGAAATGGTTTAGGTGCTGACGGAAAAGGATATACGAACTATGAACAAATTATAGAGAAGCTAACTTTTGCAAGTTGGGATCGTGTTTTTGTGATTTATGATGCGATTGCCATGGGGATTCCTTTGAGCCGCATCCATGAAATTACTAAAATCGATATGTGGTTCTTGAAACAATATGAGGAACTTTATACTTTAGAAAAAGAAATTACAACCTATAAAGTGGATGCCTTGCCAAAAGGACTTTTGCTTGAAGCGAAACAAAAAGGGTTTGCCGACAGACAAATTGCACACATGGTGGGCTGTTTAGAAAGTCAAGTACATGCTTTGCGTATGGATATGGATATTAATCGCGTATTCAAACTAGTTGATACTTGTGCGGCCGAATTTAAAGCGAAAACACCTTATTACTATTCTACTTTTGAAGCTGAAATTGAAAAAGCAGACGGAACTCGTTTCGTAGATAATGAAAGCGTTGTTACCGATAAAAAGAAAATAATTGTTCTTGGGTCAGGCCCAAATAGAATTGGACAAGGAATCGAATTTGATTATTCTTGTGTACACGGAGTGCTTGCTGCTAAAGAGTGTGGATACGAAACCATCATGATTAACTGTAATCCTGAAACGGTTTCAACTGATTTTGATACGGCAGATAAATTATACTTTGAGCCTGTTTTTTGGGAACACATTTACGATATTATCAAGCACGAAAAACCTGAAGGGGTTATTGTACAATTAGGAGGTCAAACGGCACTGAAATTAGCAGAAAAATTATCTAAATACGGAATAAAAATTATTGGAACTAGCTTTGATGCTTTGGATTTAGCCGAAGATAGAGGGCGTTTCTCTGATTTATTGACTGAATTAGAAATTCCTTTCCCGCAGTTTGGAATTGCTGAAACGGCTGATGAGGCTGCTGCATTAGCAGATACTTTAGACTTTCCATTATTGATTCGTCCTTCGTATGTGTTAGGAGGTCAAGGAATGAAAATTGTAATCAACAAGCAAGAATTAGAAGAGCATGTTGTGAATTTATTGAAAACCATTCCTGGAAACAAATTGCTTTTAGACCATTATTTAGATGGTGCGATTGAAGCAGAAGCAGATGCGATTTGTGACGGAGAAAATGTGTACATCATAGGAATTATGGAGCACATTGAACCTTGTGGAGTGCACTCTGGTGATAGTAATGCAACATTGCCTCCTTTTAATTTAGGAGAATTTGTAATGCAACAAATAAAAGACCATACTAAGAAAATAGCATTAGGATTAAGAACGGTTGGTTTAATCAACATTCAGTTTGCGATAAAAGACGATACCGTTTATATTATCGAAGCTAATCCTAGAGCATCTCGTACAGTACCATTTATTGCAAAAGCATACGGAGAACCTTATGTAAACTACGCTACAAAAGTAATGTTAGGACATAATAAAGTAACTGATTTTGATTTCAATCCACAATTAAAAGGGTATGCAATCAAGCAACCGGTTTTCTCTTTCAGCAAGTTCCATAATGTAAACAAAGCATTAGGACCTGAGATGAAATCGACAGGAGAAAGCATCTTGTTTATTGATGACTTAAAAGACGATCAATTCTACGAATTGTACTCTAGAAGGAAAATGTATTTGAGTAAATAATACTTGAATTTAGTATAGTAAAAAAGCCCCGTTTGGGGCTTTTTTTGTTTTTAGGGGTATCTTAACTGGAAGGATTTGAGAAGTTAACGTTTTGATGCTTGACGAAGAAGCGGATTTCGCATCACGTCACTGTCTGCCAGCAGTGAACTTGATAGGAAACAGTCCTCATCATTTAACCACCGACCTTGATTTTTTGCCAAACGACTGTTAACCAATACCGTTTTTAGAACCATTTCTTTTTTCGAAACCATAGAATTGGAAATATAAAACTTAAAACTATTAAAATTAATACGTATAAATAGCCAAATTTCCATTCCAATTCAGGCATATATTTAAAGTTCATACCATAAATACCTGCTACTAACATCGGTAATGAAATGCACATTGTTACAATTGTGAGAGTTTTAAAAATTTTATTTTGTTCCAACTCAATTTTACTTGATATATTTTGCTTCAAGTCGTCAATTCTTTTAAAGTTGTTCTGCACATACTCATTTATTACAGACAAATCATTAAGTTCTGAATAAAAGTTATCTTTTGTTTCGCTGTTTAGTTTTTTACTTTTTCTTAGTAGATGTATTATTCTTCGATATTCATTATTAGCTTCTTCAATTATTAAATTATTGAAACTAAAATTAGTTAGTTTGTCTAACTCTTGTTCAGAAAATTTATTCTTTTTTAAAATTTCAGAGTAACTATTTATTATCTTTTTAGAAATTATTTCTGTTAAGTCAGCAAAGTAATCAGAAACGAAACCAACTATTAATACGAAAAAAGCATTAGTATCTAAGAAACCGTCCAATTCTTCCAATTGAAATTGCTTTTGTCGAAAGGGTAAAATTTCTTCAAATTTTACTGTTGAGAATGTGAATAGGGTGTCGTTTTTTAAAATAATGCAAACTGATACTTCGTTAATTTTATTTTCAATGTCGAAATATGGGACAGAAAAATTAATACCAATTTGATTTTCTGTTTCTAAATAATGAGAGCTAATTTCTATGTCTTCTCCAGTATTTAAAATGCTTGTATTAATATTGAATTCTTTTTCTATATACTTAATATTATCCTTGTTGTAATTAATAAATTGGATGTTCACAATTTCATTAATGTCATATGTAAAATCATCTACACTTTTTATTTGTTTTGACGTTTTGTCTTGAAATATCAATTCAATGTTCATTCTTCTGTTTTAAAAGTCCTATTTTTGATTCTGCGAAATGGTTGAGGCTAACTTAGATGTCTGATATCTATCAAACTTTATTTATTATCAAATATACCGAATAATCTAACTCCTTTCTATTTATGCAGTATTTTCTTAAAGAGTAGAAAGTCATGAAAAAGTTTCTTATTCTTCTCTTAATTCTTTTGGAAAACGATCAGAAACTAAATTCAATTGAATATTGTGTTCTAAATAAGCTTTCAAGCCCGCTAAAACCAAGGTAAAACCTTCGGTAGTATCTCTAATTTGGGCACACATCTCGTCTTGCTTTCCTTGAATTCCGTTGTAGGTTATGGTAACAAAGGTTTTACTTTCTCCTAAATCGTTAAATTCCCATTCTGCTATGGCTTTTTCATCATCTCCCCATTGGATTACAATGGATTCGTTTGGCTTTATAGAAAGCACTTTAACGGTAACGGTATGGTTGCCGTACATTTCCCAAATCCAATCAATCGATTTGCCTTCTTCCAGTTTTCCAGATGCACTTGTAAACCAAAATTGAGTCGTGATTTCGGGATTAATAAAGGCTTGAAATACATCGAATACTGGTTTTCTAATTAGCATCGCTGCCTCGGCATAAGAAGTGTTGTCTAGAGTCATGTTGTGTTGATTTTATAAATTAATTCGCATGTGGTAATGTTGAATGCCTACTTCTACAAAAGGGTCATCATAAATTTCAAAACCTAAGCTGAGGTAGAAAGGGACAGCATTGTCTCTGGCGTGGCATATGACTTCTTTAATCCCTTTGGATTTAGAAAAAGCAATTAATTCTTTTACTAATAGTTTGCCAACTCCTTTTCCTTGCTGATTGGTTTCTACTGCCATTTGCATTAGCTGCGTTTTGGTTTGCTCTGGATTTAAAGGTACCAAGACAACGCAACCAATTACAGTTTCATTTTCAACGGCGACAAAATGCCATGATTTTTCATCGTGCATTTCCCAAGCATGATCTGGAACACCTATAGGTCTCAATAAAATTTTGTTTCGTAATTCTTGTTCTAAGGGGTAAAAGGGATGTTTAGTGTCAATTAATGCTATGGAAATCATTGTGTTTTTCTATTTAGAGTATAATTATTTTTATTTCTTTTTAAATATTTTTTTAAAAATTAAAACGAGAGCCAAAGCAACAATACCCGCTAGTAAGCCCACGATAAATTCTTTTACAAAATCAGGAACACCATTTAGAAAATGATGTAAGGGTTCGATTTTATGTGCAAATATTCCACCAGCTACTAATAGTAAGGCGATTGTGCCTACAAATGCTAATGTTTTGATGACTTTTGGTAACCCTTGAATTAATAGATCCCCTAATAATTGCGCGATAGTACTTTCTCTTTTTCTTATGGCAACTCCTGCATCGTCCATTCGAACTATAAGAGTAACAATTCCGTAAACGCCTACGGTTGCTAGGAACGAAATGAAGGTAACTACAATAATTTGTCCTAAAATAGGTTTGCCCATAACGGTTCCTAAAGCAATTATCACGATTTCTATTGATAATATGAAATCAGTTACAATAGCTGATTTTATTTTGTCTTTTTCAAGAATGAGGATTTCCTCTTGGGTTAGCGGTTGTGTTTCAATTTTGTTTTCCGTTTGATTATGAGGAACAACGTATTCGTATATTTTTTCTACACCTTCGTAGGCTAAATAAAATGCACCTAATAGTAGAATAACAGTAATTACAATAGGAGCAAAAGCACTTAATAAAAAGGCAAAAGGCAAAATGATTAACTTATTCAATAAAGATCCTTTTGTGATGGCCCATAAAACAGGGATTTCTCTTGAAGAAACAAAGCCTGATGCCTTCTCTGCATTAACAGCTAAATCATCGCCTAATATTCCCGCTGTTTTTTTGGTAGCAACTTTACTCATCAAAGCGACGTCATCCATAAGTGCTGCAATATCATCTAAAAGGGCAAAAAATCCTGAGGCCATATATCTATTGGTTTATTATTATTATTATTATTATTATTATTAGTATTGAGAAAAATTTATAAGCTGTTTTAAATGCAATTTCTAAATTGAGCTATTTATATTGATCTAAATTCGAGCGAATTGCATAAATAATTTCAGTATAATTTTCAAATATATCGGGCGAAATAATTTCTTGTTCGCCATTAGTTAAATGTATAGCACTTAAATGATAACCGTCGCTTACCAGTCCACTTTCGACCTTTTGTTGGATTTTAATTCTTTCAATATTTAAAATGGCATCATAAAGTAATGTTTTACTAGTAGTAAAGAATAAATATTTGATTACAATTTTATCATTATAAACATGTATCGTTTGTAAAGTAAGAATTGAAATAATTTGAATAATCAATATAATACTAATTAGTATTCCAATCCAAAAAGGAGCATATTCAAAATTAAATCTTCCGTTTTCCATTATTGACATTTGCAAAAACTTTATCGACATGGTGATTCCAACTATAAGTCCAATAGTAACTCGTGCCCAATACATTTGTCTGAATTTCGAACTAACATTCATTTTTAATTCCGTTTGATGTTTGGTTATTTATTATTTCTTGTGATTTTTTTTCGAAAATTTACTAAAGTTTTTTTTTAATAAAAAACACAAATATCTTCCAATTCTTTTCTTTTTATATCTGGAACCCAACATTCCTCTGCAGGATAACCCACTGGAATTAATAAAAAAGGTTTTTCGTTTTCGGGGCGATTTAGGATTTTGGTGATGAAATTCATGGGGCTTGGTGTGTGTGTTAAAGAAACTAAACCAGCATCATGGATAGCGGCCAATAAAAAACCGCAAGCTAAGCCTACACTTTCCTGTACGTAATAATTATTTTTCTTTTTTCCTTCATCGTCAAATTCATAAATGCGTCTAAAAACAATAATGATATAGGGAGCAGTTTCTAAAAAGGGTTTATGCCAATCGGTTCCTAAAGGTTTCAAATCGTCAAGCCATTCGCTTGACATTCGAGATTCATAACTTTGAAGTTCTTCCTCTTCGGCAGCGATGCGTATTTGTTTTTTAATTTCAGGATTTTCGACTACACAAAAAGTCCAAGGCTGTTTGTGTGCACCAGATGGAGCAGTGGAAGCAGTTTTGATTATGGTTTCGATTACTTCACGAGCTACAGGAAAATTTGAAAATCCTCTAACTGAGCGTCTTGTATCCATGAATTCGTAAAAAGATTTAGCGCGTTCTAGTATTGCTTTATCTTCTAAAATGGGTTTGCTATAAGCAATATAAGGATAATCTTCTATGATTTTTTTAATAGGCATTTTCAAATATTTGTATTCTCAAATATAATTAAATTTATTGGGGAGTACTGCAAATGAGTTGCTATTTAGGGACAAAAAAAATCCCAATGTTGGGATTTTATCTAATGTGTTTTTTGATTGATTTTATGTTGCTAGTTCTTTATTTTTGACTAAATGTTTTTTGTACCAAACGGCAGCTAAATTGGCTACTTCTATTAGTTTTTCGGGTTCTGCAAAAAGATGACTGGCACCAGGAACTATTTTCATTTCTTTTATAGCTTCCAATTCATCAAAAGCAATTTTATTCATTTCAATTACAGGCACATCCATACCGCCTACAATTAATAAGGTGGGTGCTGTTACTTGATGTAGTACTCCCAAAGCTAAATCTGGTCGGCCACCTCGAGATACTACAGATTGTATTAGATTTCCAAAATAAGCGGCCGCTCGTAATGCAGATGCAGCTCCTGTACTGGCACCAAAATAACCGATAGGCATGTTTTTTACATAAGAATAGGTCATAAGCCATTCTGTGGTTTCAATCAAGCGACCCGCCAGTAAATCAATATTGAACCTATTTCGATACACTTCGTCTTCTTCTAAGGTAAGTAAATCAAATAATAAAGTTCCTATATTTTGCTTTTGTAGTAGTTCCGCAACCATTCTGTTTCTAGGACTCAATCGGCTACTACCGCTTCCATGAGAAAAGACAACAATTCCAATTGCATTTTCAGGAATGACTAAATCCCCTTTCAGTGTCACTGAAGTCAAAGGGATATTTATTTCTAATTTCTTCATGATTTTAAATTTTAAAATGAATAATTAGTAGGTCTTGATTCTTTATTGATTTGGGGCGGTAACCTGTAGCATTTGTATTACTTCTTCGTCTTTGACTGGATTAAATTCTTGATAAAATTCACCTACAGCTCTAAAGTTGTGAGGGGCTAGTATGTAAACTAATTCATCAGCATATTGTTCAAAAATGGGTATTGTATCATAAGGTAAAACGGGAACAGCAACAATTATTTTAGAAGGCTTCTTTTTTCGCAACATGGCAATACTGGCTAGGAGTGTATTTCCTGTAGCAATTCCATCATCAACTAGAATTACATTTTTTCTGTTAATATCAAGGGGTTTGTTATTGCCTCTATATAGCTTGTATTTTTCCGCTAGTAATTGGCGTAATCGTATAGTTTCATTATGAATATAACTGTCAGAAACACTTATTTGATCATCTATAATCACAGAGTCTAATGCTATCGCGCCTATAGCAAATTCCTTGTTGTTAGGATGCCCTATCTTTTTTGAAAGTATGATGTCTAAAGGAAGTTGTAGTTTTTTAGCAATTGCATAACCTATAGGCACACCACCCCTTGGTACAGCCAAAACAATAGCATTGCTATGACTGTATTTTTTTAATTTATCTTTTAGCATTAATGCAGCTTCTAATCGATCTTTAAACATATACTAAATTATTAGAATACTAAATTCAATCTATATAAATATACTGATTTTCAGCTGTTTAAAGAAATAAATCGCGCTATTTTGTTTTTGAAAAGAAGAAATTATTTTTTATTTTTAAAAAAATTGTTTTTTTTGGAGGGAACCTACTATTAAAATAAATTATAGTAATTAATTTCTGTACTTTTTGAAAAACCAAACTTTTAATAGATCGGCTGTAATGATATAAGTCGCCACAATTAGAAGCATGAGTACTAAATTAAATAAAGGAAGTGGCGATAGTCCAATTTTATCAGCGAAGGGAATGTAGGGCAAAGCAATCGTTATTAGTAATCCTAAGACACTAAGTATGAAAAGGTATTTTCCAGGTTTACTTTTAAAAAAGTTTTTATGAGTTCGAATGATAAATAAAATAAACAACTCTGTGAGTATGGACTCGATAAACCACGCAGTTTGAAAAGCGGATTCTTTTACTTTTAGAATATAAAAAAGAATAAGAAAAGTAATTACATCAAAGATGGAGCTATGTATCCCAAAAATAATCATGTAGTTTCTTATAAATTTGAGATTCCATTTACCGGGTTTTCTTAATTGCTCTGGGTCTACATTGTCAGATGCAATAGTTAGGTACGGAAAATCAGTAATAAAGTTTGTTAGCAAAATCTGTTTGGGCAACATGGGGAGGAACGGCAATAAAAGGGAAGCGATTGCTACACTAAACATATTTCCAAAAGTGGAACCCGTATTTATGAAAATGTATTTTAAAGTATTAGCAAAAGTTTTTCTACCTTCCTTAATACCATCTATAATTACGGTTAAATCTTTTTCCATTAGTACAAAGTCTGCTGCCTCTCGTGCTACATCCACTGCATTCTCTACAGAAATTCCAACATCGGCAACATTAATTGCTGATACATCATTGATGCCGTCGCCCATATACGCTACAGTATACGTCTTTCTTAAAGCTTGAATAATTCGTTCTTTTTGTTGTGGTTCTACTTCGGCAAAAATGTGTGTTTTTTTTACTAATTGTTTTAAGGCCTCGGGACTTATTTTATATAGCTCTTGTCCAGTGATTATTACAGGATTTTTTATACCAATCTTTAGTGCTGTAGATTTGGATACATTTTTATTATCCCCTGAAATAATTTTTAGATTAACCTGTAGTTTTTTTAATTTTTCAATTGCCTCAGTTATCCCTTCTTTTATAGGATCTTCCAGTAAAATGAATCCTGCAAATACCATAGCAGTTTCATCTTCTTTTGTAATTATACTTGCCTCTATGTTTTTATAGCAAATACCAATAGCTCTCAATCCATTGATACCATATTGTTCAAAGTTTTTTTCTATTTCAGCTTTATGTTGTTCTAGATTTTCAATATTGCCGTTTGGTAAACGCATAGTGGAGCAAATGGAAATAATTTGGTTAAAGGCTCCTTTACTAATTAATAAAGTGTCATTCTTAGTAATTATTGCTATACTTAATCGTTTACGGATGAAATCATAGGGAATTTCCCCAGTTTTTATGGGAGTAATTTTAGAATCGATTATTAATTCTTTTAAGGCATCATCCATGGGATTTGAATATCCTGTTTCAAAAGTGGCATTCCAATACCCAATTTCTTTCACAAATTCACATTCATTTCCTAGACTATCTACTGTTCCTACTACTTTAATAGTACCTTCAGTGATGGTTCCTGTTTTGTCTGTACATAATAAATTTACTTCTCCTAAATTTTGAATTGAAGTGAGCTTTTTTACTATAACTTTTTTAGACAACATTCTTTGTGCGCCTGCACTCATAGCGATTGTGGTAATTGCAGGTAGTAATTCAGGGGCCATTCCTACGGCTAAAGCCAAAGCAAATAAGGCGGACTCTATCACGTTTTTATGATACAATAAATTAACTATTAAAATAAAAAGAGACAATACCAGCGTAATTTTCATTAGAAAAAAACCAAAATCTTTTATTCCTTTTTCAAATTTGGTCTCAACGGTGGTGTTGGCATTTTTAGTGATCGTGCCAAAGATGGTGTTGGATCCCGTGTTGATTACTAATGCCTTAGCAGTGCCACTTACAATACTGGTTCCTTCCCATAGCGAATTTGTTCTTTTAGCAATTTCAGTGTTTTCATCAAGAACCCCTATTTCTTTTGCGGTAGGATAGGATTCTCCAGTAAGGCTAGCTTCATTAGTGTGTAATTCATTTGCTTCAATAATTAAACAATCTGCAGGTAGCATATCTCCAGCTTTTAAAATAATAATATCTCCTGGGACAATAGTGGAGCTAAAAATGTCTTGTACCATTCCGTCTCGGATTACGCTGCATTTTAAAGCAATTAAAGATTGTAATTTATCGACAATACGTCCTGCATTTCTTTCCTGGAAAAAACTCAATAAACCAGTAGATAATACAATAAATAGGATTATAAAAACATCTGAGGTATCACCTAGAAAGGCTGATAAAATAACCGCTCCAATTAGTAATAGCATTAGCGGACTTTTAAATTGTCCTGTCAATAGAAAGAAATCCTTACTAAATACTGATTCTTTTTTTATATTATGTCCCGCTTGAAGAGACACTTGCTCTGCTAAATTTTGGGGCAAGCCGTTAGGGGAACTGTTTAATTTATCATACCAATATGTAGTGTCAAATTGCCAAAAACTATTTGGTACTGCTGTTTTCATAGCGTCAGTTCTTATTTATACCATTGTCATAAATTAATAAAAGGAGGCTGTAAAACGTTTTTTTTGTCTAATAAAATAGTTTCATTTTTAACACTATTCTTAGATTATAAAAACAGTCTAGTATCAAAGTTAGCTAAAAAAAAGAAGCACTGTTTTAAATATGCAATAGGTTTATTGTACTTGTATTTTTTGTTTAAATTTACTTTCAAAGAATTACAAGTAAATGGCGTTATTAGAAAGAATTAATATGAGAGCTAAAGCAAAGCAAAATACTGGTTTTGGTACTAATGCAAGTAGCTATGGAGGACGTTTTGTAAATAAAAATGGTTCGGCAAACATTGAGAAACGAGGTATGCATGCTTTGCATCGCATCAGTTGGTATCATACTATGATAGAAATGTCAGCGTGGAAATTCATGGCTATTATTTTGTCCTTCTATATCAGTATTAATTTTGTTTTTGCGGCCATTTATTATGGAATTGGTGTTGAACACCTTGACGGAATTGCTTTATCAGATAATAAGTGGGAACAATTTGGGAAAGCTTATTTCTTTAGTGCGCAAACCTTTACGACTGTTGGTTATGGCCATATAAGTCCTACTGGTTTCTTAACTAGTGCACTTTCTGCAGCCGAAGCGCTTATTGGCTTGTTGAGTTTTGCTATTGCGACGGGATTGTTCTTCGGTAGATTTAGTAGACCAACTGCTTTTCTTAAATTTTCGCATAATGCAGTTATCGCTCCGTATGATGATATCAAAGGTTTAATGATACGGTTAACTCCTTTTAAAAATACTAATTTTAGTGATGCCGAAGCTCAAATTACATTGGGAATGAATATTGAGGAGAATGGGAAAATGGTAAATCGATTTTATTCTCTTGATCTTGAACTGCAAAAAATAAGTGCACTAAATTTAAGCTGGACCTTGGTTCACCCTATTACTGAAGATAGTCCACTCTATAATTTTACGAAAGAAGATTATGCCAATTTGCGTGGTGAAATTTTGGTTTATATTAAAACTTTTGATGATATGTTTAGTAATACAGTTGCCATCCGTACTTCATATACTTTTGATGAAGTAGTTTATGGTGCTAAGTTCGAGTCTATGTATTTTAGAAGTATCGATAATTCTAAAACAGTTTTGAATTTAGAAAAGTTGAATGCATTTCAATTGGTTGATATGGAATAATTGTTTTTCTTATTTATTTAATTTTTTAAGCTATATTTGTTTATTAAATTTCAATAAATGATAAACAATGTAAAAAATGTTTTTAGTATAAAAGATTTAGAAAATCTTTCAGGTATTAAAGCGCATACAATTCGCATTTGGGAAAAGAGGTATAACGTTTTACAGCCAATGCGTACGGATACTAATATTAGATTGTATGATTTAGCTAGTTTGCAAAAGCTATTAAATATTACTTTGTTACATGATCACGGCTATAAAATTTCTAAAATCGCGGCTTATTCTGAAGAAAAAATCCCATCACTTGTACGCGAAATAACTTCTTCTAAAAATGCTAAAAATCATGCAATCAGTGCTTTTAAAATGGCAATGATGAATTTCGATCAAGAGCTTTTTTTTAATACATACAATTGGTTAATAGCCGAGAAGTCATTTAAAGAAGTTTTCCATCAAGTATTTATTCCCCTTATGAATGAACTGGGTTTGTTATGGCAAACAGATACTATTTCTCCTGCACATGAGCATTTTATCAGCTATTTAATAAAACAAAAATTAGTTATAAATATTGAAAAAGTGCAAACGCAAAAACCTTCTAAAACGGATAAGGTTTTTGTCTTATCTCTTCCAATGAATGAAATACATGAATTAGGTTTAATGTATATCAACTATGAAATAGTACTACAGGGTTATAAAGCAATCTATCTTGGTGAGAGTATGCCAATAGAAAACTTGAAGGACCTCAAAAAACATTTTGAATCAATAGTCTTTTTATCTTATTTCACTGTACAACCAGAGCGTAACATAGTTAATGAATATGTTGACGAAATGATAACTCAGTTACTTGACGAGAATACGTCACTTTGGTATATTGGTCGACTAGCAGAATTTATCCATATGGAAAAGCGTGATGATAAAGTTGTTGTTTTTAATTCTATTTCAGATTTAGTAGATAAAATTTAATATTTTGTTTAAACATTTTGTATATTTGCTAAACAAATGAAAAAGAAAATTACAATTATAGGTTCGGGTTTCGCTGCATTGTCTGCTTCTTGCTATTTAGCAAAAATGGGTCATCAGGTTGCCGTTTTTGAAAAGAATGCCTCGATAGGAGGTAGAGCTAGGCAGTTAAAAAAAGAAGGTTTTACCTTTGATATGGGACCAAGTTGGTACTGGATGCCTGATGTTTTTGATCGTTTTTTTGCCGATTTTGGAAAAAAAACTTCTGATTATTACGAGCTCATAAAACTTTCTCCAGCGTATCGCGTATATTATGGAGTGGATGATTTTATAGCTATAGCAGATAATCTAATCGAAATTGAAACTACTTTCGAAAAAATCGAAAAAGGAAGTGGCCAAATTTTAGATGACTTTATGATGGAAGCACAAAGCAATTATAATATTGCCATCAAAGATTTAGTATATCGTCCAGGAGTTTCACCACTTGAATTGGTGACTGTGGAGACGGCAATGAAAGTGGGAGCCTTTTTTAGTAATATCAGTAAAGATATTCGCAAGAAATTCAAAAATGAAAAACTGATTCAAATTCTTGAATTTCCCGTTTTGTTCTTAGGAGCTAAACCGTCAGATACGCCTTCATTTTATAGTTTTATGAATTTTGCCGACTTTGGTCTTGGAACTTGGCATCCCAAAACAGGAATGTTTGACGTGGTTAAAGCAATGGAAAGTTTAGCACTTGAACTAGGGGTTACTTTTCATACCAATGCTAATATTGAAAAGATTATAGTCGAAGATAAAACGGCAAAAGCAATTGTTGTCAATGGCAAACGAATTGATTCAGATATTGTTTTAAGTGGTGCTGATTATCATCATACCGAAACTTTACTAGATAAGGAACATAGAGCCTATTCAGCAAAATATTGGAAAAGTCGAGTTTTTGCACCTTCGTCACTATTGTTCTATGTGGGTTTTAATAAAAAAATAAAAAACATTTCACATCATGCTTTATTTTTTGATGTAGATTTTAAGCAACATGCAGCTGATATTTATGACAAACCACAATGGCCTAAAGAACCTTTGTTTTATGCTAATTTCCCTTCGCTGACTGATAAAACAGCAGCGCCAGAAGGAATGGAAACGGGTTTTTTCTTGATACCATTGGCGCCTGGAATAGAAGATACAGAAGAATTAAGGGAGGAATATTTTGATAAAATTATGGATCGTTTTGAACGCGTAACACAGCAAAGCATTAAAAAAAATATTATATTTAAGGAATCCTTTTGCAAAAATGATTTTGTATCTGAGTACAATTCATACAAAGGCAATGCCTACGGAATGGCAAATACTTTATTGCAAACGGCTTTTTTAAGACCAAAATTAAAAAGTAAAAAAGTAAACAATCTCTATTTTACAGGGCAATTAACTGTTCCAGGACCTGGAGTTCCACCTGCACTAATTTCCGGAAAATTAGTATCTGAGTTAATAGAAAAGCAAATTAAAGAATACTATTATGAAGCAATTATTTGATGATGTCTCTTTCAAATGCAGTAAGCTAGTTACTAAAAACTATAGTACTTCATTTTCATTGGCGGTATATATGCTGTCACCAAGTATCAGAGATGCTATTTATAGTATTTACGGCTTTGTGCGCTTTGCTGATGAAATTGTAGATTCTTTTCATGGTTTTGATAAAGCCGATTTAATTAATGATTTCGAAAAAGAATATTATAAATCGTATAAAGCCGGAATCAGTTTAAATCCTATTTTAAATTCATTTCAGCATACAGTAAAAGAATATAATATTACAGATGATCTCATTCAAGCTTTCTTGAAAAGTATGAAACTGGATTTAGTAAAATCGGATTATGAAACGCAGGATGAATACGAAGACTATATTTACGGATCAGCCGATGTGGTGGGTTTGATGTGTCTCAAAGTGTTTGTAAAAGGAAATGCAGTCCGTTATGAGCAGTTAAAAGGGGAAGCCATGCGATTGGGCTCAGCCTTCCAAAAAGTAAATTTCCTGCGAGATTTAAAAGATGATAATTTGGTTTTAAACCGTAATTATTTCCCTGGTGTCGACTTAAAATCTTTCGATGAAAAAGCTAAAATAGCGATTATCAAAGAAATCGAAGAAGATTTCAAAGTAGCGTATCAAGGCATTGTAAAATTGCCTATTGAAGCTAAATTTGGTGTGTATACCGCTTTTGTTTATTATAAAAAACTACTTAAAAAATTGGAAAAAACACCTTATCACGAAATTGGGAGTGCAAGAATCCGAGTTTCTAATTATACCAAAGCCGGACTGCTAGCACAATCATTTGTAACCTATAAACTTAAATTAGTCTAGTACTTTTAAATAAAAAAACAATGATTTCTTTTTTAATTTTTATAAGCGTTTTTCTCATTATGGAATGCGTCACTTGGCTCACACACAAGTACATCATGCACGGCTTGATGTGGTATTTTCACGAAGACCATCACCAGCCTAAATATGCGCATCCATTTGAACGGAATGATGTTTTTTTTGTCATTTTTGCCATCCCCAGCATCGTTCTTTTTTATTTTGGTGTCGAGGGGGGAATCAATTATTTATTTTTCATCGCACTTGGAATCACTACCTACGGATTTTGCTATTTTATGATTCATGATGTCTTAATTCATCAACGTTTCAAGTGGTTCAAAAACACCAAAAACAAATACCTAATCGGTTTGCGAAAAGCCCATAAAGTGCACCACAAGCATCTGGGAAAAGAAGAAGGGGAGTGTTTTGGAATGTTATTTGTCCCTTTCAAATATTACAAAATGTAAAATTATTTGGGTGTGACCCGTTTTTTTGATTAAACTCATATAAGAATAATTTAAAAACTTTTTCGAATATACCTGACAGCCACTGGCTGTCCTCCTTTTAATTTCAAATCTCACGCATCCCTGTTGATACTTCAAGAATAGATTATTAAACTCTACTACTATGAAACTCTATAAAAAAGAATCGGTTCAATATGTCAATGCAAGTATTGAGGAATGTTGGGCTTTTTTTTCCAGTCCAAAAAACCTTCAAAAAATTACACCTGAAACCATGGGTTTTCAAATTACTGATTACGATGGGAAAAGTATGTATCCAGGCCAAATCATTCAATATAAAGTATCGCCTTTAGCAGGAATTAAAATAGCGTGGGTAACCGAAATTACAAAAGTAAAAGACAATAGCTATTTCATAGACGAACAACGTTTTGGACCTTATGCATTTTGGCACCACAAGCATTTTTTTGAAGCTACCGAAAATGGAGTAAAAATGACTGATGTTGTGCATTATGGATTGCCGTTAGGAATCTTAGGACGCATTATGAATACGCTCGTCGTAAAAGGAAAACTAAACGAAATTTTTGCTCACCGAGTAAAAATGGTCGATCAACTTTTTAATTCAAAATAATGACCAAGCAATCAGTAGCTGTTTTTTGGTTTCGTCGGGACTTGCGTTTAGAAGACAATGTAGGTTTATTTCATGCGTTACAATCTCATTATCCTGTAATTTCATTGTTTATATTTGATGATGCCATTCTGGATAGTTTACCAAAAAATGATGCACGAGTTGGTTTTATTCACGAATCACTTTCGAAAATTGATACCCAGCTTCGAGAATTAGGAAGTTCCCTTTTGGTAAAAAAAGGAACAACTGCAGCCGTTTGGCAATCGTTAATTCAAGAATTTGATATTCAAGAAGTGTTTTTCAATAAAGATTATGAGCCATATGCTATGAAACGGGATCTTGCTATTGGTGCATTATTAAATGCAAATAAAGCCACTGCAAATTCCTATAAAGACCAAGTGATTTTTGAAGAATTGGAAATCACCAAAGCCGATGGTTTGCCTTATACGGTTTACACACCCTATAAAAATAAATGGTTAGAAAAATACAAAGCAAACGCTCCAGAAACGGAATTTGATGCTTCCCTTTACTATTCTAATTTTTATAAAAGCAATTTTGATTTTCCAACTTTGGAACAAATTGGTTTTATAGAAAGTACTATAAAAGTAAAGCCACACAATCTCACGCAAATTTCTAATTATCACGAAACCCGAGATTTTCCAGCGATAGATAGCACCTCTTACTTATCACCTCATTTGCGTTTTGGAACTGTTAGCATTCGAAAATTAGTCAATTGGGCTGTACATAAAAATGATGTTTTCTTGAGTGAACTCATTTGGCGGGAGTTTTTCATGCAAATCCTTTATAGTTTCCCAAAAGTGATGGATCATAATTTCAAATCGGCTTATGATGGTATCCAGTGGCGTAATAATGAAGAAGATTTCAAACGCTGGTGCACTGGTACTACAGGTTATCCCATGGTGGATGCAGGAATGCGTCAGCTGAATGAAACGGGGTACATGCACAATCGTGTTCGTATGGTGGTGGCGAGTTTTTTGTGTAAACATTTATTAATTCAGTGGCAATGGGGAGAAGCTTATTTTGCCGAAAAGTTGTTGGATTATGAACTATCTGCTAATGTAGGAAACTGGCAATGGGCAGCTGGTACGGGTTGCGATGCTGCACCTTATTTTAGAGTATTCAATCCTGAAATTCAATTGAAAAAGTTTGACGAAAAAGGGATTTACATTCGTAAATGGATTCCTGAATTCGATTTAGGATACGGAGCGTCTATGGTAGAACATGCTATGGCGAGAGACAGAGCGATTGCGACTTATAAGGCAGGAATATTGAAGTGATTTTTATTAAACATATAAGTCATATAAGTTTTTTGAATTGTAAATAAAGTTAAAACCATTAAGGAATTAAGTTTTATTTAGCTTATTTTTTTTACCATATAAGTCATATAAGTTTTTTGAATTGTAAATAAAGTTAAAACCATTATGGAGTTAAGTTTCATATAGCTTTTTCAGCTTAATTTTACTTAATTTCTTAATGGTTAAAAAGCTTATATGTTAAATATTTAACGAATTAACTTCGCTAACATTCCCTTAAAAATAAACCCATGAAAAGGCAAAACAGAATACCAATATAATTTTCCCCAAATACCTCTAGGTCTAAACGTAGCAGATTGATACAAGGTGGTTCCAATTATTTTGAATTCTAGCCAAGCTTCTCCCGGGAGTTTCATTTCGGCAAAAAGAATTAATTTCCCTTCTGATTTATTAGCATACAAAACCCTCCAAAAATCCAGTGCATCGCCAGCATGAATATCGTGTTTGTTAGTTCGTCCTCTTCTAGAACCTACACCACCATACAATTTATCAATAAATCCACGTAATCCCCACAACCAATCTCCGTAATACCATCCTGTTTCTCCACCAATGGACCAAATTTGGTGAATGGTATAGGCCCGATTTATAATTTCCATTTTGCGTCTGTCTATAAAACAGTCTTTTTTGGGTACTTGTAGATATTCTGAAATATTACTATTAAATCGACCACTGATTAAGGAATCTTTCCAACTCGAAGCTACTTTATCTTCATCAACTTTTATTAATGCTCGTGAAAGTGCCTGTTCGTAGGACATGGGTTTTACCTGAAGCAGTTCGTTAATTTTTGTATCTCTACAAATCACTTCTACTTTCATGCTACTCACTAAAGCGCTCGCTAATTTATAAGAAGTTGAGGTGACGAAATAAAGCCAGTAGGAAGAGAGTTTTGGAGTCATTACTGGGACGGTGAAAATCCAGCGTTTTAGTTTTTTTGCTTTGGCGAAAGCCAACAACATTTCTTTATAAGTCAAAATATCGGGACCACCTATATCAAAACTTTGATTGTAAGTGACGGGGTTTAACAGTGATTTAGATAAAAAATCGAGTACATCATTGATGGCAATAGGTTGGCATTTGGTATTAAGCCATTTGGGCGTAATCATTACTGGAAGTTTATTGACTAAATCCCTAATGATTTCGAACGAGGCACTTCCAGAACCAACGATAATTCCAGCACGCAAAGTGGTAAGGGCGAAAGTTCCTGAGCTTAGAATATTTTCTACATTTTTTCTAGAAGATAAATGTTTAGAAAGTGATTTGTCATTTACAATACCGCTCAAGTAAATCACTTGTTTGGCATGGGTGGTATTTATTTTAGTCACAAAATTTTCAGCCGAAGCTTGTTCTAATTCATCATAATTATCAGCAGAACTTGACATCGAATGAATCAGGTAATAGGCCGCATCAATGTCATTAGGAATGTTGTTTAGTGTTTCTTTTTTTAGAAAATCAACTTCAATAACTTCGATGTTTTTTATTAATTCAATTGGAACATAGAACCTGTTTTTATCTCTTACACAACAGATTATATCGTGACCTTGTGCTACTAAAATGGGTAATAGTCGCTTCCCGATATAACCTGTTGCGCCTGTTAAGAGAATTTTCATAGTTTTTGTTTAAATTAACTTAATTTATTAGAAATCAAGCTGATAAATTCTTTTCTAGTTTTATTTTTTTCAAATGCACCTGTAAAAGAGGAAGTAGTTGTGAAAGAATTTTGTTTTTGAATGCCACGCATTTGCATGCACATGTGTTGTGCTTCAATGACTACTGCAACACCTAATGGTTCTAATGCTTCTTGAATACAATCTTTAATTTGGTCAGTCAATCGTTCTTGAACTTGCATTCTACGGGCATATGCATCTACAATTCTAGGAATTTTACTAAGTCCTACAATTTTTCCGTTTGGAATATAAGCTACGTGTGCTTTTCCAAAAAAAGGGAGCATATGATGTTCACACATAGAATATACTTCGATATTTTTCACCACAATCATTTGGCTATGGTCTTCCGTAAACAATGCCGATTTTAATATTTCTAATGGGTCAATTGCGTATCCATGAGTCAAAAACTGCATGGCTTTAGCGACACGTTCGGGTGTTTTTTCAAGACCTTCTCTAGTAACGTCTTCCCCTAAACCGTGAATTATTGTTTTGTAATTGGCTGCTAATACATTCGTTGTTTCAGCATCATACTGTTCTGTTTTTTCGTAACTTTTCATTTCTTTAATCATGCGATTGTTATTTTATAGGGGAGTCATTATATTTTAAAAGTTACTATTCCATAATCCATTTCAAAGACTTGACCTGAAATGGATTTTGCTTTTTCAGACAGTAGAAAATCTGCCATATCACCCACTTCTTCGGGTTTAAGGTATCCTTTCATAGGGTGTCGTTCTACCATATTTTCCTTCATTCGGTCATTTCGTAAAATCCCTGCTGATAGCGATGTTTCGGTAATCGTGGGAGCAATGGCATTGATGCGTACTACCGATGCCAACTCAGCTCCCAACGATTTAACTAATCCTTCCACTCCCGCCTTAGCTGTTGCAATACTAGCGTGAAATGGCATTCCCAGTTTTGCAGCAACTGTACTAAATAAGAGTATGGATGGATTTGTTCCCTTTTTTAAAACAGGTAAATAGTTTTGAATGACTTTTACTGCTCCAATTACATTAATTTCAAAGTCATTTCTAAAATCTTCGATACTTAAACTACCAATTGGTTTTAAATTAATGGAACCAGGGCAGTAGATTATTGTGTCAATTTTTTCTATTTGTGGAAGTGCATCATTTAAAACATCTAGAGGATAATGTATCAAATTTGGGTGTGAAATTTCAGGAGTACTTCTACTAATGTTATATATAGTATTTTGTTCTAATTGTTGTAAAAGAATGGCGTTTCCTATGCCTTTGCTGCCACCAATGATTAGTATGTTTTTCATTTAAAATAAGTTTTTAAATCTATCTTTTTGAAATTTTATTATTGCTAATGTTTCTTTGTCTGTTGCATTTAAAACGACCTTCTTGAAAATCACGTAATTTTTCATGTTTTGTTTTCCTGCCTTGCACGCGTTCACGCCACATTTTAAAACTCGACGCTTTCATTTCTTGTCGCATTAAGTCAATCACTTCTTGTTCTTTTAAACCAAATTGAATTTGAATTGCTTCAAATGTGGTTCGATCTTCCCATGCCATTTCAATGATTCGATCAATTTCTATTTCTGCTAGAATTAATTTCACGATTAGTATTTTTTATATTGATTGACTACAATAGTTGCTTTTAGATCAAACATTAAATTATACAAGCCAAAGAAAGTCCTGTTCATATAGATGAAATGTTTAGAACCTCTATTGCCATTCATTTTTCTAAGATTAGTATCTTTTGAAAATCGTTCTCCTAATTGGGCAATGTTTTCAAAAAATTCTTCATCTGAAAAGTCGAAAGTTTCTGTTTGGAACGGTTTGGTAAACAGCGATAATAAATCGTAAAACATTTGAGTGAAATACACAATTTCTTCTTTAGAATCATCGGTTCTTAATATTTCTAATTCAAATAGTTTTTTTTCAAATAGTACTTTGTTGTCTATTACTTCTTTGTTAATCAATTCAAAATAAGGAATGTAAAATTCATTTGGTATTTGCTTCATGCAACCAAAATCAAGTGCTACCAATTGATTTTTATCATTCACCAAGAAATTTCCAGGATGTGGATCAGCATGTACTTTTTTTAGTATGTGGATTTGATACATATAGAAATCCCATAATGCTTGTCCTAGCTTATTGGCAATCTCAGGATTCGCATTTTTAAATTCAGATAAATGAACACCCGCCATCCAATCCATCGTAATAATTTTCTCTGATGAAAACTCTGGGTAGTAATTTGGAAAAACTAAATTGTCAATTTTTTCACAAGCTGCAACTACCTCTTGACTTTGTTGTAGTTCTAACAAATAGTTAGTTTCTTCAATCAGTTTGTCTTCTACTTCCTTAAAGTATTTATCGGAGTCTTTTCCTTGAAGATTAAACATTCTTATAGCGATTGGCTTTACCAACGCCAAATCCGATGAGATACTGTTGGCTACTCCAGGATACTGAATTTTCACAGCGAGTTTTTTATTATCTTTTACTGCTAAATGTACTTGTCCGATACTCGCCGCATTTACTGAAGTAGAATTAAACTCATCAAAAATCTCGTATGGTGTTTTTCCGAAATTAGTTTTAAATGTTTTCAAAACTAATGGCGCAGAAAGTGGTGGAACAGAAAATTGAGACAAAGAAAATTTCTCTACATAGGCTTGAGGCAAGAAACTTTTATCCATACTTAACATTTGCGCTACTTTAAGTGCACTTCCTTTTAGGCTTTTTAAACCATCATATATGTCTTCGGCATTGTCTTCATTTAATTTGTCACGTGTCAAATCGGAATTCACCATTTTTTCGCCGTAATATTTTAAATAGTTAACGCCTACTTTAGCACCAGTTTGCACCAGTTTCGTCGCTCTTTCTATTTTTGAGGTTGGGATATAATCAATTGTTTTCATTTATTTGGTTTGTATTTTTTCTTTGAAAATAAATTTTCCAAAATCGATTAGTGATTCAATAGGGCTGATATTCATTAATTCAAAAGTGGCTTTAACCGATTTCTCAATGAAAATATCTGTCTTTTCAAAAGCAGGAGAGGAATCATCCAACCAAAATTTTAGCGTCATCAATAATTGAATCCAAGACCCTTCGGTAATTGCTTTTTCTTGATATTCCTGTGCTTTTTCGTTTTTAATACGATATTCATCAGTGATAATTGTAGTTACGTATTCCTTGAAAGCAACTCTTAATTCTGATAATTGCATCAAATTTTTTAACTGATTTTGGTGTTCTTTCAAACTCATAACGACATAAGAACGATTAGCAGCTAATAATTCGAAGAAAGTAAAATAAAAACTAAGCATTTTACTTTTCATATCATAGGTTTCGTATTCTTTGTTTTTGTGTAAAAGTTCAACCGTTTTTTGCAGAAATAACACATATATTTCTTTTTCGATTCCTTCTAGAGTTCCAAAAAAGGTGTAAAATTCAGTTTCTGAATATCCATTTAATTTCATAAACTGATAAACTGATTTTGGCTTTTCATTATTTTCCAATGTATAATCCATATACATAGAAACTATCTTGTCTTTGCTAAGTGTTGCTTTTTTAGTTGCCATTTTTTTGAAAATTTCAAATTAGAGTATAAAGATAAGTATTGTTTAATGAAATATTGTTAAAGTTAAACAAAAATTTATTTTGTATATTTGTTTTATTATAAAATCATTAAAGTTGAACTGCCATGAAAAAAAATGTTTTGATAACAGGAGGTACTGGATTTATTGGGAAACACATGACCCATTTATTAATCGATAAAGGATTTACAGTTTCTATTTTAAGCAGAGGGAAAAAGGAGAATGTAACCAATATTTTTTATTATACTTGGGATGTTACAAATCAGAAAATAGAAGAGGAAGCAGTTCTTAATGCTGATTATATAATTCATCTTGCTGGAGAAAACATTGCCGAAAAAAGATGGACAAAAAAAAGGAAAGAGGAAATTATCGATAGTAGGGAAAAATCAATTCAATTGATTTATTCCGTTCTAAAAAAGAATAATAAAATACCCGAAGCATTTGTTTCTGCCTCAGCAGTTGGTATTTATGGAGCGATAAACGGGAGAGCTATTTGTACTGAAAAAACAACTGAGGCAAATGATTTCTTGGGAGTTACCTGTAAAAAATGGGAAGCTGCAGCGGATCGTGTTGGAAATTTAGGGATTCGGACTGTGAAAATTCGTACTGGTTTAGTATTGGGTAAAAATGATGGTTTTTTAAATAAGTTAATTCCGCTTTTTAAATGGAATTTAGGTGCCGCTTTAGGCTCAGGGGAACAATATATGCCTTGGATTCATATTAGTGATCTTTGTAGAATATATCTAGAAGCTATTACTAACCTTAAAATGGAAGGGCCATATAATGCGGCTATCAATGACGATACAACCAATGCTATTTTTTCGAAAACCTTAGCTAAGCTATGCGGTCACTCTCTTTGGCTGCCTAATATTCCTGCATTTGTATTAAAAATAATGATGGGGGAAATGGCTAAGATTGTTTTGACTGGTAGAAGGGTTTCTTCAGATAAAATAGAAAGTACTGGCTTTTATTTCGAGCATAAAAATTTAGAAGAAACGATAAAAATTTGTTTGCCTTAACAGTATTATTGTATAACAGAATATAGTGTAATAGTAACTTCTTTAGAAATTTTATTTCTCACGATATAGGGAATAGCAATATTGAAGTCATCTGTGTTTATTGTAAAATTGGATTGTAGTTCTAAACCTTTACCTAGTTTTTTGATTTTAGCAGGCACTCTTATGTTTTTTGATTTGCCGTGGATAGTTATTTTCCCACTTATGTAATATACATTCGTATGAAAATCAATATTTTTTATTTCGAATTTTTCAATTACACCTTTAAAAGTTGCTTTTGGATATTTTTTACTTTCTAAATAATTAGCATTAAAATGCTCTTCCATTAAACTTCTTTGAAAGTGGAACATATTAATATAAACGACAAACGATACTTGACCTTTTTTTGTGTTTAAATAGGAATTTACGGTCTCGTTTTTTGCTTCTACATTTTCAAAAAAAGGTACTGATGCCTCAAAGGAAATGATTCCGTTTGTAGAAGTCATTTTTTCTTGAGCATGTAGGTTGGTTGCTATAAACAAAGCGAGTAAGAGTAGCGTTTTTTTCATAGGTTTTGTCCTATATTGTTCTACTTAAAGTTACGAAAAATCAGCCGAATTTAGACTATATTCAAATGGTTAATTGGTGAGAAATAGGAACTAAATTGATTTTAATATTCTGAAAAGTAAAAGAAAAATAATTACAAACGGTTAAGTGTTTGTAATCAGTTTATTAGCTTAGTTCGATTTGAACATTGTATTTTTCCAAACTTGCTAATGTTTCTATAGAACTATAATTAAACACCTCTTCATGACGATTTTTTTCCTTTTTTAAGGAGATTTGTTTCAAACAATTACAAAAACGACGCACTTCCTCTAAATTGGAAAGGATAAGACCTGGAACTTTTGCATTTGCTCCATGTTTATCTTTAGAAACCATCGTAAAATAAGAAGAATTACAATGATTAACAGTTCCTGTTTGAATGTTTTCAGACTCTACTCGAATTCCTATAATCATGGAGCTTTTACCTACATAATTGACACTTGCCTTCATAGTGACTAATTCACCAACTTCTATAGGTCTTAGAAAATCTACGGTATCTACTGATGCTGTTACACAATAATTTCCTGAAAATTTAGATGCGCAAGCAAAGGCAATTTGATCGAGTAAAGAAAGGATATAGCCACCATGTATTTTACCACTAAAGTTTGTGTGCGATGGAAGCATTAATTCAGAAATTGTAATATCTGATGATGCGACTGTTTTGAAAGTATTATGCATGTTTTATTTAATTTTAAAAGGGGAGGTTTCTTTCTTGACTTCTACAATGTAATACTTAGTATCACCCCACCAAGGAAATGTTTTGTAACGTTCGATATACGATACTTTTACATATTGTCCTTCCATCTCTTGCAAATCTGTAATTACTTTTTTGTCTTTGTCTAAAACTGAAAATGCGAATATTTGAGCACCTGAAATGCCTTGACTAATTTCTCCTTCCCAAGTTTTGAAAACCATTCCTTTATGACTAAATTTAATTAACTCACCAGATCGAACACCTTCGCTATAGGTTGCGTAGTATAAAAAAGTAAAATAACTAATGATTGATAGTATGATTACTGCCACAAGAATGCCTAAAAATTTTTTCATTTTTTCTAGTTTAATAGTTGATTTTCGTCTTTTTCAGCTCTATTTATGATGCTTTCTGGAAGTGACTTTTTAGCTTTGGCTCCCATTTTTTTCAATTTCTCTACACTGGTAATCAAGTTCCCTTTTCCTTCTACTAATTTATTCATGGCACCACTATATTCCGTTTTACTTTCGTCAATTTTTTTACCAATTTTAATTAAATCAGCAACAAAACCTTCAAATTTGTCATATAGTGCTCCCGCTTGACGCGCAATTTCAAAAGCATTTTCTTGTTGTTTTTGGTTGGCCCACATACTGTCAATAGTACGTAAGGTTGCAAGTAAAGTAGCTGGTGTTACGATAACAATGTTTTTTTCGAATGCTTTGTTGTACAAGGTATTGTCTTCATTCAGCGCCATGGCAAAAGCAGGTTCAATTGGGATAAATAGCAGTACAAAGTCGGGGCTTTCTATTTGGTATAAATCTTGATAATTTTTATTGCCTAATTGTTCTACATGGCGTTTTATGGAATTGACATGTTCTTTTAAATAACCAATTTTTAAATCATCCTCTTCTTCGTTAATGTATTTTTCATAAGCAGTCAAAGAAACCTTAGAATCGACTATCATTTTTTTGCCATCAGGGAGATTGATTACAACATCAGGGAAAACACGATTTCCTTCCTCCGTAGTAAAAGCTTGTTGTACTTCATATTCACGACCTTTTTCCAATCCTGATTTTTCAAGTACACGCTCCAAAACGAGTTCGCCCCAGTTCCCTTGCATTTTGCTGTCACCCTTTAAGGCTTTGGTCAAATTGATGGTTTCCTTGCTCATTTGAATATTCATTTCACGTAAGCCCAGAATTTGTTGGCGTAAAGCCGCATGATAATCAATACTTTCTTTGTGGGTATCTTCGACTTTTTTCTCAAATAATTGAATTTTATCTTGCAAAGGAGACAAGATGTTTTTCATATTTTCCTTGTTCTGTTCTGTAAATTTATTGGATTTTTCGTCTAATATTTTATTTGCCAGATTCTCAAATTCTTTGGTGAATTTTTCTTGTAGTTTTTCTACTTCTTCTTTTTGTTCTTTATTACGTTCCCAAAGATTTTCGAAATCCACTTCTTTTTTCGAAAGCTGAATCGCTAAACTGTCTTTTTCATTTCGAATGGTTTCTTTTTCTAGCGAACTAGTTTGAAGTTGTTTTTCGAATATAGTACGATCATTTAAATATTGTTCTTTCTGTTGGTCAAAGTGAGAATTTAAAGCAATCAGTTTTTCTTCTAAACTGATTTTTTCAGACTGAAAGCGAGCGGAGAAAATGAGTTTTCCTATGAAGACTCCTATAGCAAGGGCAATAATAAATAGAAACAAAAAAGGAAGCATATTTGACATGAAAGGTTTTTTTTATGAATAGTAAAAGTAGCAAAAGATGGGTGAGATTCCTAAAAATTGATATCAGACAATTTAAAAATGTATTTTTGCATAAAATAGTTCAAATAGTATGCCCCACCAACACTTTATCCTCCACAAACCCTACGGTTATTTAAGTCAGTTTATTTATGAGTTGAAAAGAAAAAAGAAACTTTTAGGGGAATTGTACGATTTTCCATTAGGGACTATGGCAATTGGTCGTTTAGATGAAGATTCAGAAGGACTTTTGTTACTGACTACTGATGGTAAGATGAGCGAAATGATACGATCAAAAAAAGTAGATAAAGAATATTATGTACAAGTGGACGGTGTAATCACTCAGAGCGCCGTTGACCTGATGAAAGAAGGGGTAGAAATAGGTTTCAACGGGACTAAATACATTACTAAAAAATGCAATGCCAGTTTGATTCATGAAGTGCCTAATTTTGGACTTAGAGGGAAAAAAATTCGTGACGAACGTCATGGTCCAACTTCTTGGGCTTCGATCACGGTCAATGAAGGAAAGTTTAGACAAGTACGTAAAATGACTGCTGCTGTAGGTTTTCCTACTTTAAGATTGGTTCGTGTTCGTATAGGGAATGTACATCTTGACAACTTACAATCTGGTGATGTAATAGAAGTCTCCGATTTTAATACCGAAGATTAATACTTTAATCTTTTAAATCTTTTAATTTTTAAATCTTTAAATAATTACTAATGTTGAACATTGTTTTAGTTGAGCCCGAAATACCTAATAATACTGGAAACATTGGCCGTTTGTGTGTAGGAACGGAAAGTCGTTTGCATTTAGTTCATCCTTTTGGATTTGTAATTAATGATAAAAATTTAAAACGCTCGGGACTTGATTATTGGGTACATCTTGATGTAACGCAATATCAAAATGTAGCCGAATGGAAGTCAATAGTTCCAGATACATCAAGAGTTTTCTTAATGAGTTCACATGCCCCGAAATCGTATTTAGAAATTGATTTTCAAGATGGTGATTGGTTGGTTTTTGGAAAAGAAAGTAAGGGATTGAGTAAAGAAGTTTTGGCCCAATTCGAGAATCATTTAAAAATTCCGATGTCAACAAATATCCGTAGTTTCAACATTGCCAATTCAGTAGCATTTGTAATTGGCGAAGCCAAAAGGCAAATTCAATTAAAGTAATAGCAGCAATATAGATTCTAATTATCCCAATTGTTCGATTGAAATTTTATATATTTGAGTACCTCATTTGCAATAAGAACTGAATTCTACTCATTTTAAATTTCCTTTTTATGATTGATAAAGTTACTCTCCGTGGTTCAATTTTTAGACATTTAGATGGTTTGGTAACTGCGCCAGTAGCCTATTCTTTGCATAAAAAAGGAGTTTTGGCTTTTTTGATGGATAAAAAGGAGGTAAGTTTAGCAGATCTTACCAATCATTTTTCGGCTAATGAAGGGTATCTCAATATAGGTTTGCGCGTTTTATGTTCGCAAGGTTTTTTGAAATACCATATCAATACTACTACAGATGAAATTAAATTTAGCTTGACTGATACAAGCGAAATTGCCTTTTCCTTTTTTGACCTTTATGAGGATGTGGTTGACCTGTTACAGTTTTCGATGCAATTTCATCCTAGGTTATTTGAAGAAGCTCCTTTTGAAAGGCTGAAAGTCATTTTTGAAAAATATAAAAAAAACTACAATCTAGTATTTTCAGAAGACTCCAAAATCAAAGAAGTACAACATCAAATATTGATGCATATTGAAGGGGTATTAGTTGGTCCTACTTTGGTCAGACTAGGAATGAGCGGAATGTTTCATAAGTATTTTATGGAAATCTCATTCCGACCAGAAGAGTTTCATAAAACACCAGAAAATTTTAAAGTCATCCTGGATTTTTTGACTTATTTGGGTTGGTTTACCCAAAAAAACGGAAATTATCAATTTACAGAAACGGGTTTGTTTTTTGCCAAAAGAGCATCTGCTTATGGAGTAACCGTTTCCTATTTGCCTACATTTAGTAAAATGGATGATTTGCTTTTTGGTAATCCTAATGTTTTGCGAAATACAAGTGATGGGGAGGACGAAATTCATGTAGACCGTGAAATGAATGTATGGGGTAGCGGTGGAGCTCATGACAGTTACTTCAAGGTTGTCGATGAGATTATTATTCAATTGTTTAATTTACCAATAGAAGATCAACCCAAAGGAATTTTAGATATGGGCTGTGGCAATGGTGCTTTCTTAGAACATATTTTTAATGTTATCGAAAGGCAAACCTTTCGAGGAAAAATACTTGATGACTATCCTTTGTTTCTCATAGGTGTTGATTACAATCAAGCTGCTTTGAAAGTAACGCGAGCCAATTTAATAAAAGCGGATATTTGGGCTAAAGTCATTTGGGGTGATATCGGTAGGCCAGATGTGCTTGCCGAAGATTTATTGGGAAATTATAATATTGATTTAAAGGATGTGCTGAATGTGAGAACTTTTTTGGATCACAACCGCATTTGGGAAGAACCAAAAAAACGTTCTCCAGAAAGAGATAGCCAATCTACTGGTGCTTTTGCTCACAGAGGAAAAAGGATTAGTACTAATGTAGTGGAAGATAATCTACTAGAGCATTTTAATAAATGGTCTCCTTATGTGCATAAGTACGGCTTGTTAATGATTGAGTTACATACCATTCCTCCAGCTTTGACTGCAGCTAATTTAGGGAAAACGGCTGCAACTGCTTATGATGCTACTCATGGATTTTCGGATCAATATATTGTAGAAATTCCTGTATTGCATAAAATTGCTGCAGAAGCGGGTTTGTATCCAGACATTTCATTTTTTAAACGGTTTCCAGATTCTAATATCGCCACGGTAAGTGTTAATTTATTAAAAGGGAAATAAGGTAAAAAAAAAGAGGAAGCCTTATCAAAAGCTTCCTCTTTTTTAATTAATCTCGCATAACAAAATCGCTCAGTGTTATAAAAGTACTGCCCGTTTTGGCATCATGATAAATATTATATTTTGTTGGGTAATTACCTGCTTTTGCAAAATGTTCCGGTTGAGAATAATTCAGTCTAGATTCCTCATTAGAAAGTAAATACTCTAAAGTTATCATAGGTTCTACAAATATCAAATCACCATCAAAGGATCCATAGATCATAATTTTGCTAAAGGGCAAATAATCGGGTAAGTTTAACGGTAGCCAGTGTTTTCCCATTTGAGCTTCAGCAGTACCACCATCAGGAGGTGTAAAATAATCAGCAGGCATATATCCCAAAGGCGGATAATTATTAAATAGATCATTTGTGCTTTCAGACCATGCTGGTATAGCCAGTTGTTCGTCGAGAGAGATCATATAAAAATGAATGTCAAAATGGGGTACATCAAAAACATGTTCTGGTTCATGGCCATTGGGATTCCAATTAAGTCCGATATGATCAAACGGTGTCAACTGATGTGCTTTAAGGTGTAGCGGAATAACAATTGTTGAACCTGCCAGCGGTGCATTATTTTTGTCTCTTTCTGGATTTAATAAGGCTTCAGCGGTCATTTCAATTCCAATTTCATTTGGATTACCACTGCCATCAACACTTATCCAGGAGCGCACTTTTCCGTATCCGAGTGTTACTTGAGGTCCCTTGAATACATTGAGCTTCATTGCATTCGTTTTTACATTAAAAGGTTTGGAGGTGTTTGTTTGTAAATCAGTAGAAATCATTTCGTCCTGACTGCAAGAATAGAGAAAAAATAAGCTTCCCAATAGAACCACTTTTTTGAGTAAAGTACACAAATTTTCCATAATTAAAATTTTTAAAGATTAGTTTTAATAATGTAGATAAGTTGAATTTGGGGAAATAAGAATGAGGTATACTAATTTACAAAACAATAAAGTATAAAATTGATACACTTTGCTTTTTGGGTATGTTTTGTGATAATTCTGTTGTCCATTATGGAATTAATAACTGTTGGTGCGAAATAGTGATTATACAATAACAAATTTCCCTTTTGCGGAATCGAATGTAATGTGTTCGTCTTTAAAGATTGTATTAAAACTCCCTTTTGAAATCAAATTGCACGGTTCGTCTTGGATGACTGTTTCTGCCGTCATAATAATCATTTCATCACTCAGTTGAATCGCCATATCGATATCATGTGTCGAAAATAAAATACATTTATTTGTTTCCTTTGTTAGTTTTTTTAGCAATTTGAAGAGTGCTACTTTGTGCAGTAAATCGAGATGGGTGGTAGGCTCATCAAGAATAATTAAAGGAGTATCTTGCGCCAATGCACGTGCTACTAACACTTTTTGCAATTGCCCGTCACTTATTTCGTAATGCTTTTTGGAGGCCAAATGACTGATTTTGGTCAGTTCAAGGGCATCATTAATTTTAGCAACATCTTCATCGGATAAAGTTCCGATCCAATTGGTATACGGTTGACGTCCCAAAGCGACCAATTCGAAAACCGTCAAATTACTAGGCGGTAATTTTTCGGTTAAAACAATACTTAGATTTTGGGCTAGTTCTAATGGTTCATAATCAGTTACTTTTTTATCATTCAAATAGACAGCCCCTTCCAATGGTTTTTGAATTCCATTAATAGTGCGCAATAAAGTTGACTTCCCTATTCCATTAGCACCAATTAATGCTATAAGTTTTCCTTGCTGTAAATTCAGGTTGAGGTTTTTAGCAATGGTCGTAACTGCGCTTTTGGTTTTGTAACCAATGCTTAGGTTTGATGTGGATAGGATGTTTTTATTCATCAATTTTTTCGAGTTTATTTTTTAAACTTTTTTTATAAAACCGTCAAGGAGTTAAGGTACAGTATTGCCTAAATTTTCTAAATGAGATAAAAAATAAAGTCGTTTTTATGTTCAATCACCCCATCATTTTCCTCTTACGTACTAGTAACCAAATTACAATAGGTGCACCAAGTAGTGACGTAATCGCATTTATAGGTAAAGTTATATCAAAACCTGGCATTTGTGAAACTAGATCACATACAAGCATGATTCCCGCGCCAAGAAGAAGTGTACTCCAATATAAAACCGAATGATTACTAGTTTGGAATATAAGTTTTGCAATATGAGGAACTGCTAAACCTATAAAGGCAATTGGCCCTGCATAAGCCGTGATACTTCCCGCGAGAATACTAGTGGCAAGAATTATAGTAAGTCGCATTTTCTTGAAATTAAGTCCCAAACTTCTTGCGTAGTTTTCCCCAAGTAATAATGCATTTAAGGGTTTGATACTAAATAGACTTAATAGTAATCCTATGAAAACTGAAATGGATAAAATAGTTATAGAGGTCCAGGATAAATTACCGAGTGTTCCCATAGACCAAAAAGTAAATTTTTGTAATTGTTCTGCCGTGCTGAAATACGTAAGTGTTCCTACGATGGCACTGGTAAAACTACCAAACATCAAACCTACAATTAGAATGGCCATCGTATCACGCAAGCGATGAGAAACTAGGAGAACAGCTAATAAAACGATAGAACTTCCCATAGTTGACGCAAGAACGATTCCGTAAGAGGACAATAGAATAGTACTGATAAATGAGGGCATAAACGCAGCTCCTAAAATCACAAAAGCAACGCCTAAACTTGCACCTGAGCTCAGCCCTAAAACATAAGGTCCCGCAAGCGGATTTCTAAATAAAGTTTGCATCAGTAATCCGCTGATAGAAAGTCCCATTCCAACTAAAACAGCAGTGATAGCTTTGGGTAAGCGGTAATTAATAATAATATATTCCCAAGTGGATTTACTTGCTTGTCCTCCCGTTAAGCTGTTGTAAACTTCCTTGAACGGAATTGTTATCGAGCCAAAACTGATGTTTATAAAAAACAAAACGACCAATCCTATAGCCAGTAAAGAGAATAAAATGATATTTCGTTTTTGATTATTCAATTAGTATTTTTTTTATTTGTATTGTGTTTTTGATAATGGATCAGTTTTTAAAAACGAATCGGAAATCCGTTTTGTATGCTGTCTTATGGAGAGGGTTTAGTTTAGTTTAGTTTAGTTTAGTTTTTGTGCAAAGGTAAAAGTATAATTTGGAAGTAAATCAGCATGGAAAATTTTGATGTAATCTTTTAGGACTAAATCGGGTCGGCTAGGGGCTGATTCATAGTATATCGTTCCGCCAGTAGCGCCTATTTTACCCTCAAAAGTATATACTTGTTTGGTTTTAAAGGCATCAAATTGACTGTAATGTGGATTGATTTTTTCTAATTCAGCTACTGTTTTATAAGGGCCTGTAGCAATCCAATACTGAGCTGTTTTAGCTTTTTCTAATACTTTTTCGAATGATAATCCAATACTACCCGTTCCTTCGGTGTCTGACCAAAGGTAATTAACTTTTGAATCTTTTAAAAATTGTGCAACCCAACTATTGGCTTTGGCCACATACCATTGATCTTGGTACATGGAACCGTATAATACTGTTGCTGTTGGTTTTTTGGTGGAAACCAAATCCAACGCTTCTTTGTAATTTTTAATAATAGCGTCAAATTGAGTTTTGGCTTCTTTCTCTTTTCCAAAAAGAGCGCCGTACAGTTTTATCCATTCTGCTTTTCCAAGAGGAGATTGCTCCATCCAATCTGCCTGAATACATACTTTTAAGCCACTTTTTGCAAGATTATCAATCATTGGATTATTGTTGTCAATACCAAAAGTCACTATAAGCTCTGGGTTCATTTCTATCAATTGCTCTATATTTAATTTTTCGTTTTGCCCTACATTTTTAACGGTTCCATTATCAATTAATTTTCTGGTTTTTTTAGAAGAAATGTAGTCTGTATGTGGGAATCCAGCCAATCGATTTTCCACTCCTAGCATTTCCAAATAAGGGACAATCGTAGTAGAAGTTACCACAATCGACTCTAGAGGTACCTGGATGGTATTGTATTTTTTCAAACTATCTGGGATGGCGCTGTTTTTCTCTTTTAAGATATAAGTAAAACCTTTTTCAGCATTGGGCCATGGGTTGATTACCTTCACTATAGAAAAGCCTTCGTACTTGTATATGGCTAAGCTATTTGCATATTCAATTTCGTTTTTTGCGTTTAAAATGGATTTAGTTTCTGATTTATCTGCTTTTTTACAACTAATGAAGGAGAGAAGAACAACTAGTAAAAGAATTTTATAGGAAGAAAGTTTCATGATGCTATTTTATGATTTAAGCAAAGGTAAAAGAAATTACAAAAAAATCTTGTTTATTTTTTAGCCAAAAAAAATCAACAAATACTATCTTTACAGCATGAATGGAATAAAAGCGAAACAGTGTTCAAGTTGTGGAACTAACTTTGGTTGTGGAGATACATTAGAAGGAACTAGATGTTGGTGTAATGATTTTCCGCCGATATTTGTTCCTACAACAGCAATTGATTGCCTTTGCCCCATTTGCTTTAAAAAATCCTGTTCAGAAAAAATTGAGGAGTATGTAGCTACATTGAATTCGGAAACTGTTCTCCATAATAAAGCGGCATTGTTACCAAAATCAACTCATTTAATCGAAGGAATTGATTACTATTTAGAGAAAGGTAATTATGTTTTTAAAGCATTTTTTCATTTGAAAAGAGGGAGCTGCTGTGGAAACGGATGTAGACATTGTCCTTATGATTTTAAAAAATAAAAAATGATATATTTAATTACAGGAGGAGAGCGCTCTGGAAAAAGCAGTTATGCCGAGAATTTGGCAAAAGAATTATCGGCTAAACCCATGTATGTTGCAACAGCGAGAAAATGGGACGATGATTTTCAAAAAAGAATCGATCGTCATCAAAAAGACCGTGATGAACGCTGGATTAACATCGAAAAAGAAAAGCACTTGAGTGAAATTGATTTCTCCGGTAATGTTGCGATAGTAGATTGTGTTACACTTTGGTTGACTAACTTTTTTATAGATACTAAAAATGATGTAGCATTGAGTTTAGAACAAGCCAAAGCAGAGTTTGACAAAATAGCAAATCAAGAAAACGCGACTATTATTATTGTTACCAATGAAATAGGAATGGGGGTTCATGCTGAAACGCATATTGGCCGAAAATTTACCGAATTACAAGGTTGGATGAATCAGTATATTGCAAAAAGAGCAGATAAAGTGGTTTTAATGGTTTCAGGAATTCCTGTTACAATAAAAGGACAATAATGAATTTTTTAACTTCTTGGAGTGGTGGAAAAGACAGTTGTTATGCCATGATGCAGGCAATTGATCAAGGTTTAGTTCCAAAAGTGTTGTTGAATATGATGAACGAAAATGGAAAAATATCCCGTTCTCATGGATTGCCATTGTCTATATTGAATCAACAAGCTCAAAAAATGCAGCTACCATTAGAAGGTGTTCCTGCTACTTGGGGGGATTATGAGGCAAAGTTTATTAGTACTTTAAAATCGCTTAAAGCAAAATATGATTTGGATGCCGCCGTTTTTGGCGATATCGATTTGCAAGCCCATAAAGACTGGGAAGATAAAGTATGTGGAGCCGCCTCTCTGAAATGTATTTTGCCTTTGTGGCAACAAGACCGAATTATATTAGTAAACGAAATGATTGATAATGGCATCGAGACTATGATTGTTTCCTGTAATACGATCATGGGAGAAAGCTATCTGGGTAAGATACTGACTAAGGAATTAGCAGTTGAGCTAAAAGAAAAAGGAATAGATCCTTGTGGTGAAAACGGCGAGTTTCATACTTTGGTTTTAAATTGCCCTCTTTTTTGTGAAAGGATAAGCCTACCAAATTATTCGATCAAAACGTATAATGACTATTGTTTTATTGTTTGGGAAGATTTCGATTAGAAATTGAATCAATAAATCAGTGTAAATAAAACTAGAATGACCAATTTAGATAAAATTTTACAATCTCGTCGCGACACGCGTCATTTTACAAATGATGAAGTTCCTGATGCTGTAATTCAAAAAGCGTTGCAGGCCGGACATTGGGCTCCTTCCGTAGGTCTGACCGATGCTACTAAATATTATCTGGTTAAGGCGGACGAAATTAAGAAAGCGGTTAAAGAATTGTTTTTGGATTATGATAATAAAGCTGCAAATCAAACCGATAGCAAACAACAAAAGGAAGATTATAAAGCTTTAAAACTAGAAGCAATTGAAGAAGCTCCGCTAGGACTCGTGATTTGCTATGACCGTTCAGTTTTGAATAATTTCACTATTGGAACCGTAGGAAGCAATGAAGCAATTAAATTTAGTGCTGTTTGTGCTGCTCAAAATATATGGTTGTCTTTGACAGAGCAGGGATTTTCAATGGGTTGGATTTCGATTTTAAATTATTATCAGTTCAAACAATTACTAGGATTACCAGAACATATTGAACCATTAGGTTACTTCTGTGTAGGCAAACCCGCAACTAATTATGATCAACAACCGATGTTACAACAATTGAACTGGAAACAAAAATCAGAAGTTCCTTTTATAGAAGAAATCAAGATGATGCATTCTAAGAGTAAAATTACACCAACGGAAAAAAAAGGTAAAATAGATGCTAAAGATGATATTTCAGCAGTTTTAAAAATTAAAATTGATGCTAAAACGAAGCCCACGGGTTCATTAGGGATTCTTGAAAAACTTGCCCAACAAATAGGTGAGGTTTTCCAAACATTAGAGCCCAAACTAATTCAACCCAATATTGTAGTTTTTGCTGCTGATCATGGAATTGCGACACATGGAGTGAGTTCATATCCACAAGATGTTACACGCCAAATGGTAATTAATTTTCTAGAAGGAGGAGCGGCAATAAATGTTTTTTGCAAACAAAATAATATTAAATTATCGATTGTAGATGCTGGAGTGAATTATGATTTCCCTCCTAATGTCAAGTTGATTTCAGCAAAAGTAGGCAAGGGGACTCAGTCGTATTCTACTGGACCTGCAATGAGTAGAACCGAATTGAATTTGTGTTTTTCTAAAGGTGCCGCGGTTGTAGATGCTATTGCAAAAACTGGTAGTAATTGTATCGGTTTTGGTGAAATGGGTATTGGAAATACTTCGACAGCTTCCGTTTTGATGAGTTTAATTACTAAAATTCCTTTGGAAGATTGCGTGGGATTAGGAACAGGAGTGAGTGATGAAAAATTGATTCAGAAACAAAAAATCCTTAAAACCGCTGTTGATAATTATTGGGGTTCAGAAGATTTAGAGGAAAAGTTAGCGTATTTTGGCGGATTTGAAATCATGCAAATGGCTGCGGGAATACAAGCGGCTTATGAAAATAACATGCTAATTCTTGTTGATGGATTTATTTGTAGTGTGGCTTTTTTGATTGCTCATCAAAAAAATCCTGTTATTATAAAGAACGCTGTTTTTTGCCATTGCTCAGCTGAACAAGCACATGTGAAGTTACTGGATTATTTGGGAGTTGAGTCTGTTTTACAATTGGGATTGCGTTTAGGCGAAGGGACAGGTTGTGCGGTTGCATTTCCTATTATTGAGTCGGCTGTGGCATTTTTAAATGAAATGGCTAGTTTTGAAAGTGCTGGGATTAGCGGCTCATAAATACGATGTTACGATGCATTGCTATGCATCTTTGATAAAAAAAGAATCTTAATAAAATGAAAAAAGAATTACATATATTTTTTACGGCTTTAATGTTTTATACTCGGATTCCATGTCCTAAAAACATAGATCATAACCCGGATTATTTAAACAAAGCCTCTCGCTATTTTCCGTTTATCGGCTGGATAGTAGGTGTTGTAGCATTTGGTGTTTTTAGTTTGTTTAGCTATTTAATAAGTCCTGAAATAGCTGTTATTGTTTCTATGATTGCTTCTATTCTAGTTACGGGGGCTTTTCATGAAGATGGCTTTGCTGATGTTTGTGATGGTTTTGGCGGTGGATGGACCAAAGAAAAAATTCTCTTAATCATGAAAGACAGTGCAATTGGTGCTTATGGATCGATAGGAGTAGTTTTATTGTTTTTATTAAAATTTCAGGCTTTATCCCATATAGTTTCTACAATCGATTTATTAAATATTCAGACGCAAATAGTTGTTTTTCTACTGTTTGTTTCGGCTCATGCTGTCAGTCGTTTGGCAGCTATTTCGATTGTTTTTACTCATGAATATTCAAGAGAGGATGCAAGCAGTAAAAGCAAACCTATTGCACAAAATTATACATGGAGAGAAGTAGTAGGTGCATTCTTTTTTGGGTTATTGCCACTTGTAATTTTGGCTTGTTTTCAGTGGCAATTCCTTTTGGTTTTAGTACCAGTTTTTCTGACGCGATTTTTTTTGGCGAGTTATTTCCAAAAATGGATTGATGGCTATACAGGTGATTGTTTAGGCGCAACCCAACAAGTATGTGAAGTAGTAATTTATTTATCAGTAATTATTTTATGGAAGTTTATTTAGTACGCCACACCGAGACGGTTTGTGAAAAAGGAATTTGTTATGGGCAATCGGATGTTCAGATTTTGGAACCGTATTTGGAATTATTTGATTCAATAAAAAACCAAATTCCAAAAGATGCTGTTGTGTATTCCAGTCCTTTAGTTCGTTGTACTACACTCGCTAATTATCTTTCGGCTTCAATAATTACAGATGCTCGTTTAATGGAAATGAATTTTGGGGATTGGGAAATGAAAAAGTGGGATGTGATTCCTCCTGATGATTTTACACCATGGATGAATGACTTTGTCAATGTCAGTGTTCCTAACGGAGAATCCTTTGTTGATTTGTATAATAGAGTGAATGATTTTTTAGAAAACGAACTTAAAAGCACCGTTAAAAGACCAATTGTGATTGTAGCACACGCAGGAGTTATTAGAAGTATCCTGTGTAAAGTAACTAATGTACCACTAAAAGATGCATTTAATAATAAAGTCAATTTTGGTGCAGTTGTTAAAATAGAATTGTAACTAGTTGTTTATTAGTGTTTAGTGAGTAATTGGTATCTTTTGTTTAAAAAAATGCTCAATAGTTTCTACAAATTAGTTTTAAAGCTGAATTTAGTTTTATCTTTGCCGCCGTATTGAGGTTGTGCGTTTGTTTTATTGCAAAGCACATTAAAAGGGAATCAAGTAAATTTTTTGGAATTTTAATCTAAAATTCTAAATGAGTAATCTTGGGCTGTACCCGCAACTGTAAGCTAAAAAGCTTGTTGTTATCTACAAAACCATTGTTCGCCACGGCGAATGAGAAGGTAAACATCAAGACGCAAGCCAGGAGACCTGCCTACTACATCGAGTATCAAACTTTCGGGAAAAAAGGTTTGGGTATGGGTCATTCTATGCTTTTCTCCCCAATTTATTAAATTTTACATTTTTAAAATGAACAAAAAAATCGTTCGCATAAGTGCGATTGCATTGTTGTTTGCAATGAATTGTTTTGCACAAGAACAAAAGTCAAATCAATTAGATGAGGTTGTAATTTCTGATTCAAAATTTGCTTTGCCAAAAGAAAAATCTGGAAAAGTAATCGTTAAGATTACCGCTGAAGATTTAAAGAAAAAACAAGGGCAATCTCTAGCTGCTGTTTTAAGTACTGTTGCTGGAGTAGAAATTAATGGAAACCAAAGCCGTAACGGTAAGGATTTAGGTCTTTACATTCGCGGAGGAAGAGGACATCAAGTTTTAATCCTGATTGATGGTGTACCAGTTACGGATGCGTCGGGGATTAATTTATCCTATGATTTACGTTTGCTTCCTGTAGAACAAGTGGAGAGTATTGAAATTATGAAAGGGGCTGCAAGTACTTTATATGGTTCTGGAGCAGCTACGGGAGTAATTAATATTACTTTGAAAAAAGCAACTAATAAAGAAATTGCTGGAAATGTGTATATGAATATGGGTACACAAACCGTTGCTAATAAAGCGAATTACAAACCTCAGGAGTATAATCAAGGTTTTTCGTTGAACGGACGTACCGATAAAGTCAATTATTTTGCTTCCTTGAATAGTACTGAATCTACAGGAATATCAGAAGCTAAGCCAGAAAATGAAGGTGTTGATTTTGAAAAAGATAAATTTTCAAGAATAAATTCATTAGTGAAATTAGGATTTACTCCAACTAAAAAGTTGAGTTTGGACTTTTCTGCTAATTATGACAAAGTGAAAAGTGATTTTGATTCGGGATCATTTGTGGATAATAAAATGAATTTTTCTACCTCAGAACAATACAGAGTTGGGTTTTCTCCAAAGTACAAATATGAAAAAGGAGAATTTGTGATGAACTCAAGTGCAAGTTCGATTGACAGATCGATTTTTAATTACGGAAGCTTTTCGTATTACAAATCAAGAAGTATAAATGCGGATGTGTTTAATAAATACAATGTTGCGTCACAATTGTTTATCGTTACTGGTGCTCAATTTCAATTCCATGAAATGTCAAATAAAAGTGATTATGATGCTATCGAAAGTAGTTTAGCAAAATTCAATATGATTGATCCTTATTTAACTGCGGTATATAATTCAGAGTTTGGATTTAATTTAAATGCTGGAGCACGTTTGAATATTCATAGCAAGTATGGTAATAATTTGGTTTTTAATGTGAATCCTTCTTATAAATTGCAAAGCCTTCCATTGAAAATCTTAGCTTCTTATAGTACTGCATATGTTACTCCAAGTTTATATCAGTTGTATTCACCTTACGGAGATTTGAATTTGTCACCTGAGAAAGATGCTACTGCTGAGGTAGGTTTTGAAGCGAGTCTGTTTGGTAAAAAATTAACTTTAACGTCAGTTGCTTTTGCAAGAGAAGAGACAGATGCTATTGGTTTTGATTTAATGACCTACAAATATTTTAACGTAAATGGTTTAAATAAGACAAAAGGGGTGGAAACAATGGTGGTATATGCTCCGAACGATAAAGTAAGTTTTAATGTAAACTATACTTTTACAGAATTAGAGCGACAATCGCGTATTTTAAATCCTAAACATAAAGTGAATGCTGGAATTGATGTTCAGGCCACGCCACGTTTAGCATTTAGTGCTGCTTATCAATTTGTTTCGGATCGCTACACAGAATACACTACTTATCCAGCCCCATCGTATAACGCTGTATTGAATTCAGAAATTTTAAAAGACTATCAATTAGTTAATGCAAATGTTCGTTATGATCTTATTAAAAACAGAATGAATATTTTTGGAGCTGTTGATAATATCCTTGATAAAGATTTTGTTGAGACAAGAGGTTTTAGTACAAGAGGTAGAAATATTAAGGTAGGTTTGAATATTTTGTTTTAATATAATAGTCAAGATTGTTAAAAAAAATCCCACATTCAAGTTAATTCTTGGAGTGGGATTTTTGCTTTTGAAAATGGTATTATTTTAATTCAGCAATACATTCTATTATTTTTTTTGCAATTTGATTTTGTTCGTTATTATTAGAAAGATTTTTTTTGTCACTTTCATTAGTTAAATATCCCAATTCCATTATAACTGCTGGAACCTCTGAGTTTTTCAAAATAAAAAAATTCGCATTCTTTATTTCAGCAACTTTAAAATTTGAATTTAAAAACTTAGTTTGAAAATTTTCGGCTATTGTATTTGACTTTTCATAATTGGTAGATTCTTTTGAAACATAAAATTCCATACCTGAAGTAGTATTGTTTTTACTTGCGTTCACATGTATTGATAAAACCAAATCGGGTTTGATTGTATTTATAAAATCAGTTCTATCTTGTAATGGAATAAATTTATCTGTCGATCGAGTAAAATGAAAAACGATATTTTTATTTTTACTGAATGCCTTGATTTTTGTAATCACTTGTTCTACAATTTGTTTTTCAGATAAATCATCTTGGGTGATTCCAAAATCTTCTCCACCATGTCCAGCATCAATAACTACATTAATCTGTTTTAGTACTTTATTTTTGGGGCTTATAAAAGCAAAAGAAGTAAAAGCTATCAAAATTAAAAATGATTTAATAAGTTTTTTCATAACTAGCATAGTTTTTACATTAGGTTGGTTATATATAACGTATTGAATTCTAATTTATTATATTCTACTGTTAATTATTTCAATGCTTTTAAAAGCCCTTCTGGTGCTTTCTCTATATACATTTGGTTTTGTAAAGCGTCAATCGATTTTGTGTCTTTAAAATAATTAAAATCTTGTTCAGGGTTTTGTTTTAGCATTTTTCCTGTTCCTGTAATTTTTCCTATTGCCGTACTCAATAAAGGTTCTGAACTATTTCCAAGAACGTCTAAGTTTCCTAAATTTTCTTTTAATTGGTAAGTAGGAGTAAGGCCATTATAATAATCTCCAAAACCAGCAGCATTGATTATCTTCAATACTATTGGTTGCATCGCATAACGATGGTTAGGATTCCTATTGTCTTTTCCAAAAGTAGGGGAGTCATATAATGTAACCGACCCAACATTTTTCCCTGTAGTAATATCGCCTATTTGTACTACATCCATATAGGGTTTTAAGCCATTGATTACTAATTCACTTGCTGACGCAGTGCTTTTGGTGGTTAGGATATAAATTTTTGATAAATTTAAACTGTTGATAGGTGTTGTCCCAATTTGGTCTGTAAAGTTATTGTTTAGGGCTTCTGGATTATTAGAGGCAAAATAGTCGTTTATCTTTGAGTTCCACTGTTGTTTTGCGAAAATTTGTCCTGTATATTGTCCCGTAATCATACTGGCTAAGCGGGTAGCAGTAAGTACAGAACCTCCACCATTGTAACGTAAATCTAATACTAAGTCAGTAATACCTTGTGATTTTAAAGATTCAAATGCTGCATTCAATTGAGTATCATATTCAGCATAAAAACCATTGTACATCAGGTAACCTATTTTATGTGCACCATTTGTAATAACTTTGTTTATTAATATTGGATTTTCGGCTACCGTTGTTTTAACTAGGTCCACTGATTTTCCATTTGATGTAATAGCACCTCCATTGTAGTCGGCTAAATTTAAAGTATAGCTATCAGCTCCTAATAAAGTTTGATAATTGCTTATAGTAAGTTGGGTTCCATTAACACCGTAAAAGATACTCCCTCTTTGAATGTTTTTTGTCGCTGCATCAGAATTTGGAAGAATGTAACGAACATAACCAAATATTTCAGTAGTACTTCCCGGTTTGTATACAAGCCCAAATTCTGCTCCATGATTTTTTGAGATTCCTCCAAGGGCCTGCTCTAATTCTAAATAATCACTTACAATCCAGCTAAAGCGATCAATACTTTTATCCACTCTTAGCGCATCAAATAATTCTTCTGGAACAGGATATCCTCTCAAAAATACATTAAGTTGATCTTGAGAAGCAAAACGATCATCGGCTAAGTTAGGCACATCTGCTTGCCATAAATAGTATTGATTCAATCCTTTCCAGATAAAATCTTGAACCTCTAAATTTATTGGTACTGCTGTGTCATCTTGATCTTGACAACTCTGGAAGGTTAAAGCAGCTAAAAATAATAAAAGTGTAAACTTGAATGTTGTTCTCATATTTGGGGTTTAATATGTATATGAACGTAAAAATACTATCTTTAGTTTTAATTGTTTGTTTTTTTGTAACAAAAATTAAACTGTTTCGTCTTGATATTATAAGGGCAATTGATTTAAATTGTATGCCAAGCGAATTGCAAATCGTAAAATAGAAAAAATAAGTAGTAACATATGAATCAAGTGCAATTTTTGGAACTGACTTCTCCTTTCAAAGACAAACTCTTTCGATTGGCAAAGCGTCTGCTTATTAGCACGGAAGAAGCAGAAGACGCTACCCAAGAAGTACTTGTAAAACTATGGCATAAAAGCGAAAGTCTGAATGGTTTTAATAGTGTAGAAGCATTTGCAATGACAATAACAAAAAACCATTGTTTGGATCAGTTAAAATCTAAGAGGGTTAATAATATTAAAATTGTTCATGATAATTATGCTGATACTACTCCAAGTTTAGAAAAGAAAATAGAAGATGATGATAGTCTTGATTGGGTTGGAAAAATTATTAACCAATTGCCAGAACAACAACGGCTCATAATTCAAATGAGAGATATTGAACAATATGAATTTGAAGAGATTGCAAAAATTATGCAAATGAATGAAACGGCTATTCGTGTAGCGCTTTCAAGAGCAAGAAAAACGATAAGAGAATGCATGACAAAAATTAATAATTATGGAATGGAATAAAATTGAAATACTTTTAGAAAAATATTTCGAAGGGGAAACAAGTAGTATGGATGAAAAAGAGTTGCAAAATTATTTTTCTTCTCCAAATGTTGCGCAGCATTTAGAGCAATACAAGCCTTTATTTGATTATTTTTCTATTGCGGCAACTCAAAAGTTTGCACCTGAAATACCACTACAATCTAAAAAACGTAAAGTAGCGTGGTTATCTATTGCAGCTTCAGTTGTTATTATGTTAGGTGTTAGTACGTATATGTATTTTGATAATAAAGTTGCTAATCAAGACCTAGGGACCTATACTAATCCAGAGGTTGCTTTAAAGGAAACACAGAAAGCATTGGCAATGTTATCAACTCATGTAAATACTGGCATAGTAAGTGTTAACTACATTCAAGAATACGAGGATTCAAAACAATTAATTTTTAAACAATAACAAATACTAAAAAAATGAAAAAATTTATAATCACACTAGTAATTGCATTAATAGCAACTCCGTTTTTTGCCCAATCGGCTTTTGATAAATTTGATGGACAAGATGATGTGACTTCAATTATTGTCAACAAAAAAATGTTTGACTTGATGAGTAAAGTAAAAGTTGATGCATCTGATAAGGAAACGCAACAATACATGAATTTAATCAAAAAATTAGACAACTTAAAAGTTTTCACTACAAGTAGTTCTAGAGCAACAGCTGATATGAAATCAGCAGCCGATAAATATATAAAAACAGCTGGATTAGAAGAATTAATGCGTGTAAATGACAGTGGTAAAAATATAAAGATATTAGTAAAATCAGGTGCCTCAGACAGTCAAATAAAAGAGTTGTTAATGTTCATTGAAGGAGGAAGTAAAACAAATGAAACGGTGTTAATGTCTTTGACAGGTAATTTTGACTTGAATGAAATTTCAGTTTTAACTGATAAAATGAGAATACCTGGTGGCGATGACCTGAAGAAAGCAACTAAAGGAAGAAAGTAATATGAAAACAGTTTATATCTTTTATTTTTTATGCCTGTTGTTGGTAAGCTGCAATTCAGAACCCACCCTACAAAAATATTTTGTAGAAAATACAGAGAATAAAGATTTCCTTGTAATGGATGTTTCTCCAAATATTTTAAATGTTGACAAAACGAAGTTGTCGATAGCTGAATCATCCGCTTTGAAATCTTTTGATAAGATGAATATTTTAGCATTTAAATTAACAGATAAAAATAAAAATCAGTTTGATGTTCAACGTGCTAAAGTGGATGCTATTTTGAAAGATAAAAAGTACCAACAGTTGATGAGATTTGGTTCTGGTAAAGAAGGTGCATCAGTAAGCTATGTAGGAGCTGATGATCATATTGAAGAATTTGTTTTTTATGCCAATAAAAAAGATGCTGGTTTTGCAGTTGTTAGGGTAATTGGAAAAGATATGAATCCAACAAATATAATAACAATGATGCAAGTGCTGAAAAAGTCCAATATTGACATGGAGCAATTGAAACCTTTGCAACAATTAATAAAGTAATTAATTGTATTAAAATTTATAGGCCTCGATATATTTTATCGGGGCTTTTTTTGCTTGATTTTTATTTGGAGTTCAAATAGTCAGTCCAATCATTTTGAGTATTTAAATTTTTTAGGATTGACGAATCATTAACTTCTACTTCAGTAATTTCGTCCAGATTCACTTTTTTTATTTGGAAGTCTAATCTTGTATTTTCTTCTTTTGGATCTAATGGCGTTAAAGATTTCCAAAAGGCGTTAGATAGTTTAATTGGATGACCATTTTTGCCTTCAAAATTGGGGAGAACAATGGTATTTTCAATTTCAATTATTGCATTCAGTACCGTAGCATTTGGAATTGGAATATCAATGGGACTAATAAGAACAGCTTGATTGGTTTTTATTTTTTGTAATACAGTTTGCAGTGTTGAAAAAGAACCTCGTTCTGGATTTGGATTAATAACGACTCTCACTTTCATTTCTTTAAAATACATAAAATGAGTTTGCGCCTCAGCTAGCAATGGAATAGCGTTGAAATAGTCTTGGTAATGGAAACCCAAACCAATGTAGACTTCTGTGATTTGTGTTTTCGAAATCCGATCTAATTGCTCTAAAATCCAATACGTATTATTATAATCTAATAAACCTTTAGCAATACCCATTCTTTCTGATTTGCCCCCAGCAAGTACTATAAAAACGGTATTATTTGCCATAATACACTTTTAGTAATTCAGATGCCACACTGATTGCTATTTCTTTGGGATTGGTTCCGCCTAAATCTAGTCCAACTGGACAATGAACTGCTTTGATTCCAGCTGTAAAACCCAATTCGTTAATCAATAAATTATTAAATTTATTTTTCTTGGTTTTACTGCCTATCAATCCGATGTATTTTGTTTTGGAGTGAACGGCTAATGCGGTAATTTCAAAATCCAATTTGTGATCATGTGTCATGATAACTACGTAGCAATTGTCTCCCCAATTGATCGTTTGTTTGTAGTGATCGAATGCAACACTACTAAATAAAATTGATTTATCTATTTCAATAGTGTTTTTCCAATTCTCTCGTGTATCAAAAAGAGTGATATTAAAAGGAGTATCTTTTAGAACTTCACATAAAGCAATGCCAATATGTCCGGCTCCAAACAGAAACAATTCAGGGGATTGATTCATAGGTTCAATAATTAGTTCTACTTTGCCACCACAGCATTGCTCAAATTCAGGTCCAAGAGTATAAGAGAATTCTTTTGTTTGATTTTCATGAATTGCTTTAATGGCCTCTTCAATAATTTGAAATTCTAATTTACCGCCACCTATGGTTCCGTGAATCTTTTTTTGATAGGTTACAATCATTTTAGAAGCTACTTTGCAAGGAGCAGAGCCTAAAACTTTAGTTACTGTAACCAGAGCTACGGGTATTTTTTTAATTTTAAATTCGTGTAATAATTCAATCCAGTTATTCATTAAAATAATTATTGGTTGGAGTGCATAATAGATTAAGCAGGTAAAAATGATATTATACAATATCAAAATCGCTCAAAGGTAAATTATGGTACCTTTTACCAGTAAGTTTAAAGATAGCATTTATAATAGCGGGAGCAATTACGGGTACTCCAGGTTCTCCTACGCCAGTTGGGTTTTCGGTACTCTCCACAATTTCAACATGAACATTTGGAATTTCATTCATTCGAATCATTTTGTAATCAGTAAAACTATTTTGCTCAATCGCCCCATTTTTAGCAGTAATTTTCCCATAAAAGGCTAATGACATTCCAAAAATAGCGGCGCCTTCCATTTGTGCTTTTACGGTATCTTTGTTTATTACGGTTCCGCAATCTATAGCAGTATAAATGTTATGCACTTTTATTTTATTATTTACCATTGATACTTCAACAACTGAGGCCACGTAGCTATAAAAACTATATTGAACCGCTATTCCGTAAGCATGACCTTCTGGTAATGGTTTTCCCCAATTGGCATTTTTTGCAACCACATTTAAAACGTTTTTAAGTCGGGCTGTGTTGTATTTTAGAGGATCTTTTGTGTCTTCGATTCGGTCAGGGCCTATTAGATTCAAACGAAACTCTAATGGGTCTTTATTGGCAGCAAAAGCCAATTCGTCAGCAAATACATTCACCGAAAAACCATGAGGAATATTAATTACAGATCGCATCCAGCCAATTCGCACATGAGCAGGTGCTTGACCTACTTCGACCTTAAAGTTTTTAATGGCATAAGGAATATTAGCTGCACTGGCTATTTCCCAATCGGCTGGAAAATCAGTTCCGGGCGCAAAGGTCGACATGATAGAAGGGAATGCAAATCGGTGTAGCCAGCTGGTAACATTACCTTGACTGTCTATAGATGCCTTCATGTATTGCGCACTTACAGTATGATAATATCCATGCTTCACATCGTCTTCACGTGTCCAAATTACTTGTACAGGAGCTTTAATCATTTTTGATACCATAACAGCTTCTACCACATAATCTGGCTTTGATTTTCTTCCAAAACCACCCCCTAAAAAAGTAACATTTAAAGTTACTTTATCAACAGTTGTTTTTAAATAATCTACTACTTCATTTCGGGCAGTTTGAGGATCTTGTGTGGGTGCCCAAACTTCGCAAGTATCTCCTTGAACCCAAGCAACTGCATTTGGTACTTCCATTGGGGTATGTACTAAATGAGGAAGTTGAAAGGTGCTTTCGATAGTTTTATGCCCTCCTTTAAAGCCTTCGTTTACATTGCCTATTTCTTTAGCCACTTTCCCTGGTTTATGGACATTGTCGGTAATTTGACTCATGTATTGATCCGAATCATACGTTTCGTTTTCGCCGTAATTCCATTCAATTTCTAATGCAGCTTTACCTTTGAATGCAGCCCAAGTATTCGTAGCAATTACAGCTACACCACCAAGAGGACCAAAAGGTCTTTCAATGCGAGGAATTTCAATTATGGCTTCCACTCCACGAATTTTCATTGCGGCAGTCTTATCAAAAGATTTAACGGTTCCAAATGTAACGGGACAACGTGCGATAGCTACAAATTTCATATTTGGTAAACGTTTGTCTAATCCAAAAACAGCAGCTCCATTTACATATTCATTGATGTCAATACTTTTTAAATGTTTACCAATGTATTTAAAGTCATTTGGATTTTTAAAAACTATGTTTGTGGGTACTTTAAGTGTTTTTGCTAATTCAACAAGAGCTCCAAATTCTAATTTTTTACCACTAGAGTGAATTATAAAATGATTTTCGGCGGTACACTCTTCTTCGGGCACTTGCCATGTTTTTGCTGCAGCAGTAATTAACATGGCTCTAACCGTAGCGCCCATTTTTCGCATAGTGTCATATAGGTAAAGAATACTTTTAGAACCATCGGTATTTTGATCCCCATATTTTATGTCACCCATAGCTTGTTTAACCGTCACTTTATTCCAGTCGGCATCCATTTCGTCAGCAATGACTGAAGTTAAAGAGGTTCTTACTCCATTCCCCATTTCAGATCGGGAAGCAATTAAAATCAAACTTCCATCAGAATTCAATTGAACGAATAAATTAGGATTAAATTCAATTTTGTTTTCAGGCTTTTTTTTATCGAAATATAAGTAAGTACTACCAGCTAGAATTAATCCACCCGAGGCCAAACCAATGTTTTTAACAAAACTTCTACGGCTCATGTTATGAATATCACTCATGGTTTGCTTTATTTTTAAGTTCAACAGTATGGTGAATGGCTTTTTTTATTCGCTGGTAGGTGCCACAACGACAAATATTACCACTCATGGCGTCATCGATATCTTTGTCTGTAGGATTTTCGTTTGAGTTAAGTAGGGAAGTAGCAGTAATTAATTGGCCAGGTTGACAGTAGCCACATTGTGGAACATTATATTCCGACCATGATTTTTGCAATAATTGTAGATTTTCTTGAGTACCTTCAATTGTTGTAATCTCTTTTCCAGTAACTGCAGAAACAGGTGTCAAACACGAATAGGTAGCAGTATTGTCAATTAATACTTTGCAAGAGCCACAAGCACCTATTCCACAGCCAAATTTAGTGCCAGTCAGGCCAATAATGTCTCTAATAGCCCATAATAAAGGCATTTCTGGATCTACATCTATCTGATGTTTTTCTCCATTAATTTGAAGTGTAATCATGTTGCTTTACAATTTGTGTTACGGACCCCCAATTTAAGCTTTTTATTTCTAATTTAATTTTTTTTTAAAATTAGGTTCAATTGAGTAGATTTTATTACTTAAGTATTAAGGTTGATAGGAATGTGCTTTTAATACGAAAGTTTAAAATCGCACTCTCTATTATAAGATTAATAAATGCAGCCTTTTATTTTATTAATATGATTATTAATAGTTGGTTTTTAGAATATTTGATAATTATTTTAATCGCAATTATTTTTTTTATTTTATATCAATTCTTCTATTCTATTTGCATTATTATATTGAAAATGTAATACCGGTCATTTACACACATCATTTGTTTTATATAATGCTTCAAATCTTTTATTTTAATTTTTAAAATAAATCTATTTTCACAAAAATAATTTTACTGTTTTAGAAAACGTTAAATATTGTGAAGCAATATTTTCTGAAATTTAATTTTCGAAATAGCACTGCTATAAGAGCACAACTTTTTCCGTAAACAAACTGATTGAATTAATAATATAAACCAAAATTACGCTCTGTTACAACTAAAAAATTAACCATTAAACTAAAAATTATGAAAAAATTAGGTATGATTGCTTTTGCACTAACTTGCTTATTAGGATTAGAATCCTGCTCGGATAATGTAACATCTGTCGAAGAAAACCAACAGGTAACTGCAAGTATAAGTAGTGCTACAAGTAAAGTCGCTGGTGCTCCATGGGTAAAGCAATTTGAGGAAACATTTAATATGGGTTCTTCACTCTCGCAATGGACAAAAGCACAACGTACAGATTATAATTCTAACTATTGTGATTATAAAAGTTCCGTACCTACAATACAAACTAGGGATGGTAGAGATTGTTTAGAAATAAAGACTACAAAGTTGAGTGCAAGTAAATACCAATCGGGTCTAATTAAGTCCATATATCAGTATAAACCTGAAAATAATACAGAATATATGCTATCTGCTAATATTAAATTAATAGCTATGGATGGTGCTAATTATAAATCATTCACAGATACTTATGGAGCTTGGCCCGCTTTCTGGAGTGTCCAAGAAAATGCTTGGCCAGTTCAAGGAGAAATTGACACTATGGAGGGTTATTCTTTTGCTCCTAATGCGTCCCGTTTTACCTCTAATCTTTTTTACGGTACAACATCTGGGACAAATCAATTAGGAAACGCTGCAGAAAGAAGTTATCCAAGTGCATTTAATGTAAATGGTAATAATGGGTGGCATTTATACGAATCTTTTTGGAGTGTAAAAAATAATGTGGTGACGGTAACTATAAAATTAGATAATGTAACGGTTTCTACATACACTAATAGCAGCGTGTCAAAGCTCAATTTGAACAATTTTGGACCGCATAATATCATTATAAATATGAATGTAGGATCAAACGATTCCAATTTTATTGACCCCAATAAAATAAACTTATTTACAAGTACTATGATGTGGGTAGATGATGTTACGGTATATAAAAGATCCATCTAAATAATTTAGAGAAGATAACCCGTGTCATAACACTGCTGTAGGTAAATAAGTATTAAAAAAAAATATTTAATACTTGGATTTGATAAAATCCGCAAAAATAGGCTTGCTATTTGCACGTCGATTTTGCGGATTTTTTAATATTCTGTTAAAATGTAATTTATCAGAAACCACAATTTCATCAAAAGTGAGTTAAAGTGGGGATATTGATAGATAAAAAACAAATTGTAATAGGGCTTTAGGTCTTACTAAAAAGTGGAAGTAATAACTCTGGATTTTATAATTAATATATGCGACTCTTTTTATGTCAGTTTTTTTTTGATTTTATCATTACTTTAAAAATAGAATAGTAGAATTATATTTTTGATATTAAAAATAACTCAAATATCACTAAAAGTTGGTATTGTGTATAATGGGGGTATTGTTTTACTTTGTAATATAATAAATGCAAATAGATTAGATTAAAGCGAAGAGATGAAAACTAAGTCAATAAATAGAATTAATAAATACGATACGTTGTTCTTGTATATCGGAACTTTTTTTGTTGCAATAGCTGGTTTGTCTGGAATTTTAATGGCAATCTATTTATCAATTCAACTAACTGAGAGTTTTTAATTATATAGATTAACCAATATATCAGTTTGTAAACGAAAAAAAGGTATAAGTAGTTGATCAACTACTTATACCTTTTTTTTAAGTGACCACGGTGGGAATACTTTTATACAATTAAATAAAATCAGTTGCATTTTTAATAATTGCAAATATACGTTTAAATACAGTACTTTACAAAGATTTGTTAAAATTGATTATTGCAAATAAATGCAAATACTTGCGTTAAATTGAATTTTAGAATACAGATTTAAGTATATTTGTATTCCTGATTTCAACTAATACAAATACAATGGCAACAGTACATTTTTTATATCGTTCAGTACGTGAAAAATCATTTTTAGAGGTGCGACTACAACACACTGAAAATACTATCAAATACCTTTGGAGTGCCAAAACTAAAATTGAAGTTTCAAAAACATTTTGGACGAAGCAACGTGATGTTAAAAGTAGGGACGTAACTATAAGCAATGAACAAACACGAGTAAAAGGATTGTGTTCTACAATTGAAAATCTAATTTTGGACAGCTTCAAAACTACAACACCTGAAGCAATTACAAAAGAATGGTTACAGACCAAAATTGATTTGTATTACAATCCAAAGAAGAACGATGCAACCGCAGAAACAATACCTATAAACCTGATTGAGTATTTTGATTATTACATTAAATACAAAGAAAACTATCCAAGTGATGTTTTGATTAGAAAATATAGAGTACTTCAAAAAAAGTTAATGCGATTTCAAACCCATAGAAATAAAGCTATTTTAATAAAAGACGTAAACAAGCGGTTTAAACTTGAATTTTCAGAGTATTGCGAAAGCCAGCAATATAGTAGGATAACAATACAAAGAGATTTTGCCGAGGTTAAAACAATTTGTATTGATGCAAGAACTAAAGGAATAGAAACAAGTTTGGAGCTGGACAAATTGAGTTTTCCAAGATTAAAAGCAACTAATATATTTTTGACTTTTGATGAAATTAAAGCGATTGAAAATATAGAAAAAAGCAAATTAACTGATAGTTTAGAAAATGCAAAAGACTGGTTAATAATTTCCTGCTATTGCGGGCAAAGGGTTTCAGATTTTATGCGGTTTACTGCTGATATGATACGAATTGAAAACGGCAAAAGTTTAATTGAATTTACCCAAAAGAAAACTAATAAAATTATGACCGTACCACTGCACCCGAAAATTATTGAAATTCTAAATAAGCGTAGCGGGGCGTTTCCTTATGCAATTTCAGATCAAAAGTATAATGATTATATCAAAACAGTTTGTGAAGTTGCTGAATTAACGCAAATAGTAAATGGGAGTAAGAAAATAGAAACCGCACCCAAAAGCGGAATTTATAGAAAAGTAACCAAAGATTATAGAAAATGCGACCTCGTTTCCAGCCATGTGGGGAGGAGAAGCTTCGCATCAAATTTTTACGGTACTATTCCAACTACATATTTAATTTATGTAACTGGCCACAGCACCGAAGCAATGTTTTTAAGTTACATAGGCAAAAGCAACAAAGATTTAGCACTTGAAATAACAAACTATTTTTAACTAAAAAAATAATTGTTTTATTTTACATACATATTTTACACCTTTTACACGAATCAAATGATATTAGAACTAACAAAAAAGAATCTACAAAATGCTGGTTACACCGAAGAAGAAATAAACAGGCTATACAATGCAAAAGAAGATTGTACACTAGATACGCTTCAGTTAAGTAAATATGTTTTTGTTTCAAAATCTGAAAATAAATTTTATACTGGAATTGATTTTTGGAGGGTAATATATTTTAAGGATGGAAAAGCAAAATTCCCTTTTAGGTGTCCTGACTTATTTAATGATTTTTATGAAATTATATTAAATACTTTTTTGGAGCAACAAAAAAAAGAGTTAAGTATTCATTTTGATTTAACATTCCAAACTAAAAAATTTATACTAAATGAAATTAAAAGGAATGAAGAAATAATAAAAGAACACAAAGATTACATTGAACTTTATAACAAAAGACAATGGATAGGAAGAGTTCGAGTAATCAATATTCTCGAAACTTATATCCAATTTCTTGACAATAAATCTTTTATAAATAGTCAATCTAAGCAACCTGAAGCCGTTGAGCCTATTGAGATTAAATATCAATATACGCACATATTTAAAGGTAAATCGTTTGAAATATGGCAACGTATGTTTGATGAATTTAAAATCACAAAAAGCAGTCGTACCGATATAGATTTTATGTTTCAAATTATGAAGTATGATAATTTGATTTATGATAACATTGGATTAATTGACATTCAAAACTGGATTAATGAAACCTATCAAATGACAGTTGAGAAAGTAAAATATACAAACCCAAATTCAAAATCAAATTTAAAGAGATTAAGTACTTATAATTTAATTAATATTAAATAAAGCAAAGGTATAAACCGTACCTAAAAAGGTACAATACGTAGTCTTTTAAGATACAACTGTAGACCAATATTTGCAATGTTATAAACAAATAAACATTGTAAAAATGCAGAAAAATTCAACCTTACTCGAAAATTTAAGTACCGAAGACTTAAAGGACTTAATCGGAAATGTATTTGATACTAAATTCAAAGACTTTCAAAAACACCAAGAAACCAAAACCGAAAATGATGACCTTATAACAAGGGAACAGGTTTTAGAACTACTACAAATAAACGCTTCTACTTTATGGCACTGGACTAATAAAGGACGTATTACAGCTTATAAGTTTTCTAATAAGTGCTACTACAAAAAAAGTGAGGTAATGGCTGGTTTAATCACAAAAAAATAAGGGTTTATGAGTAATTTAAACCCACAAACCCCCGCAAAATCTTTATCAAATACCACTGACAAAGATAAACTAAAACACCTGATTACTAATGATATAAATCAATTAAGTGAAAGTGTTGAAGTTGTTAAACCAAATTCGAATGATATTTTAACCAAGCTTTTAAAAAACATTGATGTTATAGATTTTTATTTACTGGCGTTCCCTAATATTGAGGAATTAAGACAATCTTACAATCAACTTAAAAGTGAATTATTTGGAGAAACACCAATTTACACAGATACACAAAGCACCGAATACAAAGAAGTCTTTAAGCAATGGCAAAATATAAGTAAAGAATTAAGTAAATGTAAGTTAACCAAAAACCATTATTTAATTCTATGTATTGAACAACTTCTAAAAATTGCAGAGGTTAATAAATGGGGATTGTGTAAAAAGAACAACTTTATTTATTTGTTTAATGGTTATTACTGGAGCGAAATAGACAAAGAATGTTTTCAATCTTTTTTGGGTAACGTAGCTTTAAAAATGGGAGTTGAAAAATTCAAAGGAAAAATTCACACCTTTAAAGAAGAACTTTTCAAACAATTTATGGCAGATGCTTATTTGCCTACACCACAGGCGAAGATTAATAGTATTTTAATCAATTTACTAAATGGTACGTTTGAAATAACACCAACTAAAAGAGGTTTAAGACCATTTGACCAAAAAGATTTCATTACCCACCAATTACCATTTGAGTACGAACCCGAAGCGACCGCACCACTATTTCAAAAGTATTTAGATGAAGTTTTGCCCGACCCTGACAAGCAAAAAGTATTTGCAGAGTATTGCGGTTATATTTTTATAAAACCCAGTGTTTTAAAACTTGAAAAAATGCTTATTCTTTATGGTACTGGAGCAAATGGAAAAAGTGTGTTTTTTGAGATACTTAACGCCCTTTTAGGAACTGAAAATATAAGCAACTACTCTTTGCAAAGCCTTACTAATGATAACGGTTATTTTCGTGCTAAAATCGGTAATAAGCTGGTAAATTATGCAAGTGAGATAAACGGTAAACTGGAAACTGATATTTTTAAACAAATGGCTTCGGGCGAACCTATTGAAGCACGTTTGCCGTATGGTGACCCCTTTATATTAAATGAATATGCAAAGTTAATATTCAATTGTAATGAACTACCAAAAGACGTTGAACACACAAACGCATATTTCAGACGCTTTTTAATTATCGGTTTTGATGTTACCATTCCCGAAGATAGACAGGACAAACAACTACCTCAAAAGATTATTAAAAATGAATTATCGGGAGTTTTTAACTGGATTTTAAAAGGACTTGACAGAGTACTGGAGCAGAAGAATTTCAGTAAATGCGAAGCTATTGACAACGCTCGAAGCGATTACGAAAAGCAAAGTGATAGTGTTCAGTTATTCATTACTGAAATGGACTTTAAAATTTCTGTAAACGAATATATTTTGATTTCAGAATTATATCCACAGTATAAAATGTTTTGTATTGAAGACGGTTACAGACCCGTAGGCAAAACGAAATTTATACAACGATTGAAACATTATAAAATATTTGTTAATCGTATTAATGTGGGTAATGTAGCTTATTTGTCTAATAATCATTAAAAAAAAAGATTGTTTTTAGTGGTGCATATTTTACACCTTTTACACTGATTGAAAAATTGAAAGTGCAAAACGTGTAAAATGTGAACCCAAAACAAAACATTTATTTTTATGGAAAATTTTAAATATACCCTTGACAATAGCAGTAAAAAGCACATTTGCTTAAACTGTAATAAGCGAAGTTTTGTTTTGTACGTAGATACAGAAACAGGAAGCTATTTAACTGATGATTTTGGACGTTGTGACCGCTCTACTAATTGCGGTTATCACAAAGCACCGCCAAAGGGCAAAAAGGCTTTTAAAGTTCCTTTTTTACTATTGAAAAGTATTTCAGATAAAGCACACAAATTAACTGATGAACTTGGTTTTATTTCGATAGTTCCAAACTCACAAATACTGGAGCAAACAAAAAATGATTGTTGGATAACTGAATGGTATTTAAAAAACTCAATTATAAATTATTTGAATTGTGAATGTAAGTACTTCAATACTGATGAAATTGGTTTTATAAATACTATTAGAAACAAAGAGCCACCGCCCGAGATAGTCCCGAGTTTTCACAGTTTGGAGTTATTGGATAAAATGTATTACCAAAATTCACAATTAGACAATTTAACCGAGTTTTTAAAAATTCACTTTACAAAAGAGGAGGTTTTTACAGCTATGCAAAATTACTTTATTACTGGAACAAACCACTTTTGGAATGATGCAACGGTATTTTGGCAGATTAACGACAAAGAACAAATACAAGGTGCAAAAGTTATGTTATACGATAGGATTACAGGCAAAAGAATAAAGAAGCCTTACAATCACATTAACTGGCTTCATAAAGCTATTAAAGAGCCTGATTTCAATCTTTGTCAATGTTTGTTTGGTTTACACCGAATAACTGAAGACTATCAAAAAACTATTGCAATTGTTGAAAGTGAGAAAAGTGCGATACTAATGAGTATTTTTTTACCTGACTTCATTTGGTTAGCAACTGGAAGCAAAGGGAATTTAAAATTTGAATTATTGAAACCAATAAAAAACCGAAGTATTGTTTTGTTTCCTGATAAAGGGGAGTTTGAAAACTGGCAAAAGAAAGCTACTGAAATAAATACTTTAGGTTTTAAAATTGCAGTTAGTGAATTGATTGAGCAAACCGATTTTGAAAACGGTTTTGATTTAGCAGATTATTATTTACAAGATAAAATAACATAAAATAACACGAAATGGCATTTAAAAGTAACAACAAATTAAGCACAGGCAGACCAAAAGGAGCGGTTAACAAAACCACAGCAGAAACAAAAGAACTACTTCAAAAGATAGTAAGTAAAGAACTGGAGGGAATAGCTGAACGGCTGGAGAAATTAGATAACAAGGAGCGTATCGATGCAGTAATTAAACTACTGCCTTACATAGTACCAAGACAAACAGAAATCGCAGTTGATAATAAATTGAATCAATTCACACCAATAAACGTAAACTTAATAGAAGATGGAAGTGCAAATAAACAGTAAAGAGGAATTAATCGACTTCATAAATAGAAGCGATGTAAGTATAAATGATGCTTTAAAAGTGGCCAAACAATGTTTTGGAGTAGTTCCAATAGTTTTTAAAAATGAAGCTGGAGAAACCACATTTAGTAAAGCCGATATTATAGAAAAAATTAACAACGATAAACAAAAAAGAGTATGGATAATGTAATCAAAATAAATAGTAAGGAGGAATTAATCGAGTTTGTAAATCGTGAGAATGTAAGTAATTCAGATGCTTTAAAAGTAGCTAAACAATGTTTTAAAATTGAATCTAGTTTAAATATTCCTGATAGTCCAAACTTTGAAAAGTTATACACTAAAGCTGATATAATAGAAAAAATACAAACTTCGCCCCCTGATTTATGGATTTTAAATTTACCTAATATAGGAAGCTGAAAACAATAAACAAAAAAGGCGTTCCAATTGCTGAACGCCTTTTATAACACGAAATAATGAAAAAAGAATATTGTAAATATAACTAAATAATAGATAAAAACTATTATATTTACATAAATAATAAATAAAATTTATAACAATGAAAACACAAAAAAGAATACCAGTTTTTTATAATGAGTTCGACCATTCAAATTCTATGAGAGATGGATATGAAACATCATTATTATTTAATGAAGCCGTAAACGAGTTACAGGCTATTATTAAAAAACCAATTGCAGACTATAAAGCATTTAGAAAAGATATTTTAAGCTATTCAATTGAAGTAATAAAAGAAGCGTTTCCAAAACCCTTTGAATTAGGACTGGACAACGAAAATACTTTTAAAATGTTATCTATTGACTTAACTAATTTAAAGAGAATAAGCCAAATAATTATCACAACACCGCACCGCTTTAATGTTTGCGATAAAACTGGACACGCTTCGGCTTGTGAAGACAAAGAGCCTTTCACATACTATGCTGAAACACCTGAACAATTTGAGAGGTTAGAATATTCTAAACAAATTATTGAAGTTGCTGAAAAGACACTTTTATTTAATAAGCATCAACATTTAGGAAATACGATTGCAGGATTTATTAATTTTATTGTTTATGATCCACAAAAAGGACTTATTCCAAACTGGTATTTTGTCTTAAATGGAATCAATTAAATAAAATAAGATTGTAAATTTAAACCGTTCAGGGATGAGCGGTTTTTTTATTGGTGCAAAACGTGTAAAATATGCACGTTAAAACAAAACATTTATTTTGTGAGAAAGAGGGGTTTTATAGGGAACTAAATAGTTAGAATACAGAAATAATACAGTTTTTGAAATACAAAATCCTAATTACTTAATTTTAAAGTAATTAGGATTTAATTTTTAACTTAAAAGTGACCACGGTGGGATTTGAACCCACACGCCCTTGCGAGCACCAGCCCCTCAAGCTGGCAAGTCTACCGTTTCTCCACGTGGCCTAAAAATAAAAAAGGTCAAGTAATAAATTACTCGACCTTTTAGTGACCCGACTGGGGCTCGAACCCAGGACCCCATCATTAAAAGTGATGTGCTCTACCAACTGAGCTATCGAGTCAAAGCTTTCAAGGAAATTATGTGTTGATCACTACAATTGTGACCCGACTGGGGCTCGAACCCAGGACCCCATCATTAAAAGTGATGTGCTCTACCAACTGAGCTATCGAGTCATATTCTTTCCTTGAATGCGGGTGCAAATATAAGGACTTTTTTTGAAGTTTTCCAAGCAATTTTATTATAAATTTGTCTTTTTTTAACAATTAATCTTAACGCCTTAGTTTATAAGGTTTTATTCTATGAAAAAAATTATATTATTAGGCTATATGGGTTGCGGTAAGTCTACCATTGCCAAAATGCTTTCAAAAAACATTCATATTCCATTTGTCGATTTAGATAAATATATCGAGGATAAAGTAAATAAGTCTATAAATTCTATTTTCGAATTGTATGGTGAGATTTATTTTAGAAAACTAGAACACGAATGTTTTGTTGAGTTATTGAATTCTGATCAGGAAGTTATTATTGGCTTAGGTGGAGGTACTCCATGTTATGCAAATAATCATGAATTATTAAAAGGGAGTGGTGTGAAGTCAATATACTTGAAAGCATCGATCCAAACCTTGTTTGATAGATTGTCTGTCAATAAAAGTAAAAGACCGCTTATTGCCAATAAAAATGATGAAGAGATGAAGGAGTTTATAGCCATGCATCTTTTTGAAAGGAGCTTTTATTACAATCAGGCACAATATATCGTTTCAGTAGATGCTAAAACGATAGATGAGACGGTAAATGATATTCTAGCTGTTTTAGCTTAAATAAGCGTAACTGTCATCGTTTTCATCAAATACAACTTGAACGTGCTCTAATAGAGAGGTAGAAAGTGAAATTCCTTTAAAATCAGCTTTAACTGGGTATTTTTTGTGATTGCGATCTACTAGGACAGCTGTTTTGAATTTTTTCAATGGAACATCTAGAAAATGTCTTACAGCATATATAAGTGTAGTACCTGAGTTTAATACGTCGTCAATTAGGATTAGTCCTTTGTTGGCATATTGTTCTTTGGTTATAGATGTGTGTATTGGTAATTCAGGATGTTGTTTGTCAATATGAACTTCGCATAGTAAAACATTTAAAGTGGAAATGGTTTTAAGTTCACTTGCTATTTTTTCTGCAAAAACATAACCATTAGTGGCAATTCCGGCAAGAACTACCTCGTTTTCATCTACAAAAGTCTCGTAAATTTGATAGGCAATTCTTTTTATTTTATGCTCTATTTCTTGATTTGTTAAGATGATGTTTTTGCTCATTATTAGATTTGTTTCAAGTTTACTATTTCAAGTTATTCTGTGTCTTCTTCTTCGGATATGATTTCGTTACCAAATTCATCAATATCTCGTCGGTCTTTTTTGGTTGGTCTTCCAGTACCGTTTTTTCTATAATGGTCTTTCGATAATTTTAGTAGTTCTAAATGTTGATACACTTCGGCTGGAGTATCATTTCTTCTGTAAATATCAACTAATTTAGCTCCTACGCGATTCTCTGGAATATCTAAAACGGTGATTATCTGGGTGATTTGATCTTTTCTAAATGTGATTTTATCAGTCGGAAAAACCTCTTTTGAGGGTTTAGCAACAAGACCATTTACAGTGACATGATTCTTTTTACAAGCCTCTGTTACCATATTTCTTGTCTTGTAATATCGGACACACCATAAATATTTGTCTATTCTCATAAAAATTCTAAAATCGGAGTTAAATTGTTTACAAAAATAAATCAATATTGTATCTTGCGCACTTAAAAAGCAACAATAATGAACAAATTTAAGTATTATTTTATTTTAATAATTACAACATTCTCTTTATTTTCATGTTCGAAGAATGATACCCCTGCAGTTGAGCCACTTAGAGATTATGCAGAACAATATACAACCGATAATACTACTATTGAACAATATTTAAAAACATATTATATTACTGTAGTGGATCACCCTGGTTTTTCTGATGATCAGGATGTTACTTTTACTAAAATTCCGGATGGTGGAAGTCAAAAATCAATTTGGGATCAAACGGATTATGAACTAAAAAGTAGAACAGTAAGTTTAAATGAGGTTAATTATAATTTATATTATTTAGTTTTGAGAACGGGAACAGGAAGTTCACCTACAAATGTAGACGGAGTTTTGTCGTCTTATAAAGGAGATTATTTGGAAGAGATTAGTGCATCAAATGTAACTACACTAACAGCAACACCATTTGAGGAAGTGAAATACCCACAACAAATGATAAGTCTATTCAGTACTATCACAGGTTGGAGTGAGATTTTCCCACAATTTAAAACAGGGAGTTATACTACTAAAGAGGACGGTACTATTTCATACAAAGATTTTGGAGCTGGTATCATGTTTGTTCCGTCAGGATTGGCTTATTATGCTTCAGGAAGTGGAGTTGTTCCTGCTTATGTCCCTTTGGTTTTTAGTTTTAAACTATATGAATTGCAAAGACTGGATCAAGATGGAGACGGTGTTCCTTCTTATTTAGAAGATCTAAATGGTGATGGTTATGTTAGAAGTTTTGCTACGGGTATTGTAAATCCTGACGATACTGACGGTGACGGTATTCCCAATTTCTTAGACGTTGATGATGATGGAGATGGCTATAGCACGAAAAGAGAAATTGCTGCAGGAACAGATTATTTAGATAAAAATAGTCACCCATAGTTAGTTAGTTTATAAACTTCAAAATTTAAGAAGTTTCAGTTTTTTAGTTGAGATTTACTTATTTTAAGATATAAAAAAATCCCATTCAGTAATGAATGGGATTTTTTAATGATATAATAAAGAAGAATTATTTTCTTTTGATTACTCTTTCAACAGCTTCAACAATCGCTTCATTGTTTAACTTGTATTTTTCCATTAATTGAGCAGGAGTTCCAGATTCACCAAAACTATCATTGACAGCTACAAACTCTTGTGGAGCAGGATTGTTTAAAGCTAATACTCTAGAAACGCTTTCTCCAAGTCCTCCAAGGATGTTGTGCTCTTCGGCAGTAACGATACATTTAGTTTTAGCCAATGATTTTAGAATGGCGCCTTCATCTAATGGTTTAATCGTATGGATGTTAATTACTTCAGCAGAAATTCCTTTAGCTTCTAATGCTTCAGCTGCAATAAGTGCTTCCCAAACTAAATGCCCTGTTGCTACAATAGTTACGTCAGTACCTTCACTAAGCATAATCGCTTTCCCTATTACGAAAGGCTCGTCAGCAGGCATAAAGTTAGGTACAACTGGACGTCCAAAACGCAGGTAAGCTGGACCATGATGATCTGCTAATGCTAGCGTAGCTGCTTTAGTTTGATTGTAATCACAAGTATTAATTACTGTCATTCCTGGCAACATTTTCATTAATCCAATGTCTTCAAGAATTTGGTGTGTTGCACCATCTTCTCCTAATGTTAATCCAGCATGTGAAGCACAGATTTTTACATTTTTTTCGGAGTAAGCTACTGATTGACGAATTTGGTCATATACTCTTCCTGTAGAGAAGTTAGCAAAAGTTCCTGTGAAAGGAATTTTTCCACCAATAGTTAAACCAGCTGCAATTCCAATCATGTTTGCTTCAGCAATTCCAATTTGGAAAAAACGCTCCGGGTGATTTTTTTTGAAATCATCAAATTTCAATGATCCAATTAAATCCGCACAAAGTGCAACAACATTTTCATTTTTCTGACCTAATTCAGTCATTCCCGCTCCAAAACCTGAACGAGTATCTTTACTTCCTGTATTTGTATATTTTTTCATTTTCTAATTTAGATTTTTGGCAGTATTCTACTGAACACTAATTACTGAATACTTTTTTAGTAATCTGAATTACCTCCAGTATTATAATTCTGTCCTAAAGCATTTTCTAGTTGAGCATCATTTGGTGCTTTACCATGCCATGCATGACTGTACATCATATAGTCTACTCCGTTACCCATCTCAGTGTGCAATAATACACAAACTGGTTTTCCTTTTCCCGTTCTTGATTTTGCGTCATTCATACCAGCAATGATTGCTTCGATATTGTTCCCTTCTTTTATTTCAAGAACATCCCAATCAAATGCTTCAAATTTTGCACGGATACTACCCATAGCCAAAACTTCATCAGTAGTTCCGTCAATTTGTTTTCCGTTAAGGTCAATAGTAGCAATAAGATTATCTACTTTTTTAGCAGATGCATACATGATTGCCTCCCAATTTTGACCTTCTTGTAATTCACCATCTCCGTGAAGCGTATAAATCAAATGGTTGTCACCATTTAATTTTTTTGCTTGTGCAGCACCAATACCAACAGATAAACCTTGTCCAAGTGAACCAGATGCTATTCTTACTCCTGGTAAACCATCGTGAGTAGTTGGGTGTCCTTGTAATCTTGAATTAATCAAACGAAAAGTCGCTAATTCAGAAACTGGGAAATAACCGCTTCTTGCTAGTACGCTATAAAATACTGGAGAGATATGACCGTTTGAAAGGAAGAATAAATCTTCTCCAATTCCGTCCATATCAAAACCTTCTTTGCGTTCCATAAGGTTTTGGTATAAAGCTACTAGAAATTCAGTACAACCAAGTGAACCTCCAGGATGTCCTGAGTTTACGGCATGTACCATTCGAAGAATGTCTCTTCTTACTTGGATAGTTAAATCGTTTAATTGTTGTGTGTTAGGCTTCATTTTGTGTGTAAAAGTTAAACTGTTGCAAATGTAATTTTTATTTTGGCGTAAGACAAATGATTTTTGATTTTGTTATACTGCGATTTTGCTCATTATTATTCTAAAAAATAATGAATAACTACTTTTTTGGGTATAATTTATTTCTTTTTTTTACAATCTCTTTTTTTATAATGTTCCTGTAATTATTACCTTGCGAGTATGTACGAACAATTAGAAAAGAGTATTGGTGAAAAGGTAACACTGTCAACTGAAGAGTTTGAATTGTGTAAAACTTTTTTTATCCCAAAAAAAATCAGAAAAAAACAAACCTTACTTCTTGAAGGGGATGTTTGTACGTACAATGCCTTTGTTGAAAAAGGAATTTTAAGGTCCTATACTACTGACGAGAAAGGACATGAAAATGTGATACAGTTTGCTTTTGAAGGATGGTGGATTACCGATTTATCTAGCTTTTTAACTGGAGGAAATTCTACTTATACTATTGAAGCTTTAGAAGATTCCGAATTATTGTTATTAACCACGACAGCCAGAGAATCATTAATGAATGCGATTCCTGCTTTTGAAAGTTATCAAAGACTTTTGTTGCAAAATGCATATATCGCTTTACAAACTAGAATCAATAGTGCATTGACAGCTACGGCCGAAGAAAAATATTTAAAATTGACCACTTATTACCCTGATATTGTGACCCGTATCCCACAACATATGGTGGCCTCGTATTTAGGCCTTACTCCCGAGACATTAAGTCGAGTGAGAAAACAAATAAACCTTCGCAAATAAAATTGATCTAGATCAATGTCATTTCTTATTCTACCTCAATGGAAGAAGAGACTTTCCCGTTGTAGTTTTGCTTTAATAAAATAATGATCATGCAAAACTTTAAAACAATTGCCGTTATTGGTGCTTCAGACAAAAGAAATTTTGTGGTATTAAATGAGCTAGCAGCTCGTTACCAAATGTTATTATTTGATAAAAACGAAAAGGCACTTTCGGATGTCCATCAAGCACTTTTAGTTCAAAATCGATATGGTTCTATCGAAAAGATGGCTTGTCCCACTAATGCAAGTTGGGAAGCAGATATCATTATTCTTTCAGGATTTTGCATTAACGACTCCAATATAGTTCATAATATTAAAAATGTTGCTACGGCAAAAATTGTAATTATTATGGAAAATGATGATGAGTTTACCAAGTCAATAAATCATCAAGTAAGCTTTGACCTTATTTTTCCACATTCAAAAATAGTCGAAGTTATAAATATAAACACCGATGATAAAGCAGAGAAAGAGTTCCTTTTAGAAGGACATGATTCTTATGCGCTGGATACTGTTTCAAGTATTTTAGAAGGAATTGGTTTCAACACGTATGTCTCACAAATTAATTAATAAAAATAAATCTTATGAATAATAGCATTTTATTACAACCCTATAGATTCAATTCTACATCTTTTAATAACCGTATGGCTATGGCACCTATGACAAGAAGCCGGTCAGGAAACGAAGGGAACTTGGCTACGGAACAAATGGCAATATACTATTCTGATCGTGCCGATGCAGGTTTACTAATTACCGAAGGTACCGTAGTGAGCACGAAAGCAGTAGGTTTTATTAATGTTCCGGGAATTTACAGTGCAGCACAAACGGAAAGCTGGAAGCAAGTGACGCAAGCGGTTCATAATAAAGGAGGGAAAATATTTGTTCAATTATGGCATACTGGTAGGTTGTCACATCCAGATTTACATAATGGAGAATTACCTCACGCTCCCTCGGCAATTAATCCTGAGGCCAAAGCATTTACTGCTCAAGGTTTTGTAGATACCGTAACTCCAAAAGAAATGACTGTTGCCGAAATTAAAACAACTATTGAAGATTTTGCAAATGGGACTAGAAATGCCGTAGAAGCGGGTTTTGATGGTGTTGAATTACATGCAGCCAATGGGTATTTATTTCATCAGTTTTTTAATGGAGCCTCAAATACACGTACAGATGAATACGGCGGAAGTATTGAAAATAGAGCCCGAATTTTATTTGAAACCTTAGATGCCCTAAAAGGAATTATTGATTACTCTAAAGTGGGAGTTCGATTGAATCCATCTATGCACGGTGTACAAGGAATGACAATAGACAAGGAAACAATTCCTGTACATGAATATATTGTAAATCGTTTAAACGACTACGGATTAGCTTATGTGCATTTAACGGAACCTTTTACGGATGTTAGTGAAGTACCTTATGCCGTTACTGAAGTAGCCAAACATTTTAGACCTATATATAAAGGGTTGTTGATGATTAATAAAAGTTTTACTAAAGAAACAGGTAATAAAGTGATTGAAGAAGGGCATGCCGATATGGTCGCGTTTGGTGTTCCTTTTCTAGCTAATCCTGACTTAGTTGCTCGATTTAAGAAAGATGCTCCCCTGAATACTCCAGATCCAAGTACTTTTTACACTTTTACTGAAAAAGGATATAATGACTATCCTAAAATGGAAGTTTAATCGATTTAATTTGTTGATGAGATTTACTGTTTATTAATTCTTATATATGATGCAATAAAATAATGATTATATGAATTAGAAAATCTCATAAAAAAAGCTCCATAAATTTATGGAGCTTTTTTTTAAGCATTTTCTTCTAAAAAAGAGATGCTTTTTTTCTAAATTTTGCTTTGTAAACTGCTCCAGCCTCCACCATTGTGAACAGTGGTAAATCCGTTTGATTTTAAAATACTCTTAGCCGATGCACTTCGCATTCCTGATGCGCAACAAGTAATAATAGTTTTCTCTTTTTTGATTTTAGCAATATGGCTATTAAGTTCATTCAAAGGCGCATTTATAGAGCCTTTAATATGTCCTTGTTTGTATTCTCCGGGACTACGAACGTCAAGGATTACTGCTCCTTGTTTTACTAAATCAGCGTAATCTACTTTTGGTCCTAAACCAAATATCTTTTTTAAGGTGTTTATCATTTTTATTGATTTATTTTGATTTATAATAGTTTACGTCTAGCCACGAACCGCCGTTGTAACATTCAATTCCTTGTTGAGAAAGGAAATGCTGTGCTTGTCCGCTTCTATTACCGGAGGCACAACATAGAATTAACGGAGCTTTAAGTTTTTTTAACTCTTCGATTCTTTCAGGAATTTCATTTAAGACGATGTTAATAGACCCTACTACATTGCCTCCTATAAATTCACCATAGGAGCGTACATCTACAATAGTTCCTTGGTTTTCTTTTATTATTTTTTCTAAGTCCATTTTTTGTTTTCTAAAGGTTTTTGAAATCATCCAAAAAACATTGATTGATTATCAGATGTTATTTGAATTTTATTTTACAAAAGTAATAGAACTCTACATGGTGTACAGTAACATTTGTTACATAAGATTTTTTTTTTGATCATATTTTTTTTCAAAAAACAAGCCTGCTAATACTAACAGGCTTATGAAGATTTTAAAATAATATATTGTTATTTATGCTCTAATGTTGGAAATAGCATCAGCTCTAAAAGCATTTTTATTAATAGATGATATCGCAATGCCAGTTAGTTCAGCATCTGCTTTTTTTGCTTCATCGAGAGTTTTGGCTAATAAAGTGGCTGCTTTATTTTCTCCTAATGTTTTTGCAAAAGCATGTAAAGTACCATATGTGGCTATTTCATAATGTTTCATTTTTTGTTCGGAAGCAATAATACTAGCGTCACGTACCATACCATGATCTGTTTTTTTTATCATTTTATCATTTTCCTTTAGGATTCCTTCCATAGCATCGCATTTTTGCGCTTTTGCTTCAATTCCTGTAGTTTCAAATATTTTTTCTAATCTGGAAACATGTTCATGTGTTTCCTTTAAATGATTTTTTAAAGTTGTTTTTAACTCAGGATCAGAAGCATTTTCCATCATTTTAGGTAAGTTAATGCTAAGTACCTTTTCTGCATAATAAATATCTTTCAAGCCAACTTCAAATAAATCTCTTAATCCATGTGAAGGATTTGCTTTTGCTTTCATTGTTTCTTTTGAAGCTTCTTGTTTTCTAGTTGTAGGTGCCATAATAATTGGTTTTTATATATTAATAGATTGTATTATAAAAATTTTTGTCTTTTTCTAATTTCTTTTAATTTTCAATATCCATAAGCTATTATTTTTCTTATTCTATTTATAAAGTTATAAATATTTTAATTTAAGTAACTGTTAATTAACTTAATATAAACATAAACTGCGTGAATTAACTAAAAGTAGTAAGGCGTTTCTTTGTAATAACAACATGTTGTTTTTTGAGTTTTGTTAGCTTTCTTTAAAGAGAACTAAAAAATATATTTTTCAAATTTATTTAAACATAATTAAAAACAAAAAAGCCAGTTAAACCTTTTGATAAAGGAAAAACGGGCTTATTGATGCAAGTTTTTAAATGTTTTTATAATGCGATAACAGCTACTGAAATAGTTTTGATAACTATTGTATCGAGTTATTTTTCATTTCTTCAAGCAGTTTAATTATTTTATCCAATTTGTCTACTTCGATATTATTTAATTTTAAGGTTAATGCTTCAATTTCTTGTTTAGCATCAATGTTAGTTTGGTAATCAGCTTGGGCTTGCATTCTATCTCTTTCACTTTGTCTATTTTGAGACATCATAATGATAGGAGCGGCATAAGCTGCTTGCGTTGAAAAAACAAGATTAAGTAATATAAAAGGATAAACATCCCAATGCTTCACAAAAGCCAATAAATTGAGACCCATCCAAAGTACAACTAGTATTGTTTGTACAATAATAAATTTCCATGAACCCATTCCTTTTGCTACACTATCAGCTAGTCGGCTACCAAATTCTAATGTTTCAAGATGTTTTTGATGCCAGTTGTTCGTTTTTATCATTGTTTTTGGATTATTTTTTTTATAAATATTTCAGATCAAATATAACTCAATCTTTGTTGCAATAAATTAAAATTTTAGTTAATGTGAGTACATTGTTTGTCGAAAGAAAATAGTCATTCGGCTACACAATTAATAGCATTCATCTAATAGTATATTTATGAGCTTTAATGTCTTTATATATTTGTGGTATAGTTTTAGATAATAGAGTAGGTAACAACAAGTATTATAATTGGTTATTATGTTTTGTTGAGAAGGTCAGTAAAATAAGTGTATCTGTAAATGCATTCGCTTGAGATAAGATTAAATCATTAGCAACACTTTGAAGAAAATTACAGAGCGGACCATACAGTTAAAATATAGAATGTTTAGTTTTTTAGTTGATTGGTTAAATTCCCCAATTTAGCCGTTTAGAACAGTCTTAGCTTTCTTAGTTAAGACTGTTTTATATTTTAATTATCAATGTATTTAATAATTCTTGTCCTTCTTCCCAATATTGCAATCGCGATTCAGAGTTGAGGTGTCCTTTTAGTCCCACATTGATAAAAGTACTTCCCCATTGATGAGCAAGAAAAACAGCTTTTTCTACAGAAATATAGGGATCGTTAGCACTCGTTACCAGAATGGTAGGGTACATAAATTTGGATAAAGGAATTGGTGAAAAATTTCTTGTTTCTTCTGGTGTGTGTAATGGTGAATCTACATCAGCAGGAGCCACAAGTAAGGCGCCAGCGATTTTATTTGTAGTATTCTTTTTTGACCAATGCGCTACAAGTGAAACGGCTAGACTATGAGCAACAATAATTATTGGACCGTCAATGCTATCAATACTTGAGGAAAGGCCATTCAGCCAATCCTCTAAAATTGGATTGTCCCACTCTTTTTGAATTACTTTTTTTGAATTTTCAAATTTGTTGAGCCAATAATTTTGCCAATGCTCTTTTCCAGAATCACCTAATCCAGGAACTATTAATAAGGTAAAGTCCATGCTTTTTTTATTTTTATAATACCAATTGTACTGAATTGCAATGTACTATTTTACAGTAATACAATTACCATTTTTAAGTTGACTTTTTTGTCTTATATTCGTTAAAAAAAAGATGCGTTTTCCTATAGTTATTTTAATAAGCGGGATTTTATTGATGAGTTGTAGTTCTAAAAAATTTACTTCCGTTTCTTATCTAAAATCTGCAGAGGGTACTACTGCAAATAGTCCTAATTTGAATGTATTTGTTCCAAGAAGTGATAAAAGCGCACCTTTTCCAATTTTAATTTTTGTACATGGAGGAAACTGGAACAGTGGTAGAAAAGGAACCTATGATTTGTTAGGAAGAAATTTTGCTAGCAAAGGAGTAGTTACTATTATTCCTGATTATACTTTAAGTCCAGATGCTAGTTATGATGAAATGACCGAGCAAATCGCATCAGTAATTCAATGGGTAAAAGCGAACGGCAGCAAGTATAATGGAAATCCAAATCAAATTTTTATAACTGGTCATTCTGCGGGAGGGCATTTAGGGGCCTTGGCAGTGATGAACCCAAAATATGGTATTGAACCTAAAAGTATTTCAGGGATTATTTTAAATGATGCCGCGGGTCTTGATATGAAAAACTATTTAGAACAAAATCCACCTACAACAACCGATAATTATTTGACAACTTGGACCAATAGTCCTGATCAATGGAAGGAAGCTTCTCCCATTTATTTTTTGAATAAAAATACGCCACCGTTTTTAATCTATGTTGGGGACAAAACGTACCCTTCTATTAAAGTAGCAAACAAGCGTTTTGTTGACGCCTTACAACCCTATCAACCAACAGTTACTCCAATGCATTTAAATAAAAAACATATTCCTATGGTAACACAATATTTATGGCCATGGAGCAACCGTTTTGAGGAGGTTATTGAATTTATGAATAGTCATAAATAATTCTATTTGGCTTTTTGAAAGGAAGTTCTATTTTTTTGTTCCGATAAAATACCGCTTAATAAAGGTTTCGTTAGTTCTTCTATTTCATTCTCTGTGATGTCAATCGCTTTTGAGTTGTCAATTAATTGCAACCAAGGTTTTGGAGCATCAAAATTATAAGAACCAAAAACAACTACTGGAGTACCTTTTACTTTTACATTTTCTTCATCAGCTAGTACCCATTGGTCAGCCCAATCATAAAGATAGCGCGCATCTTTTTCTCGAAGACGCAAGCAAGAATGAGAAGCTGGATAACCGGGTAAACTGTATTGATGCCATCCCACACCTTCTTTGTTAGCAATATTAAAGTTCCATTTTAAATCCCATTCATCATTGAAAGTACTCGTTGTTTGTTCTGCCTTCCAGTTGGTATAGAAAAGTCCAGTAGGGGTTTGGTCTTTTTTTCTTCCCATATTAGTTGGCCCCGTATAGATTAACTCTCCATTTTCATAGGCTGCAAATGTTTGTGTTGGGTAAGAAAAATAGATGATTTTATCAATATCTTTTAGATACTCAACATGAGTAGGAAAAGGCAAGTAAAATTCAATATCACCGCTGAAATCTCCAGGAATGATTACTGAATCCATTTGAGTAAAATTGGTTTTGTCAGTTCTATTAAGTGCAAGGGCAATATCCATTTTTAGGGAATCTTTCGCATTTTGTTCCAACCATTGTTTTGTATTAGTTAATGTATAAGAGACCATTTTTGGTTGTTTTCTTACGCGCACTTTTTTGGTTTTAATAGATTCTGTTGATTCATTTTGCTTGCATGAGTAAAGTACTACGATGATGCTTAAAAGAAGAATAATTTTTTTCATAGGTTAATTTTATAATACAAAATTGGGCTAAATTCTTGACCAAAGTATTACACAATTATCGATTTAATTTATTTTATTCACATATTAAAAATCTTATTGGCGGGTTAAATTGGGCCAATTTTTTACGATAGGGTAGGGTGTTTCCACTTCTAGTTGTCTTACTAGTATAAACGATAGTGTACTATCACTAAAATTTAAAATTATGAAAGCAATTAAAACAATACTAGCAATAACACTTTTTGGAATTATAGGAACAGTAAATGGGCAAGAAGCTAGAGTAAAAAATGAAACGACCATAAATACGAATCAAGATAGAATGGCGTATTATGAGCAAAGAGGAGCGGAAGATGCTCGTTTTGAGTTTGAATTTAAAGCTAAAAGCAAAGCTGATGAAAAAGCTTTTTGGGAAGAACAAAAAGAGTATGAAAAGAATTTAAAGAAGCATAATAGGAAAGCGTATCGCGCTTATATAGCGAGTAAGCAAGAAGCCTATGCAGAGCACCATCATCATTGTGATGGACATTGTTACCATAGCGATTCGTTTTACCAGCATGCTGGATATTACTACTATGGGTATGATGAACAAAACTATCAAACAACTCCTCACAGTACTTCAGTAAATACACAAATACGAGTAAACACACCAAGTGTGCGATTAGGTGTTTTTTAATAATTTGTATTGGAAAAAAAAGCCGCTCATTCTTAGTAGGAAAGAGCGGCTTTGTTATCTTTAAATCCTTGAAAAAATTTTGGGCCAAATGAAATTCTCTCTATCGATGTTGATCCATTAGAATAACATTACCATCTGGATCCGATATCATAAAACTTGCAGGTCCCGAAGTTGTATCATCTATTTTTCCTTCTATTTTTATCTTTTTACTTAGGAGTTGTTTTTGAATTTCTCGGATATCATCAAAATTTTCAATGTTTTTACCGTTTTCATCCCATCCAGGATTGAAAGTTAAAATGTTGCTTTCAAACATACCTTGAAACAGTCCAATGATTGAATTCTCATTTTTCATTATCAGATAATTTTGGTCTAAATCCCCCGCTAAAACGGTAAAACCGAGACTTTCGTAAAACCTTTTGGACACTTTAATGTCTTTGACACTAAGGCTCACAGAAAACGCACCTAATTTCATATTTTCTCCTTTTAGTTTGTTACAATTTTTGTTCACTTCCTTTTTTTTTTCTTGGATTGTTTGTTCACATTTATGAATGAATGAAAACAATAACCAAGTCCAATAGAGCTTGCAAGTACTAAAATACAAAAAAATGTTCTTTTATTTACTTGTCGTTGCTAGGACAGAGTATAATTCTGCGCATAGTTATATGTAGAATGGGGCGGTTGGGTTAAATTTTAATGAACCTAAGTGATTTTTAAAGTTCATTTATTTCAATAACAATTGTTTTTGTCCAAATATCACTTAAACTTTGGTGTTTATTTGTGTTTTTTATAATTATTTATTCCAATTAAGCCAAAGGGAAACTTATCAAATGGATCCAATAAATGTCTTTTTAAAGATTGACTGAAGGTGAGTTTACCTCATAATTTATCGATAGCACTACTTTGCATGAAGGATAGGAGCGGCATCTCCCGATTTAGAAAAACAAGGCTTTTTTTGGCCGTAGTTTTTCTTATCGGGAATACAGCGGATAGCCTGACCGGAGCTTTGGCGCAGGGCATGCCCAAATGATTTTATTACAAAAATCACTTTAGAAACGACTTTTATCGTTGATTTCCCAAATCTTAATTAAATTTTTGAATTATCTAATTCTCTAGTTTTCAAATTAACCTATCTTTGCCCGCCGAACAATCGGTAGAAAAACGGTATTATGAAGTTTGATTTATTAAAAAAAGACCCGCAGTCGAAAGCTAGAGCGGGAAGTATTACTACAGATCACGGCGTTATTGAAACGCCAATTTTTATGCCTGTTGGGACTGTTGCCTCGGTAAAAGGGGTGCACCAAAGGGAATTAAAAGAAGATATAAACCCAGATATTATCTTGGGAAACACCTACCATTTATACTTGCGTCCGCAAACGGAAATCCTAGAAAAAGCAGGTGGATTACATAAATTCATGAACTGGGACCGTAATATTTTGACGGATTCAGGTGGATATCAAGTCTATTCTTTGTCTTCTAATCGTAAGATTAAGGAAGAAGGAGTGAAGTTTAAGTCGCATATTGACGGTTCATACCATGTGTTTACACCAGAGAATGTAATGGAGATTCAGCGTACCATAGGTGCTGATATTATCATGGCTTTTGATGAATGTACACCATATCCTTGTGACTATAATTATGCAAAGCGCTCTATGAAAATGACACACCGTTGGTTAGACCGATGTGTGAATCATTTGGAGAAAGTGCCTATGAAATACGGTTACGATCAAGCATTTTTCCCTATTGTTCAAGGAAGTTGTTACAAAGACTTGCGTCAACAATCGGCAGAATATATTGCAAATTCAAACCAAGTAGGAAATGCTATAGGTGGACTTTCAGTAGGGGAACCGGCTGAGGAAATGTATGCGATGACCGAAATAGTTTGTGAAATTTTACCCGAAGATAAACCCCGTTACTTAATGGGTGTGGGAACTCCAATTAATATTTTGGAAAACATTGCACTGGGAATCGACATGTTTGACTGCGTAATGCCAACGCGTAACGCTAGAAACGGAATGTTGTTTACGGCAAATGGTTCTATCAATATCAAAAATAAAAAATGGGAAGCCGATTTTTCACCAATTGATGAAATGGGACATACTTTTGTTGATACAGAATATACGAAAGCCTACTTACGTCACCTGTTTGCTGCTAATGAATACCTAGGAAAACAAATTGCTACGATTCATAATCTTGGATTTTATATGTGGTTGGTTCGTGAGGCTAGAAAACATATCTTAGCAGGGGATTTTAGACCATGGAAAGAGATGATGGTGAAAAATATGAACCAGAGATTGTAAAAATATGGTGATTGGTTTATTCGGTTATTTGTTTAATCGTATAAAGAGCACATTTTTTTTAAAACAAATAAACGATTAAGCGATTACACTTTTATGCTAACAATAATAGACAAATACATTCTGAAAAGATACTTAGCCACTTTTTCGGCTATGTTGTTGATGTTTGTACCTATCGGGATTATTATTGACGTTTCGGAGAAAATCAATTTCATGATTGAGAATAAGATTCCCTTTCTTGATATTGCAGTTTACTATTACAATTTTACAATCTATTTTGCCAATAATTTATTCCCTATATTTCTGTTTTTGTCCATTATTTGGTTTACTTCCAAGTTGGCTAACAATACAGAAATTATTGCCATACTAAGTTCGGGGATTTCTTTCACCCGATTTTTAAGGCCCTTTATTATTGGGGCTACAATTGTCTCTTTAGTTGTTTTATTCTTGGGTTTTTCTATTGTTCCTGCTGCCAATGAAGGCTTTAATAATTTTAGGTATACCTACCTTAGAACGGGCGGAAAAGAGCAAATGCGAGGAGACAATACGGATGTATATAGACAAATTAATGACAAGGAGTTTTTGTATGTTAATAGTTTCAATACCGCATCAAAAGTGGCTTTTAATTTTGCGTTAGAAAAATTCGAAAAAGAAAAATTGGTTTCTAAAATTACGGCTAGCCGAATAAAATGGAATCCCAAAGATAAAACCTACACGATGTATGATTATACAAAGAGGACTGTAGGAGAATTAGGGGATAAAATTGAAAAACAACCAGAAAAGAAGGCGAAATTCAGTTTTGAGCTGGATGACCTAACACCTGTTATTTATATTGCTGAAACCTTGCGTATAGATAAGCTAAATAGTTTTATTGATAAAGAAAGAAAAAGAGGATCATCCAATATAAATATATATATGGTGGTATTTTATAAAAAGTTCAGCGTTCCTATATCAGCATTTATTTTGACCATTATTGCGGTTTCAGTTTCTTCCATGAAACGTCGAGGTGGAATGGGGATGAACTTAACTATAGGAATTTCAATTGCTTTTTCTTTTGTGTTTTTTGATAAGATATTTGGAGTACTAGCAGAGAAGTCTACTTTCTCTCCTTTCTTGGCGGTTTGGTTTCCTAATATTGTTTTCGGAATTTTAGCTATATTTTTATTACGCAATGCAAAACGATAAATTTAAAAGTTATTTAAATCTTCATTTAATCGTTTTTATCTGGGGTTTTACGGCTATTTTGGGGGCTTTAATAACCATCACTGCTGATGCTATCGTTTGGTACCGCATGTTAATGGCAGGAGTGTTTTTAGCATTGTTTATTGTTTTCAAGAAAAAATCATTCAAAATACCAACAACTGCTTTTCTTAAACTTGTTTTTGTAGGACTCTTGATTGCACTACATTGGGTCACTTTTTTTCATGCTATCCATGTTTCTAATGTTTCCATAACACTATCTGTTTTTTCATTAGGAGCTTTTTTTGCCTCTCTATTAGAACCTCTTTTTTATGGTAGGAAAGTATTGTGGTACGAAGTTTTATTCGGACTCATAATCATTGCGGGACTTGGCATGATTATGAAAGTAGAGGTTAATTATTTTGAAGGGATGATTTTTGCACTTATTTCCATTTTACTAGGAGTACTGTTTACTTTAATGAATGGAAAATTAATTCATAAACACGATCCATCAGTTATTTCTTTCTACGAATTTATGGCTGGTGTTTTCTTTATTTCTATTTACTTTATTTATGAAAATAAATTCTCAACAGACTTCTTTATACTAACAACTCATAATTGGATGCTTATTTTACTTCTGGCTTCCATTTGTACGGCTTATGCTTTTACAGCTTCGGTGAAAGTGATGGAAAAGCTAAGCCCTTATACGGTGATGCTTACTACCAATCTAGAGCCCGTTTATGGAATTGTTTTAGCCTATTTTATTATTGGTGGAAAAGAGAAAATGAGTACTTCTTTTTATATAGGAGCTGTGATAATTATATTGACAGTAATCCTGAACGGTATTATTAAACACAGGAAGAAAGAGATTGTATAATTGCCATATAATCATTATGTTGGTTAGAATTAATCTTTTTTTTCAGTTAATACCTTCAGCTTGTAATTAGCTTTTTTTTAACAGCCCCAAACAAATTAAATGTGATACCTTTGCAAAGTTTTACTAATTAAAAAACAAGGAATGCAAAAACACCTGCGATTAAACGAATACAAAGTCTTATTTTTTAGACTGTCTCTTGCTTATCTTTTTTACTTCATTGCGCGAGTTTTATTTTACGTTTATAATGCCGATTTATTACGAGTAGAATCCTTTTCTGACTTTATTTCCTTGTGTTATTATGGACTGTCATTTGATACGACAGCGATCTTATATGTCAATTTACTTTTTATAGTTGTATCGATTATTCCGGTATTTAAAAACACTAATAATGGATACCAAAGGTTTTTGTTTTATCTTTATTTTGGAACCAACTTGCTGGCTTATTCAACTAATTTCGTAGATTTTATTTACTATAAATTTACTTATGCGCGCTCTACAACTGCTGCTTTAAGTGTATTAGAGCACGAAACGAATAAGGCTACTTTGTTTTCTAATTTTTTATTGGAGTATTGGCATGTGTGGTTATTATTCATTTTATGTGCTGCATTATGGGTTTATTTGTATAAAAAAGTAACCGTACTTGCTTTTAAACCTACGAAATACATTCCTTATTTTAGTTTCTCCACCGTTGCCTTTTTATTGATTGTTCTTTTTGTAATTGGGGGAATTCGTGGTGGTGACTTTAAAAAATCAACCCGCCCAATCAATCTTTTAGATGCCAGTCGTCATGTCAAAAACATTGTACATTCAGATATTGTTTTAAATACACCTTTTGCTATTTTCAGGACTTTGTTTACTAATGGATTTGCTAAAACGCATTACCAAGGAGTTACAGAGAAAGTAATTCTAGAAGAAGTAAAACCGATCAAAGAGTATCATAATAATCCAAAAACAAAACCGAATGTGGTTGTTTTTATATTGGAAAGTTATGGGAGAGAATATATAGGAGCATTTAATAAAAACACAAATATTCCTAATTATAAAAGTCATGCGCCATTCCTAGACTCGTTGTCTCAACACAGTATGATTTATACCAATGCCTACGCAAACGGAAGGCAATCCATTCACGGAATGTCATCGGTTTTGGCTGGGATACCTTCGTTTAAAGATGCGTTTACGTCTTCCCCTTATCCAAAGCAAAAAATAGAATCACTCGTTTCTGTTTTGAAAGGAGAAGGATATGATACTTCATTTTTTCATGGGGCTGCCAATGGTTCTATGGGATTTTTAGGTTTCAGTAACATTCTAGGTATCGATCATTATTATGGAAGAACAGAGTTCAACGACGATTCTCAATTTGATGGTTTTTGGGGAATTTGGGACGAACCTTTCTTACAGTATATGAAGAATACGTTGGACCAAAAGAAAACTCCTTTTTTCGCCTCCGTTTTTACAGTTAGTTCACATGAACCTTATATTATTCCTGAAAAATACAAAGACCGTTTTCATGAAGGAGGAGTGCCCATTCATAAATGTGCAGAATATACTGATTTTGCCTTGAAACGTTTTTTTACGGAAGCCAAAAAACAACCTTGGTTTTCCAATACGATTTTTGTTTTGGTCGCGGATCATTGCAACCAGATTTTTTATGATGAATACCATAAACCTATTAATCGTTATGCTGTCCCAATAATCATTTACAAACCAGGAAGTGATTTAGTAGGTGTAGATACTGATTTAGCGCAACAAATCGATATTTATCCGACTATAATTGATATGATTGGCTATGATAAACCATTTAGGAGTTGGGGTAGGAGTTTATTAGATAAAAAATCAAGTGCTCCTTTTGTATTAAATTCTACGGGCAGTATTTATCAATTTTCAAGAGGGAATTACATCTGTACTTTTGACGGGAAAAACGCACTAGGGTTTTATGATAAGGACGATAAAGCATTGAAACATAATTTAATTAAAAATAGAAATGCAGAGATGGATGATATTGAATTGAATTGTAAAGCTTTTATTCAAGATTATATGAATAGAGTAATTGATAAAAATTTATATTCAAAGTAACTTCTGTTTTTTTTAATTGAATCTAATAGTATTGATTGTCAACGATTAATGATTCGAAATTAAAATTTAGCAGATAATTAAACCCAAGTTTAATACCGAATTTCCTTTTTTTTGAATTAGTATTTAAGAGTTTTTAGGACTTAATTCAAAAATAAAAGGGTGCAAACGATTTAATATTTTATATTTGCAGTTCGAATAAAAAACAAAAACGCACAAATCCTATGGAATATTTAGATTTTGAGCTTCCAATAAAAGAACTAGAAGATCAGTTAGAAAAGTGTCAAGTTATTGGTCAAGAATCAGATGTTGATGTTACAACCACATGTAAGCAAATCAGCAAGAAATTGATAGAAACCAAAAAGAATATTTATAAAAACTTAACTGCTTGGCAACGTGTACAGTTATCAAGGCACCCAAGTAGACCTTATACTTTAGATCATATCAAAGCACTTTGTGGTGATACATTTTTAGAGCTTCACGGGGATAGAGGTTTTGCTGATGATAAAGCGATGATTGGTGGTTTAGGAAAAATTGGAGGACAATCTTTTATGATAGTTGGTCAACAAAAAGGGTACAATACAAAAACACGTCAATATAGAAATTTTGGGATGGCAAATCCTGAAGGCTATCGCAAAGCATTGCGATTGATGAAAATGGCGGAAAAGTTTGGTATACCTGTTTTAACGCTTATTGATACTCCGGGTGCTTATCCAGGACTAGAAGCGGAAGAACGTGGACAAGGAGAAGCTATTGCTAGAAACATTTTTGAAATGGTTCGTCTTAAAGTGCCTATTGTTACCATTATTGTTGGAGAAGGTGCTTCAGGTGGTGCATTAGGAATCGGAGTTGGAGACCGTGTTTATATGTTGGAAAACACATGGTATTCTGTTATTTCTCCAGAATCGTGCTCTTCTATTTTATGGAAAAGTTGGGAGTACAAAGAACAAGCTGCTGAAGCTTTGAAATTGACTTCTTCTGATATGAAAAGACAAAAATTGATTGATGACATTATTCCAGAACCATTAGGAGGAGCTCATTATGATAGAGAGACTACATTTAAAACTGTAGAAGAATATATCTTAAAAGGATATAATGAGTTGAAAGACTTATCAACAGAAAAGTTAATCGCTCAGAGAATGGACAAATACAGTAAAATGGGTGAATATAAAGAGTAAAATCTTACAAATTACTATTTAATCCGAAGCCCTACAGTTTCGGATTTTTTTTTGGTTATAAACAAAAATGAGTTAGTTATGAACATTTATTTGTAATAACTCTACTGCAATATTTTTTAAAATTACGTTACTTTCGCTACATGGAAAACTTCAAAAACATAAACCCAATTAAGGTTGATAAAACAACAATTATTAGCCTGGAGAAAGGAAAATTGCCCCCACAAGTTTTAGAACTAGAAGAGGCTGTACTTGGAGCGATGATGATTGATAAAAAAGGAGTTGATGATGTAATTGATATTTTACAGCCTGATGCTTTTTATAAAGAGGCCCACAAGCATATTTTTGAGGCTATTGTTCAACTATTTACAGATACGCAACCAATTGACTTGTTGACCGTTTCTGCTCAATTAAAGAAAAACGCAAAGTTAGATTTAGCTGGTGGTGATTTTTACCTAATTCAGCTTACGCAAAAGATTTCCTCATCAGCACATATTGAATTTCACTCTAGAATTATTCTTCAAAAGTTTATTCAGCGAAGTTTGATTCGTATTTCATCGGAAATTATCGAGGATTCGTATGATGACTCAGCGGATGTTTTTGATTTGTTAGATAAAGCCGAATCTAAATTATACGAAGTAACGCAAGGAAATATTAAACGAAGCTCTGAAACAGCACAAAGTTTAGTATTACAAGCTAAAAAGCGTATTGAAGAAATCGCTGGACAGGAAGGATTGAGTGGTGTGGCAACTGGTTTTGAAAAACTGGATAAAATTACATCAGGATGGCAACCTAGTGATTTAATTATTATTGCGGCCAGACCTGCAATGGGAAAAACAGCTTTCGTATTATCGATGGCTAGAAACATGGCAATTGATTATGGAATGCCAGTGGCGTTGTTCTCTCTTGAGATGGCGTCAGTTCAGTTAATTACTCGTTTAATTTCCTCAGAGACTGGTTTGTCATCAGAAAAATTACGTACTGGTAAATTAGAAAAACACGAATGGGAACAGCTAAGTACTAAGGTTAAAAACTTAGAAAAAGCCCCTTTATTTATTGATGATACGCCATCGCTTTCTATTTTTGATTTAAGAGCAAAGGCAAGACGTTTGGTTTCACAACATGGAATCCGAATTATAATTGTCGATTATTTGCAGTTAATGACTGCTGGAGGAAATGGTAAAGGTGGTGGAAACCGTGAACAAGAAATCTCAACAATTTCCCGAAACTTAAAAGCACTAGCAAAAGAATTAAATGTGCCGGTAATAGCACTATCTCAGTTATCACGTGCTGTAGAGACGCGTGGATCTAGTAAAAGACCACTGCTTTCTGACCTTCGTGAATCGGGAGCGATTGAGCAAGATGCGGATATCGTTTCGTTTTTATATCGCCCTGAATATTATAAAATTGATGAATGGGATGATGATGAAGCTTCACCAACGGCTGGTCAAGCAGAAATAATGATAGCAAAACACCGTAATGGTAGTATTGAAAACGTTCGTTTGAAGTTTATAGGACACTTAGGTAAGTTTGATAATCTAGAAGACCACAGCGGTAGTTATGATGATCTTCCTTCGTCAATGAATCAAGAAGATAATCCTTTTATAACTAAAAACCTTCCTTCGGCACATGAAGCTTTTGGTAGTAATTTGAATGATGACGATGATGATAGTGATATGCCATTTTAGCAAAACAAGAAAGCCTTTATTGGGCTTTTTTTATTTCTAGTATAATAAAAAGCCCTAATTTTAATGTTGAAATTAAAAAGCTAGTATTTTCGTTTTTATAGTATTTTAATATTGAATTGTTTTTTTAGAACATAAAAATTATTCATTTTTGGTACTAATTTAAAGCCAGTTACTGGAATTTATGAAGATAGAATAACTATTGGAGTAGCTAGTGCATTAGCAATGGAGAGTATCTATGACTTCTCTTCAGCTTGTGATTGTAAAAGTCCAATGTATACATAATTTAAATGCTGACAACTTTAGTTAATATAGGGAATATACTTTTATTTTTAAATTTAGTTTTATTTGTAAAATGCTTTTCGGGACAAGGAAAACCATTTACAATTTTCACTTTTTATTTAGCGCTTATGTTTTTAATACAAATGAGCTCTAGTATGATGTCTAGATTTGGAATTAATAATCTTTATTTATCTCATTTTTATTTTATTGGACAATTTTTTGTGTTAGGCCTTTTTTATGGCACAATTTTTAAAACTAAAAAACTAAAAAAAGATACATTAGCAATTGGAATAATTGGTTTGGCTATTATTGGAGTTGAATATATTTTTGATCCTAGTCAGTTTTTTAAATTTAATATTTTCGAAATTTTTATAACTTCACTATTAGTTATGATATTTGCAGTTATACATTTGTATAATATGCTCTCTGAAAAAAAAGAGTTTTATTATATTAATTGGGGAATAATTATTTATCTATTTGGTAGCACCATACTATTTATCACAGGAAATTTAATTGTTACTTTAAACCGTGAGTACACTAAATTGCCATGGATATTAAATGCTTTTTTGTATATAATTTACCAATTGTTTATTACATATGAATGGTATAGCAATTTTTCTAAAAGAACAGTTCAGTAAAAAACAAAAAACTTCCCTCAGTAAATGAATTATTTCTAGTAAATAAAAATGCGACAGCGATAATCAAAACACCTTTTTTTTGTAAAACGATAAAACTTAATTTATTTTTTTTCGCAATAAAAAGTACTATTTTTTATGTTAAAATTGTAAAAAATAGTACTTTAGCTCTATAGTATTTTACTATAGAGTATTCGTTTTTATTAATTAAAAAAATAAAGATTAAATGGCAAAGGAAACTATATTAGAAAAATTATCAGAAAAAGTGGGTGTTACAATTAATGCGATTCCATTAAAAACAGCTCAAAAATGGGCAAAACGCTGGACCCAAAGGGAAGGTAAATACAATAAGCATCATGAATTAAACGCTTTTTTAATTCCTGCTGTTGATTTAAAAGAATTGTTGAATGAAGGTGGTACACATGTTAGAGCTTATATTGGTGTTCAAAAAGTGAAGCCTGAACAAGAAGGGGAGCAACCTACTTATGTTGAAAAATTAATGTTTGTAGGAACAGAATATAATCCAGAAACTGGTATTTATGAAGATCTGATCACTACTCCAGGACCTGATGGAAATCTTCAATCTGCTCCAGATGACATATATGATTTTACAAAGCCGTGCCCTCCTTATGATGATCCTAAGAGCCCTTTAGCAGTCTAATTATGGGATATATTTGGGATTTATTGGCTAATATGGGTTGTCTTTTTTTATTTGTAAACTTGCTTTTATTTAGTTTAAAGTTTAGAGGTAACGGCAAGGCTTATAAAATATTTACTGTTTATCTTTTAGTTGTTTTAGCAGTTCAATTGCCTTCTTTCTTTTTAAAAAGTTTACATATTAATAATCTTTTTTTATCTCATTTTTATTTTTTAGGACAATTTATATTTTTAGGCCTGTTTTATAAATCCCTTTTTACAAATCTCTTACAAAAGAAAATTATAAATATCGGTTTTGTATGTTGCTTTATTATTTTAGGAATTCAATATAGTTTAGATACTAGTTTAGTGTTTAAATTTAATTTATTCGAAATATTTTTGACATCATTCTTATTGATTATCTATAGCGTGTTTCATTTTTATAATATGCTAAGCGATAAAAAGGAGTTTTATTATATCAATATTGGAATTATGCTCTATTTATTTGGAAGTACAATACTATTTTTTGTAGGGAATCTTACTGCTTTAATGAGTGCTGAAATGAGTAAAATAACTTGGGTTACTAATGCTCTTTTATATGTTGTTTATCAGTTGTTTATTGTATTCGAGTGGTATAAAAGTTTTTCAAAAAAAACAATTCAATTAGGAAAATGAAAACAAGTCCAGTTTATGAGAAGGAAATAGTTTCGATTATTTTATATACCTCTATTTTTTTTATCATTTTAGCTTTAGTGTTAATTTTGTTTTTCTATTATTCTAGAAAGAAGATTATTCAAAAGGAAATAGAGAAGAAGGATTTAGAAATTCAGCACCAACGAGATCAATTACGTGCTGTAATTATAACTCAAGAGGAAGAACGGAAACGGATAGCTCAAGATTTGCATGATGATATTAGCTCGAAGCTTAATATTGTTTCTTTAAATAGTCATTTGTTAAAAACCCCAAATTTAACAGTAGATGAATCAGAAGAGATTACGGCTAATATTATAAATCTTACAGCCAAAGCTCTAGAGAATACAAGAAGGATTGCTCATGATTTATTACCACCAGTTTTAGATAAGTTTGGTCTGCATGCTGGTATTGAAGAATTATGTTCTGAGTTCAATAGTAGTAAGCATGTTCAGGTTAATTATGTTAACGAGGTATTGTTTGACATGAGTGATAATGATAAGCATCTTCATGTTTTTAGAATATTACAAGAGTTGATGAATAATTCTTTGCGCCATGGAAAAGCTACAATTATAGATATCTTATTTGAAGAAAAGAATGGGAAAATAATTTGTTGCTATTCGGATAATGGTTTAGGATTTGAAATGAAAGACAAGAAAAATCAAAGCGGACTTGGGATGAAAAACATTCAAAGTAGAATTGATTTTTTAAATGGTACTATTATAATTGATTCAGCTATTAATAAGGGAGTCAAAGTAGTTGTAAATTTTTAAATTATGAATAGAAATATTAAACTAATTTTAGTTGATGATGAAGTTTTATTCAGAAAAGGAATTTCTTTTTTATTGGATAGAGAAGAAAATATAAAAGTGATTCATGAAGCATCAAATGGAATGGAACTTTTATCTTTTTTAGAGAATTCTAAGATTCATCCTGACATCATTATAATGGATTTAAAAATGCCTTTATTAAATGGAGTAGAAGCGACTAAAGTAATTCATAAAGAATATCCGAAAATTAAAATAATTGCTTTATCCAGTTACCGTTCTAAATCATTTGTTGCTAATCTAATGCATGTGGGAGCAGTATCTTATTTAATAAAGAATACTACTCCAAAAGAATTATTGAAGACCATTCATGAAGTCAACATCAAAGGGTTTTATTATGATGATTATGTGATGAAAGTAATCAAAGACATTGCGTTAAGTGATAGTATTACTAATAAAGAATTAAAGTCTAATTATTTAACAAGTCGTGAAGTTGAAGTACTACAACTGATATGTGAACAAAAAACTACTTCAGAAATAGCCGAATTACTTTTTATTAGTCCAAGAACTGTTGATGGACATCGTAACAATTTATTGCTTAAAACAGAATCTAAAAATATAGCTGGTTTAGTTTTTTTTGCGATTCAAAATAAAATAGTTTTATTGTATGATTGAGTAAGAATCTATTTAAAATTTAAGCATTTAGATATTTTATCGCCAAAATAAAATATAAGATAATAGTCATTACTAATAAACACAAACCTCCTTTTTTTAAAAAGAATAATGCTCTATATTGCTTATTGTTCTTATAATCTTCCATTTGCCCTTTTTTTATTATTAAATATATCCAAATTTATTAATAATGTTTTATCCATTTATGCGTATTAATACCCGTTTTGTAATTGAAATATTTATTGATAAAAATGGGTACTAGAATCTTTAAATAAAATACCTTTATACTCTATTCAATATTTTCATAATGATTTCTAAAAAAGTTTTATTTATCCTATTTTTTCTACTTTCATTTGCTTCAAAAGCCTCCTTTATTTTGTTGCCAATGGACGAAAATACGCAACAGAATCATCTTAAAGCGTATGGAGTCACTTTTTGGTGTTTAGAAAAAAGCTACAAAGCGAGTTGGTTACTTAATTATCGTGGCGGATCTTTTTTATTACCGGATGCATCAGAGATCCGAAAAGAATGTCAGATTCGAGGAGTAAGTTTTGAAATATTAACGGATACAGAGGAAGCCAGAATTTTGGATGAAATCTCAAGTCCATCGCAAAATATGGAAACCGTAATTCTTGAAAAAGTCCCAAGAATTGCAGTTTATACACCCAAAGGGAAGCAGCCTTGGGATGATGCCGTTACACTTGTTTTGACGTATGCCGAAATTCCATTTACCCCTATTTATGATGAAGAAGTTTTAAATGATCAATTAGTATTATATGATTGGTTGCATTTGCATCATGAAGATTTCACTGGACAATTCGGCAAATTTTTTGGGGCTTATAGAAATGCACCTTGGTATATTGAACAAAAAAAAGAAGCTGAAGATTTAGCTTCCAAGTTAGGATATGCAAAAGTATCTCAAGAAAAAGGAGCTGTAGCCAAAAAAATTAGAGACTTTGTAATAGGTGGCGGATTCATGTTTGCCATGTGTTCCGCAACAGATAGTTTTGATATTGCTTTGGCAGCAGATGGAGTAGATATTTGTGAGCCCATGTTTGACGGTGATGATAGTGAAGCCAATTATCAAGCTAAAATGAATTACGATAATTCTTTTGCATTCAAAGATTTTATATTAGAGAGAAAACCAGATAAATATGAATTTTCCGATATTGACATGACTGAAAAAAGGAGAGTTCCTATGGAAAAGGATTATTTTACATTAATGGAGTTTTCCGCTAAATGGGACCCAATTCCCACAATGTTATGCCAAAATCATACACAGTTAGTAAAAGGATTTATGGGGCAAACAACCTCTTTTGATTCTGACCTTATAAAATCGAATGTTTTAAAAATGGGTGTATGCGAATTGAATGGAGAAGCAAGGTATATTCATGGCGAAAAAGGAAAAGGAATGTTTACCTTTTATGGAGGTCATGATCCTGAAGATTTTCAACATCGAGTAGGTGATGCACCAACAGTTTTAGATTTACACATGAATTCTCCTGGGTATCGACTGATTTTAAATAATGTATTATTTCCAGCAGCAAGAAAGAAAAAACAAAAGACATAATACTAGACCTTTCCTATATAAACTACAATTTTATTTCACGAATGAACTATCCAAAAATACTACAAGAAATCCAACAGAATTTATTGGAATATCCAACGATTGGGAATGTTACTACTACAATACCTGAGCTAGCTAAGGTAAATCCAAATAAATTTGGCATCCATCTCACAACAATTGATGGAGAAGATTTTGGTATTGGAGACAGTGAAGAGCAATTTTCTATTCAAAGTATATCAAAAGCACTTACTGTTGCATTAGCTTTTTCTTTTTTGGACGAAAAAATTTGGAAAAGAGTGGGTGTAGAACCGTCAGGAACTGCTTTTAATTCTTTAATTCAATTAGAATATGAAAAAGGAATTCCAAGAAATCCATTTATAAATTCGGGTGCAATTGTAATTGCTGATATGTTGGTATCCTGTTTAAAAAATCCTAAAGATGACTTTTTGAGTTTTATTCGAATGATTTCTGGAAGTCCATCGATTAATTATAATTTTGCTGTAGCACAGTCCGAAAAGGATACGCGCTTTAGAAATGCAGCTTTGGCTAATTTTTTAAAATCATTTGGTAATATTGATAATGATGTTGATGAAGTTTTAGATTTTTATTTCCATCAATGCTCCATAGAGATGACTTGTAAAGAGCTGGCTCATTCTTTTTTCTTTTTTGCCAATGAAGGGAAAACAAAGGATGGAAAACAAATTTTAACAAAAAGCCAAGTAAAACGTCTGAATGCTTTAATGCAAACTTGTGGTTTTTATGATGAGTCAGGTGAGTTTACCTATAAAGTGGGATTGCCTGGCAAGAGTGGAATAGGTGGAGGAATTGTAGCTTTATTTCCTAAGGTATTTGTAGTGGCTACTTGGTCACCAAAATTGAATAAAAAAGGAAATTCTGAATTAGGGATGCATGCATTAGAGTCTTTGACTACTAAAACAGGTATGTCTGTATTTTAATAGAATCAATTTAAAGAGAATTGAAACCAAATTGGAATGTGATCTGAAATTTTTCTAGCTTCTTTTAATGAGTTAAAATTTTTATAAAAAAGGAGTACTCCAGAATTTATAAAGTTGATTTTGGATGTTTTGTAATACATATTGTCAAACTCCGAGGCAAGACATTTGCTGTTTTTACATTCTTTTTTTAACGATGTTTTTTGATTGATAAAAATACTTTTATAACCCATTATTTTCAAAGGATTAAAAACAGAATGAGATTGTGGGCAATTAAAATCTCCTGCAAATATTAAATTTAAATTGGGATATTCTTCAGGTATAAATTTAAAATGTTTAATCTCTCTTTCAGGCTGCTTACTTTTTGTTATGGCATGAAAATTTACTACTGTGAATTGCTTATTACTATATTCAAACGTACAATAATAGGGTTCTCTATCAATCTCAAGTTGGTATTTTTTCTCAAGCCATGCTCTTCCAATTTTTTTAAGTGTGCTTGTTTTCCATATGTAAGCGTATCGTTCTGTTTTATAAGCACTGCTGCTAGTGGGATCACTAATTACATAATCCCATTTAGCCCCTTTGCGATTAAGAACATCAACTAATTGAGCAACGGCTTGAGCTCCACCATAGCCAGCGACTACTTCTTGAATGGCTATAATATCATAATCTTGAACGGTTTGTGCCATAAAGGCAATTTCAGAAGTGGATTTTGATTTCCCTAAATTTTCAATATTCCAGGAAACTAGCTTGGTTTGTGAATAGAGTAAAGAACAAAAAAAAAGAAGGAATACCAATACGATATTTTTCATTTGTAAAAAGGGAAAATAGGGTTTAAATATAGTGCAACTTACTGAAATTTTTTATAAATAGTTAGAAACAGCTCGGTTTTAATCCATTTTAAGTTTGTATTTGAATCCTTCAATATCTGTTGCTATTATTTTTTTTCGGTTTAATATCTCAAATACTATTTCTGTTTCATGTCCTTTATTGTCAATTAAAATTCCAATACCATTTTCACCTTCTACAGTGATATGACCTTGAACATTATTTCCATCTTCATCTGTACCGCAAACATGATCTTTATATTTTAAGGGAATAGAAATTAGGTTCTTTTTTATTTTTTTATTTTCCGAATCACTTTTTTTGATAACTATTTGCTTGTCATTTTGGTCTTTTATTTTTTGTTCGCATCCGCCAATAGTTATTGATAAGCATATGATTAGTAGTCGAAATGTTTCAATTTTGGAAATCATGGTGGTATTTTTTTGTAAAATTAATTTATAAAAAAATCGATTCCTTACGGGAAACCTCATTTTGGATTTTTTTTTAAACTTTAACAAACAATTTTCACCAGTTTCATTTTTATTTGAATAAATCGTTCTACCTGTTTTGTAGTTAATGCACTTTGGATTTGTGCTTTGTACAGTTTTTCAGCGATAATTTCAGATTTGATTTTCATATAAGGATATATTGATAAAGAAATAGTATTCCCTGTCAATGACTTCTTATAATGCTTGATGTATTTTTTAGTGTAATTATTATAATCTTCTAGGTATTTGTCCCATTCACTGTTTTTTGGAGGTTTGCTCTTTTTTATTGTGAAATCTATTAAAAAAGGAGTGTCTTTGTTTTCCATTTTTGACTGAATGCTTTAAATTAATTTAATTCAAAACTACAACCTGTAAAAGTCTCTTCCTTGAGGGAAACCGTAAAGTAGAAAGAAAAATAATTTAGTTTATACGAGGCCTAAATCTTTAGCAATGGCAATGAGGTGTACATTGTTATTGGCTTTGAAGTATATTTTTAATTTATTGATTCTCTTCTCAATACTGCTGGAACCATTTGGGGAAATGCTAGCTGCTTTAAATTCAATACCTATTTCATCGAGAGTTTGTCCTTTGGATAAAAATTTCAATAAATAAATATCATATGCCTCAATTTCTATTAAAGATTTATCTCTTAAAGCATATGATAATTCAGATGATATGATTTTTTCTTCATTTTGGTAAATACTACGAATGGCTTTTTGGAGTTCGGGTATACTGTTTCGTCCTTTTGATATATACGCATTAATTCCCAAGTCATTAAATAATGATTTTATGCGGTATGTTTTGTCTTCAATTGAAAACACGATTGTTTTAATTTCTGGCTGAATCTTCTTAACGGCTTCTATAAGTTCATCTCCAGAATTTAATATATTTTCTCTATGATCAATTTTAAACGATAAATCACTTATTAATAAATCGTATGGGAGATCGTCATGTAATGCTTTTTTTATTTTCAATAAAGCATCATCACAATATTTTGCATGGTGAATTTCAGAAATCGAAAGTTCTTCCAAAGCTTGTACAATGGCGATACTGATACTATCTAAATCTTCAGCAATTAAAATTTTTTTGAACATAGTTTCATTATTTATATTGGAAAAGTAATCTTTACTTTGAATCCTTTTTCGGATTTAGTGTCAAAAGTAATTGTTCCTTTGATAGCTAGAATACGGTTTTCCACATTGTGGAGTCCATTTTTTATATTTATTTTTTCAAAATTGGCTCCAATACCATTATCAGTGTAATCAAAATAGATAATATTTTTATTTATTTTAAAGGAGAGAACCACTAAGCTGCTTTTACTATGTTTTTTCATGTTAACTAAGAGTTCCTGTATTACACGATAAACCGTTATTTTTTTAGTGTTTTCTATAGATGACCAGTTGATGGATTCTAATTCATTTATTAAAATAGTTGTTGTGTATGAGTTATAACCTGACATCATCTCTTTTAAATTAGGTATGAAATGAATTCCAGTTTCTATAGTACTATTTTCTTTAGAAATATTTCGAGTTCTAGAATATATAGTATCTAAGTTGTTGAGTAAGGTTTCTTTGTTGTTTGGCAAAACAAGGTCTTGCGTTTCGGCAAATGCCATTGTTTGAAATACATCATTGGCTAGTTCGTCATGTAATTTTTTTGATATTCTAGTTTCGGTATTGTATGTTGCCTCAATTTGTATGCGTTTATTTCTATTTCGAAAGTAAGTTACGATAAAGAATATCCCTATTAGTAAAAGGCTAATTCCAAAATAAGAAAGGTATTTTTGATTTTTTTCTCTTTCAAGGTGTAAATCAGATTCAGCTTTTTGTGCAATAAGACTAAGATTTTCAGCTCTATTTTTATCAGTATCAAATTTAATTTTCACAAATTGATTTTTTGCATTATTACGAACTTTAATAATACTATCATTTAAAGCTATAAAGTCAACTGCTAATTGGTTTGATTTTTCATCAAAATTTGTGGTAATTAAAAAAGAAAGCGATTTTAGTCTAGAATCGATATTGTGAATCTTTCTCGAAGTATGATACGCATTTAGAGCATATTCATTTGCTATTTGTGGTTGGTTTTTTTGATAATATTCTGCAAGATGTAAATTGCTTCCTATTATTCCATAAAAATCATTGTTCTTTTTTCTAATGGATAAAGCTTCTAACATCATAGGCAACCCTTTTTGAATTTGATTTTCTTTAAAATAGGAAAAGCCTAAATTGTCTACTATTTTAGCTTTTCTAATTTCATTGCTTTTAAGAATTTTTAATTGTAATAAAGGTTCTAGTAATTGTATGGATTTAGTATATTTCTTTTGATCTATATAAATGTTGGCTTTATTATTAATCAATATAATTTGAGCTATAGTATCTGTCGTGCTCGTTTTAGCTTTATCATAATAATATATTGCATCTTCATAATTGGAGAGTTCTTTTGAAGAGATACCAAGTAAGTTATAGGTTGCAGATTCATATAATGACCCTTTTTGTATAAATGGTAATGCTTCAATTAGGTTTTTTTCGCTTCCCATATAGTCACTTAAAACTTGCTGCATTGTTGCCATCTGAATCAAATTAAAAGCAATTTTCGAACTGTCTTTTTCTAATTCGTAATTAATTTTGGATCGGTTGTAGTAATAGTAAGCACTATCAAAAACCTGTTTTGAATTAAAATCTTCAGCTTTGTCTAATAGCGCTCTTGCAAAAATGCTATTACTTTTTTTTGTTTTTTCTGTTTTAGGATTTTTTTTGTTTTTTGAAATATTATCACAAGAATAGATAAAAAAGAGAAGTAGTAAAATAAAAATCGGGGAACGCAACATAATTGAAAGTTTCCCCGAAATTAGTAATTAATACTTAATTATTTTTATTATTTATTAAGGTTTAATTGGAATTACATCATCACCTGGACCATCGGCAAATATTTTTTGTTCAGAGGCATTAAGTGTTTTAACACTATCTTTCGCTCTTAAATCGTCTTTTTCTATGGCATCCGTTGTGCATGATATTGTTATCATACTCATAAATGTTAACACGGCTATAAGGACTGTTTTTTTCATAACTTTTAATTAAAATTTGACATAGGAATGGCTGTATGATATTTAAAATCATATTTTGTATTCGACCAATCATGTCATTTGGATTGATTGTTTAGCTCTTGTGGGAAGTGAAGTGTAGCGTAACAGTATAATCTTATTTATACTTCCCGAATAAACGAGCGATACTGTTTAGCGACACTTTTAAAAACTAGTTTTGTACATTTGTTTTAATTGCAGGTTAAAACAAGAACTAATTCTGAAGCAAAGAAATGCTGTCTTTGGTGGTCTGTTGGCAAAGAATTCCGATGATTCCAATAATTCCGAAGGTTTCTATCGCCTTCTGTTTAATTCCGATAAATGCTTATGAAGAAAATTACTTTTGAAGAATATAAAAGTGCTATTAAAGCACATTACAAAGTATCAAAATTGGAGGACGTTTCGGGGATTTTATTAAATCCTACACCTGCTCAATTGCGAAACTTGTGTTTAATGAAATTTGAAAATGGCTTGACTAGTGCTGATGAAAATATATTTAGTTTATTCTTCCATGTAAAAGAAGGACAAGACTTAAGAAAAGCGATAGATAATTTTGATATTGGAAAATTCAAACCTATAATTTCATTTTTGAAAGCCGAGAAAGATTCGGATAATTCATCTAGGATTGAATTAGCAGCCATACTAGTTGATTTTTGCCCAAGGCCTTATAATAAGTATTTAAACTTGCAAAGTAGTAGTGAGGTAATTAAGCAAGGGGGTGCAACATTAGTTGAAAAGAAAAAGCTAGTTGCAGCTGGTTTTGGAATTGGTAAGGGATTAAGTAAGGAGAGTGGAGTAGTAGTGAATGGAAGCGTAAGAAAGAAAGTTACTATTTTTGTTGCAGTATTCTTATCGTTGTTTTTTATGGGGTATACTATAAAAGGAGTTTTTTTTCCAAATAAGGAGTGTATGCAGTGGATTGAAAATCATTATGAACCAGTGAGGTGTTCTGATGATAAATTAGGAATTGTTCATTCGGAAATAATTGTTCCCATTGATGACAAAGTGATAGGTTTAGTGAAGTTAAATTCAAGTGGGGGGCATGAATTTTTTAAGAATGAAAAAGTGCTGATTTGGTATTATAAAAGAAATGGAGTTATTGAACTTTTTAATGGTCCTGGATTCCATCCAGAGACGGGAAAGTCTTTAAAACCGATTACAAATTATATTATTAAAAAATACAGTTTAAAATAAACTAAAAGTTGTAGGAATATTTATTTAGACTTTTTATGAAAAATACAAGGAGCGGGTGGCTTGCAGTTCATTTTATAAAAAAAAACCTTCTTGGTTTATTCATAAAATAAAATGGATAAATATTAAGTCATAATCCGTATTATACTGGAAATTTTATATTAACTGTAAATCCTCTGCTTGATTTAGAATTGTAATCTATAGTTCCCTCTATGTCTTCAATACGTTTTTCAATATTTTCAAGACCATTTTTCTTATTGATCTTTTGATCTTTAACTCCAATTCCATTATCAGAGTAGTTAAGATCAATCGTATTGTTGTTTAACTTGAAAGAAATGACAACCAAATTGCAATTACTGTGCTTTTTCATGTTAACTAATAGCTCTTGTAGTACTCGATAGACTGTTATTTTTTTTGTGTTTTCAATTGATATCCAATTGATGCTGTCCAAACCACTAAGTAATACATTGGCAATATCAGTGTTGAAATCAGTAATCATTTCTTTTAGAGTTGGTATAAAATTTATTCCAGTGTCGATATAACTGTTTTCTTTCGAAATATTGCGCGTTCTTAAATAGATTGTATCTAGGTTATGGAGTAATGTTTCTTTGTTGTTTTCTGTTGAAAGATCTTGTGTTTCAGCAAATGTTATCATTTGGTATAAATCATTAGCAAGTTCATCATGTAGTTTTTTTGCAATTTTGATTTCGGTTGTGTAAGCTGCTTGGATTTTTTCTCTTCTGTTTTTCGATTTTAAATAAAAATAGATTAATCCAGTTAAAATTAATATCATTAAAATTACAAAATAGAGTGCCTGAGTTTTACTCTTCTGCACCTGTAATTTTAAAATATCATTAACTTTTTGTTCTTTGAGTTTTAGGTTTTCGTCTTTTTCTTTCTTTGAATCGTATTTTATTTTTGCAAAATTATTCTTTGCCTTTTGTCTTACTTTTGTTATGCTATCATTTATCTGTAGGTATAGTAAAGCGTATTTTTTATAATTATTTCCAGTGCTGTTTTGTATTAATAGTCTCAAAGACTCTAGACGAGAATCAACGCTTTTTAATTTTGTTGATTCTTTATAAACAATTAGAGCATATTTACTTGATAAACTAGGGTTTTTTATTTTGTAGTACCTTGAAATATTATAATTGCTAGATATAATTCCCCAATTATCTTTTATTTGATTTCTTATTTGTAGTCCTTCATTTAAGTAATAAATTGCTTTGGTACTTTTAGCTTTATCATATGTTTGCCCTAAGTTATCATTTATTCTGGCATATGTTTCTGGATCATTTATTAGCCCTTTTGTTGAAATTAAAGATTCAAGAATTTGTATTGCTTTGTCATAATCTCCTTTTTCAGTATAAGCCAAACTAATATTATTCATAATGCCAGCTTTTATTAATTCATCTGTCTTGGAGTTGATTGCTTTTTTAAAAAAATAAATAGAATTGTCATATTCCTTAGTATTTAAGTAGTTATTACCAAGTCCTATGAAAACATTCGTTTCTCCACATGGGAATTTACCTTTATTTCCTATGTAAGGTAGCGCTTCAATACTGGTGCTTTCACTGCCAGTATAATCACCTTGATTTCTTTGTATTTGAGCCAGCCAGCTTAATGAATGTATAATCCTTGAAGTATCTTGTTGTATTTCAGCAGTATTTTTAGCTTTATTGTAATAGTAATAAGAGCTGTCAAATTGTTGATTTTCGTAGAAATTGTGAGCAACTGATAAGAGCTTATCTATTTCGGTTATGTCCTTCTTATTGGCTATTATATTTTGATTTTTTTTCTCACATGAGGATTGCAATAGTATAAAAACAATTAGCAGTAAATTATAAAGATGAAATTGTAGCTTTTTTAGTACCATATTGCGAAATTACTATTTTATATTTGATTATAGTACTAACCAATCTGTCAATTTATGGATTGTTTTTTAAGCCCTTTTAAACACAAAAAACCCCAATCTTCCGATTGAGGTTTCTATATAAGTAAGTAGTCTTAAATTGAGTTGATAAAACGTTTATTTTACTTTATTAAGTATTGCTTTGAAAGCTTCTGGGTGGTTCATAGCCAAATCTGCAAGAACTTTACGGTTCAATTCGATATTGTTCTTTTTCACTTTACCCATGAATTGAGAATAAGACATTCCTTCCAATCTAGCTCCAGCGTTAATACGTTGAATCCATAATGCACGGAAATTTCTTTTATTCACTTTTCTGTCACGGTAAGCGTAGCACATTGCTTTCTCTACCGCATTCTTAGCAACTGTCCAAACGTTTTTACGTCTACCAAAGAAACCTTTGGCTTGCTTCATTATTTTTTTTCTTCTTGCTCTTTTAGCAACTGAATTTACCGATCTTGGCATAATTTTTATGTGTTTTTGTAGCAGGCGGCTTGAATTGAATCAAAAGCACTTAATGGCCATACTCCAAGGTTATTTTAAATTGTTTTAACCTAAAGAATTTCTTTAGTCTAATGTTTTAAAAGTCAAACGTAAAAAGCCAGTAGACTTTAAAACTTTAAGACTTTCTAACTTTCGACTTATTATATGATTCTTAATTGTTGTTTGATGCTTTTCATATCTGTTTTGTGAACTAACGCTGAATGTGTCAAAGCTAATTTACGTTTTTTAGATTTTTTAGTCAAGATGTGACTTTTAAAAGCATGCTTTCTTTTAATCTTTCCAGAACCAGTAACTTTAAAACGTTTCTTGGCGCTAGATTTGGTTTTCATTTTAGGCATTTTTTCCTAGTGTTTTAATTTATTCTTACTTACTTATCTTCTAATCTTAAAGACCAAAGTCTTAAAGTCATAAAGTAAAGACTTTAGACATTAGAACTTTCGACTTTCGACTTATTTATTTTTTCTTCTTTGGAGCAATGAACATAATCATTCTCTTTCCTTCTAGTACTGGCATCGCTTCTACTTTACCATACTCTTCTAGATCAGTAGCTAGTCTTAACAATAAGATTTGCCCTTGGTCTTTATAGATAATAGAACGTCCTTTAAAGAATACAAAAGCTTTTAGCTTCGCACCTTCTTTTAAGAATTTTTCAGCATTCTTTCTCTTAAACTCATAATCGTGCTCATCTGTTTGAGGACCAAAACGAATTTCTTTTACAGTTACCTGTGTAGATTTTGCTTTTAAGATTTTATCACGTTTCTTTTGCTCGTAAACAAATTTCTTGTAATCCATAATCTTACATACTGGCGGCTCAGCATTTGGTGAAATTTCAACTAAATCTAGTTCAAATTGATCCGCTAAACGTAAAGCTTCAGAAAGTTTAAAAACTCCTGGCTCTATATTTTCACCTACAAGACGTACTTCTTGTATACCACGAATGTTGTTGTTGATTCTGTGGGCATCCTTTTTTTCTACGCGAGGTTGGTAACCTCTGTTGCTTCTTATTGCTATGACTTTATAATTTAAGTTAAACTGTAAATACTTTTAATGTTTTTTTAATCTCTTCATCTACAATAGCAGCAAATTCTTCTATTGTAATGGTAATATTCCCTTTTCCTTCCTGTCCATGACGACGGATGGATATAGTTCCGTTTTTCTCTTCTTCCTCACCTACAATCAACATGAATGGGATCTTCTGCATTTCAGCATCTCTAATTTTCTTCCCAATCGTCTCGTTTCGGTTGTCAATGAGGGCGCGAATTTCGTGATTTTCTAGCAAATCTAAAACTTTTTTGGCATATATTTCATATTTCTCACTCAAAGACAATATAATAGCCTGTTCAGGCATTAACCAGAGTGGGAAATTTCCTGCAGTATGTTCTAGTAAGATGGCTATAAAGCGCTCCATAGATCCAAACGGTGCTCTATGAATCATTACGGGTCTATGTAATTCATTGTCAGATCCTTTGTATGTCAAGTCAAAACGTTCAGGAAGGTTATAATCTACCTGAATAGTTCCTAATTGCCATTGTCTTCCAAGAGCATCTTTCACCATGAAATCTAACTTAGGGCCATAAAATGCTGCTTCACCATATTCAACAACGGTATTTAAACCTTTGTCTGCTGCGGCATTGATAATAGCATTTTCTGCTTTCTCCCAGTTTTCATCAGTTCCTATGTATTTTTCTCTATTCTCTTTATCTCTTAAAGATATCTGAGCAGTAAAGTTTTCAAATCCTAATGAACCAAATACATACAGTACCAAGTCAATTACTTTTTTAAACTCTTCGTCTAACTGTTCTGGAGTACAAAAAATATGCGCATCATCCTGAGTAAAACCACGCACACGGGTTAAACCATGCAATTCTCCACTTTGTTCATATCGATATACAGTACCAAATTCAGCATAACGCTTCGGTAAATCTTTGTAAGACCAAGGACGTACATTGTAAATTTCACAATGGTGAGGGCAGTTCATTGGTTTCAATAAAAACTCTTCACCTTCATGCGGTGTGCTTATCGGCTGAAAACTATCAGCACCATATTTAGCATAGTGTCCAGAAGTAACGTATAATTCTTTCTGACCAATATGTGGTGTAACGACTTGTTCGTAACCTGCTTTCTTTTGTGCTTTCTTCAAGAATTGCTCTAAACGCTCTCTCAATGCAGCTCCTTTAGGTAGCCATAACGGTAAACCTTGTCCTACTTTTGCTGAGAAAGCAAATAATTCTAATTCCTTACCTAATTTTCTATGGTCACGTCTTTTTGCTTCTTCAAGCAATAACAGGTACTCTGTTAAATCTTTTTGTTTTGGGAATGATGTTCCGTAAACACGAGTTAACTGTTTGTTCTTTTCATCACCACGCCAGTATGCACCAGCAACGCTCATGATTTTCATCGCCTTGATTATTCCAGTATTTGGAATATGTCCACCACGGCATAAGTCTGTAAAAGTATCATGATCACAAAACGTAATTGTTCCGTCTTCAAGATTAGTAATCATCTCCGTTTTGTAAACATTGTCTTTATATAATTCCAAAGCTTCTGCTTTAGTTACAGGACGCAATTTAAATTCATGTTTTCCTCTTGAAATTTCAAGAACACGGTCTTCAATTTTCTTAAAATCAGCCTCTGTGATTTTTTGCTCTTCAAAATCTACATCATAATAAAACCCATTAGCAATTGCAGGTCCAAGAGTTAATTTAATACCAGGGTACATTTCCTCAAGAACTTGTGCCATCACGTGTGAAGTCGAATGCCAAAAAGCTTTCTTTCCGCCTTCGTCATTCCATGTATATAATATAAGGCTACCGTCTGTCGTCAAAGGAGTTGTGGTTTCAATAGTTGTACCATTAAAAGAAGCAGAAATTACATTTCTAGCAAATCCTTCGCTAATGCTTTTAGCAACATCCATAGGAGTTACGTCTTGCGCATACTCTCTAACTGACCCATCGGGCAAAGTAATCTTAATCATTGTTTATTAATTTAAGAATGCAAATATAAACATTACAAAAATACATACAATATATATATAAGGTTTGTTCCATATAATATAGGTGTAATACTAAAATGGGGTGTTTTGTACTGTTCATCCCTTATACATATAAAGTAAGGGAGGGTTTTTAGGAGCTATTTCCTGCTATTCGCTACAATCTACCTCGCCGTACAACGGCTCAGTAGGATTTCCACTTCTATCAGGGCTAGGGCAAGGTGCTCTCTATAAATTTTCGATTTCAAAAACTGTTTTTGTTACCTATATATAAGGATAGGCTGTCTACTAGATATTGTAGCTCAAGGTGCAGCGTTATACCTCTAGTTGATAAAGGCCTTTTAATTATATAAAGTGCTAATGTAGTACTTGTTTCTCATCATATAAGTCATATAAGGTATTTACGAAAAGCTTATGTGTTTATAAACCGCAAAGCGTAAAACCAAAAAGCGCCACAATAAACATCCGTAGAGTCTCCTTTTCCTTCGGAGAGGGCCAGGTAGAGGATAATTTCTTCCAGCTTCTATGATCTTCTATGACTTATATGGTTCAAATCTAATAATCCGAATCAAAACCCACGATCAACAAGGATTAAAACAAAACTTATATGACTTATATGTTAGGGAAAAAAGCACGGCAACCGTGCAAACATTACAATCCCTAAAAGATTTGTCCAACAATTTTAAAAAACCGCAAACCAACCCCATGTTCAAGTTCTACATTTCCAATGTGTTAAAAATAAATCGCAAATAAAGCAAAGAAAAGCGGTTAAAAAGTATTGAATAACGGTTTAAAGAGTCTACTTTTGCACCCGCAACAACGCAGACGTTCTTTCAAATACTGGCAAGCAAACGAAACAAGGCAGAAAATTTATTTTCAAAAAAAGTTTCAAAAAAGCTTGTGAGATTTAAAAGTGATAGTTACTTTTGCACCCCGCTAAACGCGCAACGTTCCTTGATAAGCTGATAAGAGAAGAGAAGAAAAAGAAAGATTTATTTTTCTAAAAAACTTCAAATTTTTCTTGCCAGATAAAAAGAGAAGTTGTACTTTTGCACCCGCTTCGAGCGACACGTTAAGTGTTGCTACGAGTGGAAAACAAGATAAGACACGTTCCTAGACATATTGAATTGACAGCCGTTTTTGAGAGAGATTTCAAAGACAAAAGAATAAGAGTAATAGAATCGAGAGATTTGAAAAAACCACTAGACCTTCAGTCAAAAATAAATAGAGAATCATTTATGGTTCTTGCATAATATACGATGAAGAGTTTGATCCTGGCTCAGGATGAACGCTAGCGGCAGGCTTAACACATGCAAGTCGAGGGGTATAGTTCTTCGGAATTAGAGACCGGCGCACGGGTGCGTAACGCGTATGCAATCTACCTTTCACAGAGGGATAGCCCAGAGAAATTTGGATTAATACCTCATAGTATAATTGAATGGCATCATTTAATTATTAAAGATTTATCGGTGAAAGATGAGCATGCGTCCCATTAGCTAGTTGGTATGGTAACGGCATACCAAGGCTACGATGGGTAGGGGTCCTGAGAGGGAGATCCCCCACACTGGTACTGAGACACGGACCAGACTCCTACGGGAGGCAGCAGTGAGGAATATTGGACAATGGGCGCAAGCCTGATCCAGCCATGCCGCGTGCAGGATGACGGTCCTATGGATTGTAAACTGCTTTTATACGAGAAGAAACACTCCTTCGTGAAGGAGCTTGACGGTATCGTAAGAATAAGGATCGGCTAACTCCGTGCCAGCAGCCGCGGTAATACGGAGGATCCAAGCGTTATCCGGAATCATTGGGTTTAAAGGGTCCGTAGGCGGTTTAGTAAGTCAGTGGTGAAAGCCCATCGCTCAACGGTGGAACGGCCATTGATACTGCTAGACTTGAATTATTAGGAAGTAACTAGAATATGTAGTGTAGCGGTGAAATGCTTAGAGATTACATGGAATACCAATTGCGAAGGCAGGTTACTACTAATATATTGACGCTGATGGACGAAAGCGTGGGTAGCGAACAGGATTAGATACCCTGGTAGTCCACGCCGTAAACGATGGATACTAGCTGTTGGGAGCAATCTCAGTGGCTAAGCGAAAGTGATAAGTATCCCACCTGGGGAGTACGAACGCAAGTTTGAAACTCAAAGGAATTGACGGGGGCCCGCACAAGCGGTGGAGCATGTGGTTTAATTCGATGATACGCGAGGAACCTTACCAAGGCTTAAATGTAGATTGACCGGTTTGGAAACAGACTTTTCGCAAGACAATTTACAAGGTGCTGCATGGTTGTCGTCAGCTCGTGCCGTGAGGTGTCAGGTTAAGTCCTATAACGAGCGCAACCCCTGTTGTTAGTTGCCAGCGAGTCATGTCGGGAACTCTAACGAGACTGCCAGTGCAAACTGTGAGGAAGGTGGGGATGACGTCAAATCATCACGGCCCTTACGCCTTGGGCTACACACGTGCTACAATGGCCGGTACAGAGAGCAGCCACTGGGCGACCAGGAGCGAATCTACAAAACCGGTCACAGTTCGGATCGGAGTCTGCAACTCGACTCCGTGAAGCTGGAATCGCTAGTAATCGGATATCAGCCATGATCCGGTGAATACGTTCCCGGGCCTTGTACACACCGCCCGTCAAGCCATGGAAGCTGGGGGTGCCTGAAGTCGGTGACCGCAAGGAGCTGCCTAGGGTAAAACTGGTAACTAGGGCTAAGTCGTAACAAGGTAGCCGTACCGGAAGGTGCGGCTGGAACACCTCCTTTCTAGAGCCTTAGTGTTAGCTTATTTATAAGCACGGTAGGGAAAGAGACGAAAAGAGAAAGTGGAAACAAAGATTGAGAATTTATTACTCTTGCTGTTAGTTCAAATAATACAATTTAAGAATAAGAGTGTCTCGTAGCTCAGCTGGTTAGAGTACTACACTGATAATGTAGGGGTCGACAGTTCGAGTCTGTCCGAGACAACTATTTATACTTAAATAGATTCTGAAATAAATTCAGAATAAAAGGAAATTTTAGAAGTATGAGTATGAATTATACATTAATTCAAAATTCACCATTCATAATTTAAAATTTGAAACGGGGGATTAGCTCAGCTGGCTAGAGCGCCTGCCTTGCACGCAGGAGGTCAACGGTTCGACTCCGTTATTCTCCACAAATCAAAAGTTGATACGTTGATTTGTTAAATCGGTTAAACGATTAAACGAAAAAACGATTAAACTAGCGATACAAGTTCATTGACATATTGAGATAAGAAAAATATAAAAAGTAGAAAGCGTTTTTTACTATTTATAGTAAAAGACAAACAAAAACGGTCTTAATTAATTTTAAGATTGGTACAATAAGCAAAATAAGGGCGTATGGGGGATGCCTTGGCTCTCAGAGGCGATGAAAGGCGTGATAAGCTGCGAAAAGCTACGGGGACGGGCACACACCGATTGATCCGTAGATACCTGAATGGGGCAACCCACTAGATTGAAGATCTAGTACACCGATAGGTGGGCAAACCCGCTGAACTGAAACATCTAAGTAGGCGGAGGAGAAGAAAACAAAAGTGATTCCGTAAGTAGTGGCGAGCGAACGCGGATTAGCCCAAACCAATGTTGTTACGGCAATGTTGGGGTTGTAGGACCACGATATTCAATGTAAAACGAACTAGAATCTACTGGAAAGTAGAACCAAAGAGGGTGATAGTCCTGTATAGGTAAGTGATATAATTGATAGTGGTATCCTGAGTAGGGCGGGACACGAGAAATCCTGTCTGAATTTGGCGGGACCATCCGCTAAGGCTAAATACTCCTGAGAGACCGATAGTGAACCAGTACCGTGAGGGAAAGGTGAAAAGAACCGTGAATAACGGAGTGAAATAGATCCTGAAACCATACGCTTACAAGCGGTCGGAGCCCTTTCGTGGGGTGACGGCGTGCCTTTTGCATAATGAGCCTACGAGTTAACGTTGCTGGCAAGGATAAGTGGTTAAGCC